>JAAZKR010000204.1 GCA_012799725.1 Oligosphaeraceae bacterium | reverse complement strand
TGGATCGACTGCTCCTGCTGAGGCTGTTCCGGCAGGCTCCCAGGTGGGCCTCGTAGCCACTAAATCAGGCAGGACACTGCTTGTTTTGTCGGTTTTCCGGGGAAGTTGGGCTAATGCTTACATATGACACCGTAGGACATCTACAAGGATCGGAATGCCTTTATGGGCAGGATGCGCGACGGTGAAACCCGTGGAATGGTGGAAAATCTCCAGGACGTCATTAAGTCCCAGGCGGAGAAGCTGGTAATCGAAACCGTCAGCGAAACAAGCTACCGCCAGACGGCCACGGGGTGTGTGGTAATCAGCACCTTGAGAGGCGAGTAAGACGATCACAGGCACAAAAAAGCCGCCAGCCTTTCGGCCAGCGGCTCCCCCATCCCAGTCATCTCATTGCGTCAGCAGTTCGACCTGCTCGCTCCACAGCACCGGAATCGGTCTCCGGGCCAGGCCGACGGACAGGCCGTCTATGCATTCCCCGTCAATGACCCGCTCGATGATTTCCGGCGCCACCAGGGACAGGCGGGTAATGCGGGCCACATAGCTGGCGTCGCGCCCGACGAGCGTCGCCAGCGCCTTGATGCTCTCCACCTTGCCTTCGTCGATGAGCTGCTGCCAGCGCCGCCCGCGCGCCACGGCCAAGAGGAACGCCCGGCGGCCCCGGTCGGTATCTTCCTCCCCCGGTGCGATTATCCGCGTGCCGTTGCCGTTCTGCTTCACTTGCAGCGGCACCGACACCAGCAGGTTGCCATTGGGCAGGAGTTCAGCCGTTACTGTTTTCATGGTCGATTTTCTCCTTGGGCAGGTTTCGGATCGCTTCTTCCAGCTCTCGATCAAAATCATTGCGCAGTTCATGCTCCTGAATCAGGCGATATTTTTCAAATTCACTTTCTGCATGCTCCTTGGCAGCCTCGGCGCTGATACGTCCGGCATTCTTCAGTATCCCCCGCCCATCAAAAGCAAGAAAAGCATCCAGGCGCTTTGCCCAGTCTTCCATGGTCATGGGAATATGGCGGCGGGCGCGGTCCTCGGCCAAATCCAGAAAGGCGTTGACGATGCGCCCAAGGGATTCCAGTTCTTCCTTGGCGAGGTAGTTTTTAGCAATACCAATATCAGCCTTGAGAATACGGCCATTCGGAGCCTTTTCCCAACTGGTCAGGCCCATTTTGGGAAGCTTGCTATCGGCGCGGGCATGGATCAGCTCGGCAGCAGTGTGGCCATGTATGGCGAAGTGGAGTTTGTTCTGAACCGTGGCGAAAAATCTTTTTGTAGTGGGCGCATCCTTGTTGTAATCGACAGCAGTGGAATAGATATCGGTAATTTTCTGGTAAAATTTGCGTTCGCTCAGGCGGATTTCACGAATTTCCTGCAACAAACGCTCAAAGTAGTCCTCGCCCAGGAAAACGCCATTTTCCATGCGCTTGGTATCTATAACATAGCCACGAATGGCAAAATCACGTAATACTTGGGTTGCCCACTGGCGAAACTGGGTAGCGCGAATAGAGTTCACCCGATAGCCGACAGATATTATGGCATCAAGGTTGTAAAATTGAGTCAGGTACTTTTTGCCGTCAGTCGCAGTTATCCGGAATTTCCGGACAACTGCATCTGCCTGCAACTCGCCACTTTCAAAGATATTTTTCAGGTGCTCGCTGATGGTGCGCACATCCACATCAAATAATGTCGCCATGAGCTTCTGGCTTAACCAGACGGTTTCATCCTCGTAGCGAGCTTCGATGCTTTGCGCGTCATCCTGACTGGTAAAGGTCAAAAACTCAACCGTGCTGCTACGAATCCGTTTCTCCCCCATTACTCTGCCTCCCGCAGCACGTCGTCGGCGATACCCCAGATAAAATTCACAATGTTGTTGTGTATGACATGGTTCATGCCCCGTTATTACTCCTTGCGCTTCTTGTCAGTTTCTGCAGCCGCGCCGCGCCCCTTCACGTCCGGCACGAAGGGCAGGAAGCCCCAGCCGGTGTCGCAGAGCACGCCGCAGACCGTGCAGGGTACTCTGCTCCTGGCATCGGTGCCCCAGCGCTCGTTGCGCTCTCCCGTCATCAGCGTGCCGTAAACGGCGACCCGAATCAGCTTCTCCTGCATTTCAAGTCCTCCTGATGACGGGCGGGTGGATTGCCCGGACTCTCGTTTTGCCCGAAGGAGCCATTGCTCCAATATAAGCCGTTTATTCGATTTAGCACTTTTTTCCGTTCTTTATTTCTCCCTGGCCATTACTTCCCTCCGGCTCAAAGGCCGTATTTCCATGACTATAACATAAATCCTCAAGCCCGCTGGCTTGGCTATTTTCCCAGCATTTTTTGGTAATGTGCGAAATCTTGTGATGAATATAATCTTTAAGGAGGCGTATGTAGTATATAGTTCAGGCTTATGTCACGCCCTTGCAGGGCTCTGGTTGCTGGAGGGTGCCCATACCCAGGGCGGCGCGTCCCTACGGGCCGCTTGCCCTGGGCTGGTTATATCACGCCCCGTTGGGGCTTTTAGCCGCTTTGCGGCTTAAGTCAAAAGTCAAATCTCTCTTCCCATCACAAAACTTCGCACATTAACCATTTTTTTGTCTGTGGATGCAATTATTGCCGTCTGAAATTATAGTACCATAAGTTCCTTGCCAAGCTTGGATATCTATACGATGGACCATAATATAAATTCTGGAATAACGACTAATCAGCACTGTTACAAAGAGCATGCACAAGCAGCATCTTTCAATATGATATGTGGCTTTTCGGTCGGCATGAGCAAGAGAATCCCACTTTCTCTGCTCGCCGTGTTCATCATGTTCTTCAGCAGCGGCTGCGCACGATTCATCCTCGTTGAAAAAGCCACCCCGCAACGCAGCCCCGACGCATTGTATTTTGCTGGCACACAGGCTGGAGTAACTGTCTCCCTCAACCATTTAGGCTCCGCCAGTATCGCCATTCTTCCATTTATTGTCCCTGGCGAAGTTGCGGCAGGCATTCTCTTCCTTTCCTGCGATGCCGCAAGGCATCTTCAATATGTTTGCCAGCCACCGCTCAATGAAATCATCTGGAAGAATGATTTAGGCCAATCTTCTTCCTGACGAGCTTGCAAGCGGAATTTCGGTCTGGTTTGTTGTTTCCTCCAATTGCTTGGCGTCCTGGTGGTTGGTTCCTCGTTATTGAACCGCCAAGATGCCAAGGACGCCAAGGACTAGGGAACCATCTTCACGAGGCGAAAGCCCAGATTGTTGTACCGGCTCGACAGCGGGCCCCAGGTGCGGTACGCAGAACGGCAGGTGCGCGCGATGGTGCGCCAGTTGCCGCCCCGGTAGACGCGCTTGTCCCCGCCGCTGGCAGCGCCTGGTGGATCGGTCTGGTCTGAACTGCCCAAGTCGTCCTGCCAGCAGTCCAGACACAATTCCCATACGTTGCCGTGCATATCATACAACCCCCACTGGTTCGGCGCATAGCTGCCGACCTTGGCGGAGCCAACGGTTGCATCACTATCTGCTTCACTCGTTCCGCTATTACCCGTATATCGTCCGACCTCGGCCACGTTCGGACATTTTTCTTCGGCGGTCAAATTCTTTTCTGAGTTCAAGGCGGTCGTGGTGCCGGCCCGGCAGGCGTACTCCCATTGCGCTTCAGTGGGCAAATCAAAATCCAGGCCGGTTCTGGCCCGCAGCTTCCCCAGGAAAGAGTCGGCATCCACAGCATTATTGACCGGCCAACCGGCACCGGCGCCACTTCCCCGGATGTCTTCGTAGTTGACTTGCTCCACCGGGCGGGAGTCGCGGCAGGATTCGTTTTTGAACCAGCTTGGCCAGTTGCCCATTACGCGCTCCCATTGCTTCTGGGTCACTTCGAACACACCCACATAGAAATCCTTGGTCAGGGTCACTTGATGCCGGGTCTCGTTTGTCTTACGTCCCGGTTCATCTTCTGGCGATCCCATGGTGAAGGTGCCGGCGGGGATTTTGCGCAGCACCAGCTTGGTGGTCTTGTAAACGTCCGTCCAGCCGCCGTCCGGAACCTCTGCCAGGTAACTCACCGGGTATTCCGATGCCTCCGGGCCAGGCAACAAGTCAACGACCAGATACTTTTCGCTTGCCGGGGCGGCGCCGGCTGTGGCGGTGATTTCGACCTGCATCTGGTTCGACCATTGGCCATTCCAATCGGCGCCGGCATCCCACACGATCGCCTTGCCCGTTCCCGGCGTCACCTCCGGGCCGATGCCATTGCCCGACACACTCGCGCAAGGCACATCCCAGGTGGCACCGGCATCCTTGGAAATCCGGATGGTCACGGCCAATTTGTCATGCTCAGCATCCGTCAGATCGTAGGTGATGTCAACCAGCTTCGTCCCCGCGCGCTGTGCACCCACGACGTTCGAGACAAC
>JAAZKR010000203.1 GCA_012799725.1 Oligosphaeraceae bacterium | reverse complement strand
GGTATTTCTCCCGGGTTGCAATCCATTTGGCGACAGCGATCGATTCCATGACGCCGATGAAGACAATGGCCAATGCCGACGGCAGGAGAGAACGCAGAATTTCCAGCGAGATAGCCGGCGGGCGCCACCTGGGCAGACCGCTGGGAACGGCACCGACAGCACGCACGCCATGCTCTTCCAAGCCAAACCACCAGACCAACAAAATCGACACCGCGATGACCGGCAAGGTGACCGGAAAGCGCCAACCTCGATAACGCGCCAGCAACAGTACTGCGGTCGCCGTCAAGCCAATGGCCAATGTCAGCCCATGCACGTCACCAGCCTTGCGAATCACCTCGAACAGCAGAGCCACAGCCGAATTCCCCCCTGATGTCTTCACTCCCAGCAACTGTGGCAACTGGCTCAGGCCGATCATGATGGCGCCGGCTGACGTAAACCCACTGACGACAGCATGCGAGACAAAGTTGATCAAAAAGCCAGCCCGTAACAAGCCCAGGGCGACCTGGAGTGCGCCGACCAGCAAGGCCAGAAGCGCTGCCGTAGCAGCGACAGTGGCGACGTCGGCCCCAGCGTCGATCAGCTTCGAGCAGGCGTCAGCCGTCAACAGCGAAACAATGGCCACTGGGCCGACCGCCAGCTGGCGCGATGTCCCGAACAACGCATAAGCCAGCAAAGGCAATGTCGCCGCACACAGCCCATACACGGGGGGCAATCCGGCCAGCATCGCGTATGCCATGGCCTGCGGCACCAGCATGACAGCTACAATCAGGCCAGCCAGGGCATCACCCCGAAGTTCCTGCCTGCCGTAACCAAGCAACCAGGATGGAACCGAAAACATGCGTTTTTTCATGATTACAGACTTTCGACGCCAAGGTGCCAAGAAAAAAGGCTCTTGGCGTCCTTGGCGTCTTGGTGGTTCATTAGGCTGGTATTTTTGGCGGCGCTCACTTACCGGCAGCCTGTGACGCCTTCCACGCAGTCATGCCGCCGATGAGGCTGAAGACATTCGAATAGCCCAATGACTTCAGGATGCTGCCGGCGATATTGGCGCGATAGCCGGAACCGCAAACAATCGTGATGTACCGTTCCTTATCCAGGCTGAAGTCGCCGGCGATGATCTTCTCAATCGGAATATGCACAGCGCCGTCAATGTGTCCGGACTCCCATTCTCCATCTGAACGCACATCGACCACAAGGTGATTGGAATATTTTTCAAAGATGCGCTTGAGGCTTTGTGGGGTCACTTGCGGCAGATGGTCAAGCGGCTTGGCCAAGGCTGCCCAGCTGCTGATGCCGTCACCCAGGTAGCCGATAAGGCGGTCGTAGCCGGCTCGGCGGTAAATGCGGGCGGCTTCTTCGGCACGAGCTGCGGTGTCTGCCACAATGATAATATCCGTATCCGCCGGGACAACCATACCCAGCCAGTTGACGGATGACGGTGTCAAGCCGATGTTGACGGCGCCTCGGATGTAAGCTGCGCCAAAGGCGCTCGGCACACGTGTGTCAACAATCTTGGCACCTTTGGCAAGCGCCGCCTCGGCCTGCCCCACGGTCATCAGGACGAAAGGGGCAGCCTCGGCCAGCGGCTTAGGCCCCTGACGGTTCTTGGCGACCATGACACTAAAATTGTCTGGCCGAACCTGGAACTCCGAGGTCATAATTCGGCGGAACTCCTCAAAGCTCATGTTATTCAAGAGCGGATTATTGCGGCGTTCAAAGCCCAGCGTGCTGACCGGCTTGGGACTCATGCCACGTCCACAAAGAGATCCCTCTCCATGCGATGGATAGACTTCAACCCAGTCCGGGAATCGGGCCAGCTTCTTGTACAAACTGTCGTAAAGGTTCTTAACCTGCTCTTCCAGCAGATCATCGCCGGCCAAATCAGGTCTACCGATATCACCGACAAAGAGGAGGTCGCCGGTCAACAGAGCGAACACTTCGTCTGAGCGGCTGTGGTCGGTGACGGCAAAGGTGACGGAATTAGGGGTATGGCCAAACGTCTCAATGACCTCCAGCTCAGCACTGCCGAACTTGAAACGGTCACCGTCATGCAAATCCTTATGCGGATAGGCCGCCTCGACACCGGGATGCACATAGATGGCCGCTCCGGTGCGCGTGGCGAGTTCGCCGCTGCCGGTGACGTGGTCAGCATGCAGATGCGTGTCAAAAATGTGAG
>JAAZKR010000202.1 GCA_012799725.1 Oligosphaeraceae bacterium | reverse complement strand
GCCCTGTTTTGCGCTTGGGCAAACCTCTTTTTTCAAAAGGCCATTTTCGATTTTTATTTTTCCCCGTTCGATATAGGGGCCGCAGGCAGGATAGGCAAAGCAACTCGATCGCTCCTGCTTATCGGCAGAAAAAGTCGTCAGTCGGGCTAAAAACCGGGATTATGCATAGTCAAGCTCTTACATCTCTTAAATAGAGCCGCCACTCGAATCCTTGTCCTGAAAATCCGCGTACATCTGTGTAATCTGCGGATAAAATGCTGCCTGAATACTTTAGGACGGGGTTGGCTATTTTTGGGGACCGCGCTCTGTAGTCTATGGGACGGCTGCCATTTTTAATTGAGCTTTAGCTGCCGGCGACCTACGTTTGGCTCCTTATTCCGGTTTGTTTTCCAGGTTCCAGAAGGTGCGCATCGAAAAGCTGGCAACATTGGCACAAAGGTGAAGGCGCAGGCCAGGCACACTGCGGTCTGCAATAAAACATTTACCTGGAGAGAGTTTCCAGGAGACCGGAGCATCGGCTTCCCAACGCAGCAGAACCTGTGTTTGGTCATTACCTAAAACTATCCTTTCCTCTTTGAAGCTGACTGCCACTGCAGGATGAAGAATAAAGAGGAACTCCAAGCTGGCGGGTTCCGGCAATTGTACATCGTCGCTAATCAGCACCTCGTTCGATGCAGGCACGCTCAACCGACGTTGCCAAGAGTCAGACGCGCATTCTATGGAATTGTCTTTCCAGGCGCCGTCCATACGGTACTCTCGAGCTTTAATCCAGTCATAGCGTCCACGAAGCTCGGAGTCGCCTTTGCCGTTCACCAGCAGGGTCGAATGTGCCTCTGGGAGTTTATACCAATTCCAGAAGTCCTCATCATCATAGCTGCAACAGCCGGAGTCAACAAGAAAAGGCTGCCCGGCAAACCAAAGGGTCACTCCATTCTTTCCGCCATGATAATGCGAGTATTTACCTCTGCATGGAGTGGCATCCAAAGCCGCAAAAACTTCCGGTGAATGAAAGAAGGCCATGCCGGAGTGCGGCAGTACAAAGCTTTCTTCCGGGCTGGCGCTTTTACCGGCGCTCTCCAGAAAACCACGCATATCCAGAGAGTAACCATCATTTAAGACGATTGAACTACCATCCGGCTGGCGAAATTCACGGCAAATACGGAAAGCTTTCTCCAGCATTTCCTGAGCTTCCTTAGAAATTGTGCCTAATGCCAAGGCATCCCTTCCTATCCAGGCTTCAAAGACATGATAGGAAGGGCTCATATCAATCAGCATGCCATCTGGAAGATAGTCCTGCGTCATATGGTAATTGCAGACGATATTCCCGGCACGAATATATTCAGGCTCATCGAGGAAGTTTCCGGCATACAGCAGCGCCAGACCGCGCAGCGCCTGATGGTTGCCGGGTTTGAGTGAGTGTTCGTCATCAGCATCCATAATAACTTGTGCATTATTCCGGATAAACCGAATAAATTCTTCCTGCGGCAGAGTAAAGTCCCGCAAAAAGTGCATGGCGTTGATCACGTTAATGATCCGGGATGCGGGTTGGAAATCATACCACTGATAGGAGACTTCTCCCATTGCGTTGCCGCTATTGTAGTCACGATCACGGCGCAGAGTAACTTCCCGTTGGAGCGCCTGAACCTCCTCCCTGCCGAATGGAGGCCGATACATGCGGTTGAAGCGGCTGATGATGGCGGCAATTCTGCCGGCCAGTGCAGCGTCCTTGTCCAGCATCGCACACCGAGCCAGGGAGACAATGAAATACATTCGGTTGATCCAGCAGGACTTTTCAATAGTGCTCCAACGCTCGAACTTGATAAAATCCAATTCATCCAGCGAGCCAAAATCCGCCAAGGCGCCTTGCAAAATACGTCGCGTAATCTCCCGATCATTCAGTGAACCGACTATCTCCTTCTGGATAAAATACCCTCCACCGTCAAAGGGATATAGTTCAAAAAAATTATATTTTTCCAATAATGCATCAGCAACCGGCGGTCTGAACTGCTTCATTTTATTCCTCCGTATAAAAAACACTTACTGTTTATCTGTGGCAATGTAGGCAATTGCCGCTTGCGTTCCGCTTCTGGCTCAGTGAAGCAAGAATCTTTACCCTGCTTCACCAGATAACCGGGTGCACATGCAGCGTCTGCCTGATTTTTAGGCAATGTGCGAAATATTGTGATGTAAAGTTTGACGGCGCTCGGTTTGAAGTAGTGCGTCGCCAGCGAGTTTTGGAATCAAATTTCGCGACAGGAGCTGGAAAAATTGCTTCATTACAGTTACAGTACTTCCATTAGCGAATTTATGCTATTCCTTTTGGTTTTCTTGATTAGAAAAAACACCTGTCTATAAAATAGCATGAATTCGCATTTTTAATTTTTATCACCGGAATTTTTCATCCTATGGGATGACTGTGAAACAAGCCCATGAAAAAACTCAAAATTACGATGTTAGGCGCGGGCTCGGGCTTTGTCATGACCATTGCCAAGGAGCTTCCTAATTTCCCTGTCTTCGCCAACTGTGAATTCATGCTAATGGATCCCTCTGAAGAACGCCTGGCCGTTGCCGAAACAACAGTCAAGGAGATGCTTGGGGATGCAACGAACAATATCAGCGTAAAAAGCAACACGGATTTGCGCATTGCATTAAACAATGCCGATTACGTCATCACCTCCTGCGAAAAAAACCGCTACGCCCACTGGGTACAGGATTTTGCCTTGGCTGAAAAGAACGGTGTCTTCCAGATCAAAGGTGAAAATGGCGGTCCTGGAGGATTGATCCACGGTTTGCGCAACATCTGCCTCTATAAGGACATTCTTGAGATGATGACTCAGGTCTGCCCTGATGCCTGGCTTATGAACTTCTCCAACCCAATGTCCATCCTCTGCACTTATTTCAAGAATTATTTTCCCGGCATCAAGGCGTTGGGATTCTGTCATCAGGTTCATGGCTCTTTTGGTGTCATTGCAGAACAACTTGGCATGGAACCCGGTGACCTGGAAGTTATTACAGCTGGCATCAACCATTGCAGCTGGCTCTTTGACATCCGCAAACGCGGCACTGGCGAGAGTTATATGAAAGAATTCGCTGATGCCTTTATGCACTCCAAATGGTGGTGCGAAGTCTATCCAAATGTTCCGGAACAGAGCCTTTCTAAAAAACTTTACCAGCTCTTCAAGATGTATCCTGTAGGATATGATGAACACATCGTTGAATTCATGTGCTTTATGCAGGACAAGGATCAATGGCCTACCTATGGCCTTAAGTCGCTGCGCGCATTTTACGAAGAAATGGTTCAGAACAAATCACATACACTGGAAACACAACGTCTCTTGGAGAAGAATCACGATAAACCACCCTTCCCGGCAGACCCAGATCATCCGTACTATGCAGAGAATCCATGTCGAGTTATCGCAGCTTTGGAAACCAACACCCCCATGTATTTCGATGCCATCAATATCCGAAACAACGGGGCTGTTGATAATCTCCCCGATGATGTGATTCTGGACGTCCCCGCGTTGGCCATTGGAGGTCAAGTACGCTCAATCCATGTAGGGAAACTACCCATGGGGCCGGCTGAAATCTGTCGCCGCCAAACAGTATTGCACGAAATGATTGCCCAGGCCGGTGGGGAAGGCGACGAGGATTTGGTTATCCAAGCCCTCTGCCTTGATCCCTACGTGGGCAGTCTGCATAAGGCCGAAAACCTCTGGGCGGATTACAAAAAGGCCTATAAAGCAGAATTGACAACATTCAGACAATAGAAACTGGCAGGAAGAGCCAAACATGCCGCCTTGACTTGATGCTCGGTGTTATCTCCCGTCCGCCAAGCCAGAAGATAATCATGGTTGCCTCACAAAAATGAAAAATACGATTGCAGTCGCTCCCTAAAAAAGTTTGTTTCTATAATTTTACTGGAGCAATATTGCACCGGCCTATATCCAGATAGATGGACGCCTTCTGGCGTGCCACGAAAATAGAAGAAGGTTCTGAGTGCCGGGCATGGGGAAAAATCAACTGCTTTTTTCAGGCTTAACGCTTTGTAACCACACAGACGGCTCAACTGCGTAAAGCCGACCTTGGCGTCCTTGGCGTCCTTGGCGGCGAAATTAAAAAACTAACCGCAAAGAACACGAAGAAGGCAAAGGACGCCAAGCAATCCCTTCCGTCAAAGCGGCAATCCTATAAATTTTCCGCGCTTTCCGTGGTTAAAAAATCTTAAGCAACGAGTATTGGACTGATCGGATTTGGACGCCTTCTGGCGCACCACGTCCAGCTCCGCCGGGATACTGGCGTCGAAAGGCGCATTTTCCGCCTCGGCTTCGGGCAACATGACCGGCTGGGACGTGGCTTGACCCCCTCAGGGAATTCCTTGACCATAGGTCAATCCTTCTTGGCCTTGCGGAGCGGACTGCTGGCGGCGTTGTCCTGAAACTTGACCTCGACCGCGAAATTCCGCAATTCCACGCTGCCGGGCAGGCTGCCGACCGTCACGTCGCGCCAGACCGCCGTGCCCGAGCCCTTGCCTGAAAGCGAACCCATCAGCATACTGGAGACATTCTGGCAGAAATATCTGTCCTTATGCCCCTTGAGCACGGTTTCAATGATATCGCTGCGGGTGAGCTTGTCCGTCGTGAAGAGCTCCTCGCCGTCCACCGAAAAGACCATCCGGTCGGCGTAAAAGAGCACACGGTAGCGGTGGAACTTTTTGGTATCGAGCGGCATTTCAAAACCGCTGTAAAGGAGTTTGACCTTGCCCGGAAGCAGGCTGACGATCTCGACATGCGCTCCGTCGGCGACCCGCGCTACCACGGCGCGTTCGTCATCCGAATCGATCAGCTGCGCTTCAAAGTCGAAGACCGTCGCTCCGGCACGGAAAAAGAACGGATAGAGCACGTTGGCCATGTCGTCCTCGGCCAATCCGGTGTCCGCGATGCGCCATCCCTCCGGCAGCTGGGTGAAAGCCTCCGGATTATGGCTTTTGAAAAGCTTGCGCCAGCGGCTGTCGGCGATCGGCTCAGTTTTGTTTTCCTTGAAAAGCGGCAGGTCGCATTCGAGCGCCGTGTCGCCTGGTGCTGCCGGCTTGACGCTCAAAGTGAGCTTGTTGGCGCCTTTTTTCAGCGCACCCGCCGGGACGGCAAAGGATTCGTAACGCTCGCCGGTCGCCACTCGCGGCCATTCGAGGCCATTGCTGGCGATGCTCAGTTTGCCGCCCATGTGCCCGGAGGCCAGATCGACCATCGCGGTGACTTCGGGGTATTTCCCGGCGGCGGCCAGCGCCTCGAGATCGTCGCCGATCTCGAGGATGAACTCCTGCGGCACGCCGGGCGCAATGAAGCGGGGACGACGCCAAGTGAGCTGGGGGAGGTTACTGTAGCGTTCGCCGGAGGCAAGCGCGCCTTCGATGAACTCCCAGCCGATGTCGGTGATGAAATAACGCTTGTCCTGTTTCTTGAGCCATTCAACGTCGGATTTCATCAGGTTTCTCACGCCGCCGGGTTCGGTGATGTTGGCGTAAAGCAGGCCGTCGGCTCCGGACTCGAGGGCGGCCAGTGCGCGGGCGTAATAGCTGGGCGCCTGCAGCCGCGACATGGAAGTGCCGCGTTCCTCGCGTTCAAATGGCCATGGATAGCCGAGCTGGGCGTAGTAGAGCCGCCCGTATTTGTGGGCCAGCGCCGCCCCGTCGGCGTAGGTGTTGAGCCGGAAGCTGTCAGGGAGCGCCATGATGTCCAGAAGCCCTTCCTCGAGCCAGACTTCCAGGTCGATGCCGTTGGCGCGGCAGTAGCCGACCGAGTCGGGCAGCTGCATCGAGATCAGGATCGGGCGGCCGCGCTCGCGGCCTTTGCGGTCGACAACTCTGCGGATTTCGCGGAACATGCCGGTAAGCTGGTCGCGTTCGGTCTGATTGGCCTCGTCACCGGCGGCGACCCGTTTGAACTTCGGCAGATAACGCGAAAAGTCAAATTCGATGCCGTCGATGTCGTACTTGTCCACCACCGCCTGAACCATGTCGATCTGCTTCCGGCGCACTTCCGGATGGGCGAAATCGACGCAGCTCCAGCTGCCGTGAACCATATTCTGAGTGTGGTCTTCGCAGAAGAGGTAATGGCGGCGGGCACGTTTCCATTCGTTGAAAAATTTGCAGTCGTTTTCGGGTCGGTAATGGCAGTCGTGAGTGTCGTTGACGCGGAAACCGAAGAAAACCTCCTGATTGTGCGCATGGCCGAACTTGATGACCTCCTGCAACGCATCGGTGCCCAGCTCCTTGAGCTCCTCGGCGATGTTGATGTAAACCCGTTCATTTTCCGGAATCATCCGGTAATTGCGGCCCGGCGGGTCGGTTGTGAGCCAGTCGCAACCGGGCAGCTCGACCGTGAATTGGCCGAAGCCGCTGGAAATGGGGCAGTAGATGATGGTATCGACGATTCCGGCGGTGTAGCTGGTGCGCAAGTCGAGAAACTTCTGCACCGTGACCGGCAGGTCTTTTTTCTTGAAAGAGGTCACGTCGCAACCGTCGTTGTTGTGCATGATCTTGCGCGGCCTGGCCAGCATGGCGGCCTTGGCCGCAGCGTATTCGCTCTCGCTCATGACGGGGGCGTCATATGTCGTGCAGGCGGCTTGGGTAAGCAAAACGCCCGCAGTCAGACACAGAATGCGCCAAGCCGGAGGAAATGACGATTTCGATGATCTCATGCTAATATCTCCTTCAACTGTTTTTGTGAAAGATTTTTTGTTTTATCCGCAGATTAGCGCAGATTTTTTAGGGCGCAGTTTTCTTATCTTAGGAGCGCATTTTCAAAAGTGAGCCCTAAAAAATCTGCGGCATCTGTATAATCTGTGTAATCTGTGGATTGAGGCTTTCAACTGGGTTGCAGACGATCAGTCCGCGCCAAGCACCCTTGTCAAGACTCTTGGGAGGATGCTTTAGCACCTTTGGTTTCTTCATTCCGGCTTCATGGTTTCTCGATTATATCTTCTCCGGAATCAAAAATGGTCAATCCCTGGTATTTTTCTTTTTTCTGCACTTTTCCGAAAGTCAGCCAGATGATCCCGATCAGGGTGTAGCAGATGAATGGCGGCAGGCTTACCCATTGGAAACTGAGTGCGCGGGCTGTCTCGCGACAGTAAATATTGCTGAAAAACGCCCAGATGACCAGTCCAAGCCCATAGCCGGCCAGCGATGTGCCCAGCACCAGCACCGGTGTTGTAAACCGCTTGTCGCGATGGCGTAGAACCGCCCAAACAATCAGAATCAGCAAGCCGATGACGGCGGGCGGCACTGCAAAGCTCCACTCGAGGGGGCCTGCCCAGCCCATTGCCATTCCCGGCGCCCAGTCTTTGGCTGCCGCAGTGCTGAGGGAGTACCAGGTGATCAACCCCATCTTCAACCCCCAGAGGAGTCCCGCAGTCACCCAGACCAGCAGGGTGCTCGCCCGGCGGGAGAGCACCGCATAGATGAAGGCAGGCACGATCACCACATCAAAGGCATAGAAAATCGTCGAGACCTCGACTACACTCTGGGCGAGCCATTCCGCTGAACAGGTGATGAGCAGCCCCAGGCCACAGGCGATCAACCCGATGACGACGGTGGCAATGCGCGACACTTTCACCTGGGCGATTTCCGTCATTCCTGGATTGAAGTACCGCAGATGAAGTTCTTTCAAGTAGATGGTGGCCATGCTGTTGAACACGGCATTTAATGTGGAGATGACGGCCGCCAGCATTCCGGCAATGACAAAGCCGGGGATCGGGGAGGGAAGCTGCGTCGAAATGAAGGTGAACAGGGCCGTATCGCCACTTTTGGCAGAAACTTCAGGATGCTGGGCAAAGAACGTGAAGACCGACAGCCCGATGGTCCACAGGATAAGGATTGTTGGAATATTCAGGCAGGTATTCACGACCTGGGTCTTGACAGCCGCCTTGTAGCTGCCGCTGGCCAAAAGGCGCTGCACGGTCATCTGATCCGACGCCATGCTGCTGATCGGGTCGGTGATCTGTGCCAGCAGAAGCAACCAGAAGGAGAGGCGGACATAAGGGTTCAGCAGATAAAACTCGGGCTTTGCAAACTGATCAAGGCCACGCCCGTTTTGGAAGGCATACACAATCCCGCCGGGGAGTCCTCCGTCGATCTTCATCCACAGTGCGCCGAGAATGCAGAACAGCCCGCCAAACAGAACGATGAATTGCATGACATCGGTCCAGACGACTGCCTTGAGTCCGCCTGCGGTCGTGAAAACCAAAGCGACCCCTCCACAAAGCAGCACCGTAACCCAGCCCGGCCAGCCTGCCGCGCCCTCGAATATCTTGCTGGTGGAAAAGAGCACCATGCCCAGATAGATCAGCCTCAGGTAGATGGTCAGCGAAGCAATCAGCGTGCGCACTCCCGGACTGTAACGGCGCTCCAGGTATTCAAATGGGGTAAAGGCGCCGATTTTAAAGTAAAACCGCATGAAAATACTGCATGTAACCAGCGTAAACAACGGGGTAAGCAGACCCAACACCCACATGGACAGGCCGTGACTGAAGATTTCGCCGGGAACCCTGACCAGTGAAAAAGCACTCAAGGAGGCCATCAGACAGGATATGCCAAGCGCAAAATACGGCAGATTGCCGCCGCCAAGCAGGTAATCCTTCGAATCCTTCTTTGATGATGAACAGAAATACCCGATCACCACCAGCGCCACCAGGTACCCGACTATGACCAGATAATCTGAAAGACTCAAAGAAATTTGCATTTTTTTTCACCTTTGAAATCATTGGAGGGCGTCCCAAAATAATTTGAAATTATTCCAGTTCGCCGAGCATTTTATCGAACCATTCCAGCGTCAACGCAATGCCGCCGGGGCGGTTGTCGACATGCCAGAGTGCTTCGTATTCGCGCCGCAGATCGAGGTAGCGGCGGCGAAAATCGGCCTTGACCTCCGGTGCGAGTTGGTGAAATTTCTGTGCGCGGGCATCGCGTGCCAGCGCCAGCAGAGCCTCTCCGGCGCAGAGAAAAATCTTGATGCCAAAGCGCACTCCGCGTTCCCAGACTGCTGTCCGCGAAGCTGTTGGATGGATGGAATCGAGTTCGGCTTCAAGTTCACGCACTCGCATCAGCACCGCTTCAAGTTTCGCAGGGTCCAACGACTGAAACGACTCGTGTTCCTTGCCTTGTTCGCATTGGTAAAAGGTGAGATAGACCGGGTTATAGTGATTGCTCTTGTACGCCACCGGCTCGAAAGCGCGGCCCAATTCCAGCAAAAATGCCGCAAAGCGTCCGGAAGCGTCCTTGAAAATATGCGTATCGAGTCCCCGGGTCAACTTCGCCTCTTCGAAGTTTGCTTCCGGCTGCCAGCAGAGCGCTGCACCATAGGCGAAGAACGGAATATCGAAAATGGTGGTCAGATTGTAGCGGTAGTTCCATTGCGTGTTGACCACGCCCCGCGCTCCGTGTTTAACCGCGTTGGTCACGGCGTTTTGGATATTGCCCATCCCGCGAGCGGTACGGCCGATGAAGCTATGATAGGCCGAGGTGCTCGGCAACAGATAAAAGCTGAACCCGAGTTCTTTGAAGAGCTGGCAATGCTCGTCGAAGGGAAAATCCGCCTCGTAGCCCCAATGCGCGATCACCACTTCACGATGCAGCCGCTGAAGCGCCTGGGGATGCTTGACGACCACGTCGCCGAAAATCTGGGTCTCGCAGCCGAGCGCCCGCACACGCTCGTCGATAAGGTTGACGAAATCGACGTAGACATTTCCCACCCCGATACGGTCGCAGAGCTCCTTGCTGCGCCCCTTGCCCAGATCGTCAGTTTCATCGCAGCCGACCAGCATCTTTTTTGACGAAAAGACCTCGTGGATCTCCCGATAGAGTCCATCGAGAAACTCAATGCTGCGCGGATCGGACGGGCAGAGTGTGAAAGGTTGCGGCGCCACCGAAAAACCATGGTTCCACCCCTCGGGCACCTCGGCCATCGGGCGGTAGCGGTCATGCTTCAGCCATTGGTGCATGTGCCCGAATGTCTCCAGATAAGGAACCAGTTCGATGAAACGTTCACGGCAGAAAGCATCCAGCTCCAGAATCTGTTCATGGGTGTAGGGCGAGGCGTCGCGCCAGACCTCCTCATGATCGCGGAACGCAAAAGTGTGCTCGATATAGAGCGCAAGGACATTGAGCTTCAGATCGGCCATCATCTCGACAAATTCCTTGAGTTTGTCGAACTGAATGACCGCCCCCGACAACGTTTCAAGCATGATGCCGCGCTCGAGAACGACCGGATAATCGAAGATTTCCGCGCCCTCAACCTCACTTTGCCCGGCGTAACAGGTCTTGAGCTGCTTGAGCGTCTTTTGGGCATAAAAAGCCCCTGCTTCATCCGCCGCGACGATTTTTACGCCCTCCGGCGCGACAGTCAGCCGATAGCCCTGCGGATGGCCAACAGCTACAGAATCAATAATTATTTCAGGTTTGTCCAGGCGCTGAAACGGGACTTTGACGCCGGTCGCTTGATAGGATTGTGGTGCGGGGAGCAATACTGGATCGTTCATTTGGTCTTCTCTTTTTCCCTTGTTTTCCATGTGTCGAATCAATTGAAACTGCGGTTGATGCGGAGGCCAAAAAGCGTAGCCTCGCTGGAGGCCTGTTCGGTGGAAATGGTTTTGACGAAGGTGCCGCCGCGCAGGATGATCGCCTGTTCTTCGGGACTGAAATGATCGGGATAGCTGTTCAAAAACTGCCGGGTTCCCGGCGCGTAATACTGTAGGAGCTGGCGCCCGTCCTTGAAGATATTGTGATAGCCCCCGGTCGTTTCGATCCGGTAGCGCTGCCTGCTGCCGCTGTCGATGACAACGCGCAACGGTGTAGACGGCGAGGCCGGGTAGGAGAACCAGCCGTCAGGGCGCATCACCAACGCCGTGACCCGCCCGCCATTGGAAACCACCCAGAGCAGCTCGCCCTTATCGAGCGCCACGTCCAGCTCCGCCGGGATACTGGCGTCGAAAGGCGCATTTTCCGCTTCGGCTTCAGACAGCATAATCGGCTGGGACGTGAGCTTGACCCCATCAGGGAATTCCTTGGACATGGGCCAATCCTTCTTGGCCTTGCGGAGCGGACTGTCCAGAAATCTGACCTCGACCGCGAAATTCCGCAATTCCACGCTGCCGGGCAGGCTGCCTACCGTCACGTCGCGCCAGACCGCCGTGCCCGAACCTTTGCCTGAAAGCGACCCTATCAGCATACTGGAGACATTCTGGCAGAAATATTTTTCCTTATGGCCCTTGAGCACGGTTTCAATGATATCGCTGCGGGTGAGCTTGTCCGTCGTGAAGCGTTCCTCGCCGTCCACCGAAAAGGCCATCCGGTCGGCGTAAAAGAGCACACGGTAGCGTTGGAACTTTTTGGTATCGAGCGGCATTTCAAAACCGCTGTAAAGGAGTTTGACCTTGCCCGGAAGCAGGCTGACGATCTCGACGTGCGCTCCGTCGGCGACCCGCGCCACCACAGCGCGTTCGTCATCCGAATCGATCAGCTGCGCTTCAAAGTCGAAGACCGTCGCCCCGGCGCGGAAACGGAACGGATAGAGCACATTGGCCATGTCGTCCTCGGCCATTCCGGTATCCGCGATGCGCCAGCCCCCCGGCAATTGGGTGAAAGCCTCCGGATTATGGCTTTTAAAAAGCTTGCGCCAGCGGCTGTCGGCGATCAGCTCGGTTTTGTTTTCCTTGAAAAGCGGCAGGTCGCATTCGAGCGCCGTGTCGCCGTCCGCTGCCGGTTTGACGCTCAAAGTGAGCTTGTTGGCGCCTTTTTTCAGCGCTCCCGCAGGAACGGTAAAGGACTCGTAGCGTTCGCCGGTCGCCACTCGCGGCCACTCGAGCCCATTGCTGGCGATGCTCAGTTTGCCGCCCATGTGCCCGGAGGCCAGATCGACCAGTGCGGTGACTTCGGGATATTTCCCGGCGGCGGCCAGCGCCTC
>JAAZKR010000201.1 GCA_012799725.1 Oligosphaeraceae bacterium | reverse complement strand
TGCAGCGCCCCGAAATTCAGGATATTTTGTATCAGGAACCGTATTTCTTTTCAGCCCAAAGCAGCAGCTTTCAGAGAAAAGGCAGCAACCGGGAATTGCAGGCAACCATGGAGTTTTGCCTTGAAAACGGGGAAATCATGCCCGTGTCAAATCGGGGATGTTTTATTTTTTATACAGCCGCGTTGCCTTTTATCAACCAATACCTGGATGGTAAACTTCCTGAGGATTCACTGATCCGTGAATTGCAGGATATTCTTGAAACCACCATTCAGGTGGAAACCCTGCCTCAATAAGGAGACTCGAGATGCAAAAAACCAACAATCGGGAATGCCGGAGAAACTTTGAAATTGACATCGAGCGTTTCCCCGCTGTTGTCTTTGAAAGTGATGACTGGGGCACTTGTTCTACGATCAAGCAGGAAGAAGACCTTCCCGCTTACTTCGAAGCCATGCAGCTGAAAAGTGTCCCTAAACGTATGACTATCTCCACGCTGGAGACTTCGCAACTCCTTGACCGCTTGTTCCAGGTGTTGAGAAGCCACACAGGAGTGGATGGAGTCCCGGCAGTGTTCACCGCCTTCACCAACATGGGGAACCCTGACTTTGCGGCAATCGAACAGTCCGGCTTTACCAAATATTTCGACATTCCCCTCGGCAAAGGATTCCCGCCGGGATGGAAAGATGACGGCTGTGTCTGCAAAACACTGGAAGGCCTGCGGGAAGGCATCTGGTCTCCGGAGTACCATTCCCTTTTGCATCACAACAGCCCGAAGCTGTGGCTGGAACGGTTGAGGGGAAAGGGTGCGGCGTCGGAGAAAGCCAGGGCGCTTTTCCGCCTCGGATGTTTTTCCCAATATGAACATCTGCCGGAATATACGGGCTATGACCTCCGTGGGCAATATGCCATGATCGACACCGGTTTCTCCCGCTTCGAGCAATTGTTCGGCTATACCCCGAACGCGGCGGTTACCAGCGATGCCTACCCCGAGACGGAAATCCTCTGGGCAGTACGCGGGGTGAAGACGGTTTGCCTGAAAAACTTCAAAAAAAAGGGGGCAGTCGTTGTATACCACACAAAACCCTGGAACAACCAGGACCCGTATGCCAGGATAGGAGACTTCGACCCGATGGCGGGGGTGGTCTACCTGATCCGAAATGCCTCTTTCGGTCCGGTTGACGGCTCGGATGAAAACAGCGACTACGCCGAAGAGTGCTTCCAGGATATCCTGAGAAACTTCCGGGTCGAGAAGGAACCCGCCGTGGTGCAGACCCATCGGGCAAATTATACCGTATTCAGTGCCGAACATGCCAACCGGTGCCTGGATATGTTGAATTCGCTTTTAAGCAAGCTCTCGGCAAAAGGAGTCCATTACCTGACCACTGGCGAACTGGGCGACCTTTACCGGCAGGGCTGGTCAATTCGCAATGTCGGGGGCAAGCAGCTGCTCCGCAAATGGTCCGCATGTGATTGCACATTTACAGAAGGAATCGAGGCAGGAACCGGCAAGACGACGAACATTCACGAAAGAACTCTGGGCAACTTCTGGGTGGGTTCATGAAATCTTCCCATGTAAGATGTATGAACCTGAGTAACCGAGAAATTCTTTTTGAACCACGAACCACACGAACAAACACGAAAATTTTCTATGGGGTTGCTGCTCTGACGGATGAAATGGCACGCGGTTTAAAAAGTGGCGCAACCGTCTCGGTTGTGATTCATGTTTGCCCTCCCACGCTCGAACGATCCCATGTGCAAAAGGCAGGATGCAGGTTGATCAGATTGATCGGAGTCCAGCACAATAATGCATTGCGCCGTAGCCACTTAACCATGCTTAACCCTGTTAAGCATGGGGTGGAGAATCCCCCAAATAAGTGCCTTGTAAAGGCACCACAATCATTCGGATCATATTGACAAAACTCAGATGGAGGAATTGGTCATGAACAAGCCCAGAAAAATGAGCAGCAATCCACTTCTTTTTACCCTGATAGAACTGCTGGTAGTCATCGCCATAATCGCCATTCTGGCCTCGATGCTGCTGCCTGCCTTGGCAAAGGCTCGTGACAGGGCGCGCGCACTCCAATGCGGCAACAACCTGCGTCAGATAAATATGGCGATAGTATTTTATGAAAATGACCAGGAGCAGGATTATTTCATGCCATTTAGGCATAAACCCACTTCCGATGCAACAACAGGCACTCAAAGCTGGGGTCTCAGAATGTACTTTGCCGGTTATCTCGATGGCTTCAAGCGTGCTACAGTTCATGATAATTCAGCACCGCAATATTATCTTGAGCCTTTCCGTTGCCCATCCAATACTTATTTGTACACCAATAGCAGTGGTACAACATTCCCTGGTCCCCGCCTGGATGTCACCGGCTCTTACATGTATGGCCTGAATGTGGCGTTGCATCGCGAAGCCTTCCCCGGTAGCCCCCCCATGCGGCTGAAAAGCCGCCTGCGCCATCCTGCCCTTACTTCCAGGTTGGCCGACAACGGAGAATCCCAATATTATATCTACGCCAATACGCAGCTAACCATGTTGCTGCAACTGTTTCCACATCCCGGTTATACCGCCAATGTTATCTTTGTTGATGGACATCTGGGACAGGCCAGGGGGACGGACCCAAATATCACCAATTTACCGCTTAGTCGTCCAAATCCCTTCTATGCTAACTTTAGCACAGCATACATCTCTTACAGTTGGACATATTGATGAGCGTTGAAAAGACATCCACAGGTTCCTATCAAGACTCAAAGAGAAAAACCCTCCAATGAGAGCTGCATCTTTTGCCGTACTACTTATGATGACCGCCATATCTGCCCATGCACTGCGCATCGAGACTACTGCGGATCAATTCACCGTTGCCGGTGCCAGAATCCAGCTTACCGTGCGCGATGCCCGCATCATCGCCGTCAAAAGCGTGCAAAGTGGCCTCGAGCTGACCACGCCAGCGCCCGGGATGAATATGCTGACAGCTGGATTAGGGAATATGGCGGGGCAAATTAAAGAGCTGTCCCGCGTCCATTATCCCTGGGGCGAGCCATCAATCGGGCAAAATCCCAAAAGACAGGCGACTCCGCTCTATGGGATATGCGGTCCGCAAACAACGGTACAACTCGAAATCACGCAGGACCAGATTGTATCGCACTGGCGGGGATTATACTATGCCGATCAATTCCATCCCGATGATGCTATCGAATTGATTTTCCGCGAGGACCAAAACGGCGCCATCGTCATGCAGCGGCAAGGGCGTGGCCGACCGGGAGTCTTTGGACTCAGCATTCCGGTGGAAAACCTTGCGCCGACCGGGAAAATATATCTGCCTTCCTTCGGAGGTCTGGAATACGAAGCGCAGGCTGAAACCGAGGAATTGATAGGATTGCAGGACACCACGCTTTTCATCGAAGCGCCATTGATGGTCTACGTCGGGCAAAATTCAGCCTTTGGCATGTGGGTCGAGGATGAGCGCTTCAGCCCCTATTTCGCTTTCATCGAGCGCGGACCGCATGGCGCCGCGCTTTCCCTAGAGGGGATCAACCTGATCCCCTACGAAAGCCATAAGACAATAGCTCCGCCGCCCATAAAATTCGATCTGTTTGACGACAGCGGCTGGATCGCCGCAGCAAGGCCTTATCGCAATTGGTATCAGAAGACCTTTGCCGAAGAGATCGCCGTGCGCGATGCTCCTTCCTGGGCTGATGACATCATGGTCATCGCCGATGGAGGCAATAGCGCACCCGGGTTTGAAAGGCTTCCTGACATGTTCAAGCCTGAAAACCTGCTTGTGCAAATCTGGCAGCCGAGGAAATTGGGATTCACCAAGGACATTCCGGACTATACGCCAAGAGGGCATTACCCGGAATTGGTACAAAAACTACATGACGCCGGGTTCAAGGTGATGTGCTATGTCTGCACTCTGTGCGCAGTATATCGCAGCCCTGCCTGGGATCGCGACCAAGTCGGCGAGTTCTTCCTGACTCGCAAAAACTCGATAGCCAACTACAACGGCAATGAACATGCCTTTGATGAGAACCTGGTCGGAACCATTCGCGCCGCAAAGGGCAAAGACCAGTATGCCCATTTAAAGCCCAACGCATTCCTCTATGGCGATCCATTGTCCAAGGGCTGGCGGGATTATTTCTGCCGGGTCATCAAGGACATGAACGAACTCTGCGGCACCGATGCGAATTACCAGGATACATTGGGCTGCACCGCCGATGTCGGCAATGGCATTGTGGACGGGCTGGCGGGGGCTGAGGGGAATGCCGCCTTTACCCGTGACTTGCAGAAGAAGCTGGCAGTGCCGATGGCCGCCGAATTCGGTTCGGCGCCCATTGCGTTTGGCGTGCGTTGGCCGCTCAACGGAGCGCGGGCCTGGGGTGGTGCACGCTTCCGCGCATACCGGCGTTCACGGCAGCACCCCATATCCCCATTTCTGTTTGGATACCGCACCTGGGTGCATTCAAACCGTCTTTATACCGATGAACTATACCACACGAATCTCTCCGCTTCCGATGCGCTGTCCGGCTTCGGCATGATACCTACTGCCATTCCAAATCAGACCGAATACGGCTTACAAGGACAGATGCTGCTTCGGGCCAAGTTGTTTGCAGATAGAAAACTGCACCCATGGTACCCGGAAAACCGCTATTCGGAAAACATCCGGGCCATGTATCAGGACCAGGATGGAAAAATTTACCGATACTACGATGATGGAACTTTGCAGAAGATGCTCGATCCGGAAAGTCGCGCTGTCTATGGCCGTTTGCATGGCGTCGGCAGCCTGATTGACCATGAGCTTTTGATTCCTCGGTATCCCATCTGGGATGATGACGGCATATATAATCTGAATCCCGATGGTTTCTATGCGCTGTATCCCAGAAGTAAAGCTGCTATGACCTTGGTTCATACAGGACAGTTACCGGACGACATGATGCTAAAAAGTTACTATGAAACCTCGGAATATGCTTATATGGAACTAGATGAAAATGAAAGCTCAGGCAAAAAAAGCGTAACGCTTAATCTGGATGAACGCTTTACAAGGGTGCTTGTAAATGATATTGAACAACCCTGTTCCAGCAAAATCACCATTACAGGAGCCTTACCATTTAGGCTAATATTCTTCAAGGGACAGGAACTTCCTGCCGATGAAATCCGGACAATCAACCGTTTATCCGGACTTCAAGACGGCAAGCCGGAAGCACTCCCGCCCCCACATAAATGGTTTGAACGGCTCTTTTATCCAGTCAATTTTCAACAAAAAAAGATTATCAACAGCATTGTTAAAATAGATTCTCCGACTGCGGCTGTAGACTTTGCCATGGTCAACCTGCAAGAACAATATGGCGATGCCACCCTTGTCGAACTATTTATCAACGGCAAATTGATACGCTCCTCCGACAGTGCTGTCCAGGCTGGGCAAGGCCGTATTGACGAAAACAATTGCATCTTTGATAATCCCTGCCGTATCTGGCGCATTCCGCTGGGCAAATATCTTGGAAACCATATTCTAATAAGCGTGGCAGTAGATTGTGAAAGTGGCACCAATGCAAACAGGCAGTTTATCACCTTGCCTAAAATTGTTTCTGATCCGGCACAAAAGTTTATCGAGGAAGTGAAAGACATATTCGAGGAGCGGGATAAACGCCACGTAGGGAACCCGGAGAAAACATGGTAAGCGCAATGGGATTCGGCTGAGGGGATAAAGGAAGCCCCCGGCCTGATTTCGAGCCGAAACTTCATTGAGTTGGACGCCGATAAAGAGTATTATCTTAGCGGTTCTTTCCGCAGTAAAAATGGTGCATCCGTTGACATTACGCTTGGCTTGATTCAATATGATGCTCTTGGTCAGATTCATGCTGTGCATGTCAATCACATTCCCGAGAGCGAGACCATGTTATCACATGTAGCCAAAAAGGGTGAAAACTCGCTGCTGATATTTGATACTTCGCGCTGGGCACCCAAGGGCATGATTGCTCTTGATGTGGCAGAAGACGGCAGCGACCTGCCAAACCGCAACCTGATAGGACCAGTCACCAGCATAAAATTGATGGGCGGCGACTATCTGGTCAACTTGGAAAAACCGCTGGAAAAAGACATTGCTTCAGAAACTAAAGTGCGCATGCATTTGCCGCACGACAGCTCTGAACATGTCAAAAAAATCACCGCGAAAGGTGAATGGGTGAGTTGCGGAAGGCGTATCCAAGCATTGCCAAAAGCGACACGGGCACAAGTCTTTATCATGGCGGAGCAAGCGATTTTGTTCCAAGATGTCCACATCGAAGTCTTCCCTGAAAATCTGGCAGAATAGAACTTCCTAAAAACGGCGTAATCTATGGATACGATAGGATAGCATGCAAATTTACGGCCGTATCCCTTTTACGCTTATTTCTGATTGACATGCATCCCTTTTACAGCTGGCATCAATGAACGTTGAAATACATCCAAATCACAGGTTCACGTCAACATCCAAAAAAGGAGACTTCCCCAATGAGAGCTGCATTTTTTGCCTTATTACTTGTGTTGGCGGCTACGTCCGTCCATGCATTGCACATTGAGGTCACTGCCCCGGATCAATTCGCCGTCGCCGGTGCCAGGGTTCAGCTTACCGTGCGCGATGCCCGTATCATCGCCGTCAAGAGTGTGCAAGGCGGTGTGGAGCTGACCACGTCAACCCCTGGCATGAACATGCTGACAGCCGGATTAGGGAATATGGCAGGACAGGCTGAAGAGCTGTCTCGCGTCCATTATCCCTGGGGCGAGCCCTCAATCGGGCAAAATGCCAAAAGGCAGGCGACTCCGCTCTATGGGGTATGCGGCCCGCAGACAACTGCAAAACTCGAAGTCTCGCAAGACCAGATTGTGGCACACTGGCGAGGATTATACTTTGCCGGTCAATTTTACCCCGATGACGCGATAGAATTGATTTTCCGCGAAGACCAAAACGGTGCCATCGTCATGCAGCGGCAGGGACAGGGGCGGCTTGGAGTCTTTGGAATCAGCGTCCCGGTGGAAAACCTTTCGCCGACAGGGAAAATATATCTGCCTTCCTTTGGAGGTCTGGAATACGAAGCACAGGCTGAAACCGAGGAATTGATAGGACTGCAAGACACCACGCTTTTCATCGAAGCGCCATTGATGGTCTACGTCGGGCAGAATTCAGCTTTTGGCATGTGGGTCGAGGACGAACGTTTCAGTCCCTATTTCGCCTTCATCGAACGCGGGCCGCATGGTGCCGCGCTTTCCTTGGAAGGACTCAACCTGATCCCTTATGAAAGCCATAAGACAATAGCGCCGCCGCCCATCAAATTCGACCTGTTTGACGACAGCGGCTGGATCGCCGCAGCAAGGCCCTACCGCAATTGGTATCAGAAGACCTTTGCCGAAGAGATCGCCGTGAGGGACGCGCCGTCCTGGGCTGACGACATCATGGTCATCGCCGACGGCGGCAACCTAGCCCCCGGGTTTGAAAGGCTTCCTGACATGTTCA
>JAAZKR010000200.1 GCA_012799725.1 Oligosphaeraceae bacterium | reverse complement strand
TTTTTCTTCAGCGACTTGACAAAATTTCCCCGAAAATCGGGGCTGTTTTTCCTTTCCGCCCTCAAGAGAAGCCGCAGTTCTTCTTTTGGGGGCTTTTTTTGCCTGTTTTCTTGGCTCCGTACCTATACGTATCTATTTTCACCCATGAAGAGCAAAAAAATGCAGGAAGACATCAATGGAACTGAGATCAGAAAAACGAATCCAGGGCAGCATCGAGCTGCGCATCAGAAAACTCGGCGAGCTTGGGCCGATGCTGCAAGGCACCCCGGTGAGGAAGTACAGGAAGTGCGCCGCTCCGGGCTGCCCTTGCAAGCAAGGCAAAAAGCTTCATCCTTTCCTGGTGGTCTCCACCAAGGTGGCAAGGAAGACGCAGACCCTCTATGTCCCGGTGGCAATGGAGGAGACGGTCCTTTCGTGGGTGAAAAACTACCAGAGAGCCAAAACGCTCCTGGGGGAAATTTCCGGCCTGTGCGAGCAGCTTGTGCGGATGCATTGCGGCCGCGCCCTGGCCGCAAGCCAAAGGAAGCAGCTCCTGGAATCGAATGCGCCGCGGACCTTCTCGGGGCCGTCAGGCATATAATGCCGGATTTCAACCGTTATCTGTCAGAAGTCGCCGCCCCGCGGGAACAATGGCGCATTACCTATGACCTGGTTGGGCAGCTGTGGGCAATGATCGTGCAGCGTCTCGACGTGTGACGGACAGCTGCCGCCTTTGGGATGATGCCAAGGGTTCGGAAAACCTCCGGGGGGCCATCAATACGCTCTCGGAGTGTGAGTTTCCATATCTTCCTTACTCCGACACCCTCAAATACCTTGCGGAACGATTGGATCCGGAACATCTCAACGAGGTCATGTGCAAAAGCTTTGTCTGCACGAGGAAAGCCAAAAGGCTGTCTTCTTTCAAATATGGAAGTTGCTTTCTGATCGCCATCGACGGCGTTGAATTCAACAAGTCGCTCCACCCCATACCACATTGCTGCCATCGCAAACTGGGCAACGGAAAGATGGAGTATTTCCAGGCGGCGCTTGTCGTCACGCTCATCTCGCCATCCGGCCTCCGCCTGCCCCTGATGGTGGAATTCATCAAAAACAACGAAGGAGCAAAAGAGTACGACAAGCAGGACTGCGAATACAAGGCCTTCCTCAGGCTGGCTGCAAAGCTGAAAAAGCGCTTCCCGCTGCAGGACTTCTGCCTGCTTCTGGATGGCCTCTACTTCAAGGCGGAAGTGATCAGCCTGATCGAAAAATTCCTCTGGAAATACATCATAACCTGGAAATACAATGCCGTGAAGCGATTTACCCAAATCGCAAAAACGAGGATCGGCAGGGCATGGAGAAACAGCCTGGAGGTGGTTGAAGAATACGAACACTACAAGTGCAGATGGACAAACGCCATCCAATACACGCCCGCAGGAGCTGAACATGGATATGAGGTCAATGCAGTCATTGCAGAAGGTGTGTTTGAATGGAGCAAGGGCGAAAAATCCATGTTTTCATACGTAACCAATTTCAAGCTGAAAAAGGAGAATGTCAAGGAAATCATAAGCACAGACCGCGACAGGTGGCAAGTCGAAACGAACTTCAATGTTCAAAAAAACTCCGGACTGGCGTTGGAAAGCACGCTTGGCGCGTGTGGAAATGCCGCATTGACATACTTCATGGTCGTTCAGCTGGCCGCATTGATCAGGACGCTGATGACATCAACCAACTACTTTGAAAAACTGGCTATGATGGAAAGCACCGGAAGCACGCTGGGAGCCAAAGGTGTCACTTTCGCAGACTGCTACAGATCGGCAAAAGCATTCATGATACACTTCAGGGACGCACTGTTCAATAAAATCATAAATCCAGACAAGCTGCCTGCGGGGCTGCATGTCGTTTTCAACTCAGCCTGAGATAGTAACGTCAAACTTGCTTCCGCGCCAGTCCGGAACATATTGCCCAGAAATAAAAATGCCGCCAAAGCACACTCCTCTCTTAGCGCCAAACTTTGAGAATCTTAGGAAGTGCTGCTCAAGGGCGGCAAGACGTACTTTATACCCTGATTCGGGGAATGGCAAGTAGAATGGAAAAAATATCAGCCAAGAACGTTGCGATTGAATGTCTGATTCTTTGATGTTGGGACTGGTAATGTTCTGATTTTCGGGCAACCGACTTGAATTTTTCAATTCCGCTCATACATTTTCAATGTCGGCGGCGTTTAGGACGTTAGGTCTTGGGGTTCGTGACATCGGGACAGCCGACACTTTAACTGTCTACATTCCTCCACGCCCATGAGGATGTTTTAGATTTTGACGGCGATCTTGACGTTACGAGCAGGCCACCTGTTGGTAGCTGGCGTCAGGCATCGCCGTTTCTTTTTTCATGATAGCGGGGCATTCCATATCGCCGCCGCCGTAATTGCGTAAAACCGGTCTTGCTACACAAGAATTTCGCCAGAGCAGGCTCATCTGTCAAAGCAACAACCCTATAAAAAATTTTCGTAATACTATCACTCGATTTCTTCTTTTCTGTGAAAGATTTTTATCCGCAGATTTACTCAGATTAGCGCAGATTTTTTAGGGCGC
>JAAZKR010000199.1 GCA_012799725.1 Oligosphaeraceae bacterium | reverse complement strand
CTGGGGGAGGGGCTGGGGATGAGGGTAGTCATAGTCGCCTTTTGGCTTCAGCCCGCATCGGAAGAAGCTCTGATTATCTGATTATCGGTCAAGAGGAAAAGTCAACTGCTTTTTTTAGGTTTATTCGTTAGATTGCTGGCCACGATTAGCCAGTGTAGCCAGCGTCAGCCAGAGCCAGCGTTTGCTCAACAAGTCATCCCAGAGGCAGCAAAAGAGCAGGGCTGCGCAAAACAGGAGCATCTCGCTTCGTCGTTTATCCAGGTGTTTTAACCAGAAAGCCATGCAACAAATCAAGGCTGGCAGTCCGAACAAGCTGGCAATATTCAGGTATTCATGATGCGGGTCCATGAATTGGCTATATGGTTCTATGCAATGCATGAAGTTATAATTTTTCAGGATCGGTTCTATCTTATCGCGATCAGCCAATTGTGGGTATGCTTCCCGGCAGCCTTTGTTGCCCAGTCCCAGCAGCCAATTACTGCGATTCATGGTCAGCATCTTCAAGTATATTTCCTGATGTATGGTATAGTTTCCCTGGTATTTGATATTTATGTAGGGAAATTGTTTAGTCAGGGGAAACACCGGCAACAGCACTGTCAGCAGGCAGAGCAGGGCGAAAAGTATTAGCCCTGGCATTAGCAGCTTTTTCAGGGGGCGACGTATTTCTGGCCAAGCTTGCAGCGGTACGGCACAGAGCAGCGCGAAGCTCATCAGCATGTGTTTGCTTGCACTGGAAAAAAGCGGCAACAACAGCAGGACTGCGCCTGCGGCCAAGCTCAGCCGGCTTTTAACATTGTTGCACTTCTTGGCCAGTGCGACAAGCCAAGGGAAGGCCAGCGATATGGGCAGGACATAAAAGCTGCCCAGCAGATTAGGATTGGCAAAAAGAAACTGGTAACGCAACCCCAGCAGTTTTAAGCCACGTCCGGCAGAATATGGGTCGCGGTAGAAAAATCCCCAGTCAGGGAGCCATGGCAGGCACAGGGCGAGGCAGGCGTAGAAAAAGCCAAGCAGCAGGATTATCAAGCCCGCCAAGCCCAGCCATTGTTGCGTAGCCGCCGTTGCCGGGTTCAAGCGAAAATAGACATAAATCATAGCCATATATGTAAAGATGGCCAAGTCATAAAGATTGCCGCTGCCGCGCAGCAAATGGAAAAAAGTTGCTATGCCGGCCAAAGCTAAAAATGCAGGCAGTGTGAAATTGTGTTCCCTGCATACACGTAAAACATCGCGCCATTGCCAACAAAGCAGCAATGCCATAAAAGGCGCAAGCAGATCGGCAACCAGCAAAGGCTGATAGGGCAGGGCAACAGGCAGAAAAAGCAGCAGGATATATAACAGCCCCAGACAAGAGCGACACCGATCAGCAACGGACGAACCTGGAAAAAGAGATTTGAAATATGACATGGGCCTGGCAAATGGAAAGATGAGTGGGACACCGGCTTAATTTATCCCGCAAATAGGACTTGTATCAGTCTGTCGGCTTAATTGATGCGTCGACTTTGTAACAGGTATATATTAAACGCTGTAATCTGTTGAACCTGTCAAACCCCCTTCCTTTATCATTTTTTCCATTAGCAAGAGATATAATATGCGTGCAATAGTGGTCAAATCGGATCAAAGCCTGCAATGGCAGGAAGTACCGGAGCCTAAGCCTAAAGCCAACGAGATTTTACTGGAAATACATGCCACCGCAGTCAATCGTGCTGACCTGATGCAGCGCGCCGGCAATTACCCGCCACCGCCGGACTGGCCGGAGTGGCTGGGACTGGAGGCAGCGGGCGTGGTGAAAAGCGCGCCGCAAGGCAGTCCATGGCAAGTCGGCGATCAGGTTTGTGCCCTGCTCGGCGGCGGCGGTTATGCCGAGTTGGTCGCTCTTCCACCGGAGCTGGCCTGCGCCATGCCCAAAGGCCTGAACATGCAGGAGGCCGCCTCTCTGCCGGAAGCATACGCCACAGCTTGGCTGAATCTCTGCATCGAGGCTGAATTGCAAGCCGGCGAAACTGTCTTCGTGCAGGCCGGTGCCAGCGGCTTGGGCATAGCCGCCATACAACTGGCTAAATTGCTTGGCGCCAAAGTGGTAACTAGCGTAGGCGGCACACGGAAAGCCGAGTTCGTACGCAACTTGGGAGCTGACTTGATCATCAATCACCACGAACAAAACATCGCCGAAGTCCTGGCTGAAAACCCAGTGGATGTAGCCTTGGATTGCGTAGCTGGGCCGGAGCTTGGTGCCTGCCTGAAAAGCCTGAAGCGCAATGGCCGCTGGGTAATCATCGCTACCCTGGGCGGCTCGGTCAGCGAAATTGATATGAACGACTTTTTTCGCCGTGGTGCACGTATAATTGGCAGCACCCTGCGCAGCCGCAGCAATGCGGTAAAAGGCAAAGTCATGGCAGCTTTGGAGAAGCATGTCTGGCCAGCTTTCAGCGATGGCCGACTCAAACCTTGCCTGCACGCCGTGCTGCCCATCAGCGCAGCAACCGAAGCGCATGAGATACTGCAACAGCGCCAAAACTTGGGCAAGGTAGTATTGAAAGTAAAGTAAATGACAGAACTTAAAATCTGCGCGGTCTGCGGAAAAAACATGATTCTTTGATGTTGGGTTTTCCGCAGCAGTATCTGCACCTCGTTTTTGGCATATTTATGCTTGACAAGGTATATTAACAGCTTACTTCCGTATTCCTCAAGCAAAGGATGCGATCATGAATAGTAGCGACCTGGAAACCACCCTGGAAATTCTTGAGGTGCTTGCAGAGGCCCTGACCATACCGCGCAGTCTGGATGAGGGGCTGGACAAAATAGTGAGCATCACCTGCCGCCTGATGGAGACCGAGCAGGCGGCCATTTTGCTTATTGATGAGCAACAGCAGAATTTTATCATCCGTTCCGCCTGCGGCATAGATAGTCCCAACTTCAAGGTGGGGCAGCCTCTGGTGCTGCCCGAAAGACTGCTGAAAATACTTTGGCGATTACAGAATCTGCATCAGATCAATTGGATAGAAGCTGGCATAGAAGAACTTAAATTCCCTATTATTGCTATGCCCATCCATTTTCGCGGCACTCGTATTGGCCACCTGCTTACCGGGGGTTCCAAAGATGCCTCCAAGACCAAGAGTCCACTGCGCCGCAATATGCTTTCGCTGCTTGCGCCTTTTATCTCGCTGATCATTGAGAATTCCAAGGCTGCCGACCTTTTATCCCAGCGTTTCGCTTTGAGTTCCAGGGAGCTTTTGAAGGCTGCCGAGCAAGAAGCCAAGGATGGCGACGCTGCCGGACAGCTCATGGTGCAAAGGGTACGCAATCCGGTAAAGGTAGTGCGTTTATTGGCCGAATCCTTTCACCGTGAGCTGGCTACCGCTGGGTTCAGTCCAGGACAGATCACTATCGCTGCCGCGCATTTGCTTGATTGCGTTGTAAAAAGTGGCAGCAATAGCAATGCATAAGCGCAACGGCACCGCCTTTCGCAAACGACAATAGCCCCTTATTTTCAGGAAAACAACATGGCACTTTGGTGTGGCAGATTCGAGCTGGGCCCGGATGCACTGGTGCAGTCCTACCTTCAAGAAGACAACATGGCACCTTGGAGTGGCAGATTCAAGCAAGCTCCGGATGCGCTGGTGCAAGCCTATAGTGAGTCTATTTCCTACGACCGCCGGCTCTACGCCTATGATATACAAGGCAGTATCGCCCACGCCAGAATGTTGGGAAAACAAGGCATCATTCCTCAGGATGAGGCTAACAAAATCATCACCGGGCTAAAGCAAATCAAGCAGGAGATCGAGCAGGGCCGCTTTGTTTTCAAGACCGAGCTTGAAGACATACACATGAATATCGAGGCCAGGCTCACCGAAATCATCGGCGAAGCCGGTGCCAGACTGCATACCGGACGCAGCCGTAACGACCAGATCGCCACCGACGAAAGATTATATCTGCGAGACGAATGCGACCAGCTCGATGAATTACTGCAAGACCTGCAAAAGGCATTGTTGACTTTGGCGCGGCGTTATCCTGGGCAGATCATGCCGGGCTTCACTCATCTGCAACATGCCCAAGTAGTGCTTTTTGCCCATCATCTGCTCGCTTATGTAGAAATGTTTCAACGCGATCGCGAACGCTTGCAGGATGCACGTAAACGCATAAACCGCCTGCCCCTGGGCGTTGGAGCCATAGCCGGCAGCACCCTGCCGCTGGACCGAAAAGCCGTGGCTGAAGAACTGGGATTTGACGAGCTTTTGCACAACAGCATGGACGCAGTGGCTGATAGAGACTGCCTCGTTGAAGTACTTGCCTGCCTCTCCATTATCGCTATGCATATCTCGCGTTTCGCCGAAGACATCGTCATCTGGTACAGTCAGGAGTTCGCTTTCATCGAGATCGGCGATGATTTCACCACCGGCTCAAGTCTCATGCCGCAGAAAAAAAATCCGGATGTAGCTGAATTGGCCCGTGGCAAGACCGGGCGAGTATATGGTCATCTGATGGCGCTTTTGACCACTCTCAAAGGCCTGCCCCTAAGTTACAACCGCGACCTGCAAGAGGACAAGGAAGGGCTTTTCGATGCCTTGGACACAGTAAAACACAGCCTGGCCGTCTTCGCCGCCATGATGGGCAGCATCAAGCCTCGCGGCCAACGTATGCAAGAAGCTGCCTCGGACTCTTTCCTCATGGCCACCGACTTGGCCGAGTGGCTGGTACGTCAGGGGCTGCCTTTCCGCGAAGCCCATCATCAGGTGGGACGCTTTGTGGCTGCCTGCTTAGCCAGAGAGCAAGCACCGCACGAGGCTAGCCTGGAGCAAATGAAAGAGGATATCCCCATGGCCAGCCAGGAATGCCTGCAACTATGGCACCCCCGAGCCAGTGTGGAGGCACGCGACTTGCCCGGCGGCACTGCTCCCGCGCAAGTGGCAAAAAGAATGGCATACTGGCAGGAAAAACTGCAAATGCATGCGGATTAGGCAAGCTTCATTATGCCGCAGCATGCCTTCATGCTCAAAAACCGAAAAAATGAAAACCTAATTTGTAAGCAATAACCATAGAAATAGCAAGGAGGCACCATGCTACCACCGAATATAGACACCAATATTGACAGTATCAGCGAACTTGACTTCAGTATCAAACGGCTAGGCAAGCCCTATATAGAATCCGGACTTAAAGACGTTATCTTTGTAGACGATACCGAGAATATCAGCTACTGCGCTGACAATGCGATCAACCAGCGCCTTATTGATGCCGGCAAAAAGGTACCCGCCTTCCTTGCCGCCGGACCGCGCCGCAAGCTTTACCACGACGCCCCCTGGAGCAGGGCGGCTATCGTTACCTGTGGCGGACTCTGCCCCGGACTCAACAATGTTATCAAAGCACTGGTAAATACACTCTGGTATATCTACGGCGTTGATAATATCTACGGCATACAGTACGGCCTGGCCGGCTTGGTCTCAGGCAGCGGCCTCAGCCCGGTCTATCTGAATCCGGATATCGTTGACGACATACACGTGCAGGGCGGCACCATCCTGGGTGCTTCACGCGGCGAGCAAAGCAGTGAAGAGATCGTACGCACCTTGGATCGCCTCAATATCAATATGCTCTTTATGATAGGTGGAGACGGCACGCAACGCGCCGCACACGAGATAGCCCTGCTTGCGCTGGAGCGCGGTGTGCAGGTCAGTGTCATCGGCATTCCCAAGACCATAGACAACGACCTGAATTTCATGGACAAGACTTTTGGATTTGAATCCGCCGTAGAAGCTACCTCCAGCATCATCAGTTGTGCTCACAACGAGGCCAAGGGCTACTACAACGGCATAGGGCTGATTCGTCTGATGGGCCGTGATTCCGGCTTTATCGCAGCATCAGCCAGCCTGGCCAACTCCATGGTGAATTTCTGCCTTATTCCGGAGGTAGAGTTGGTTTTGCATGGAGACAACGGATTGTTGCGGGCATTAGAGAAGCGCATGGAAAGCAAACATCATGCTGTAGTGGTAGTGGCTGAGGGAGCGGGGCAGCACCTGATGAGCTCTGAGAAGCAGCGCGACAAGTCCGGCAACATTCTGCACAACGACATAGGTGTATTTTTACGTGATGAGATACGCCGCCATTTTGCCGAGCGCAAGATTGAAGTGAATGTCAAGTACTTTGATCCCAGTTATGAGATACGCAGCATACCGGCCAATGGCATGGACTCCATTTTCTGCTTGCACTTAGCCCAGCATGCTGTACACGCCGCCATGGCCGGCATGACTGACCTGGTAGTCGGCAACTGGCACGGCTACTTCACTTATGTACCTAGCACTCTGGCTACTTCGGCAAGAAGAAAGATAGACCCGCACGGACAGCTCTGGCAAAGCGTGCTGCTTACAACCAGACAAAAGACTTATTTGGAATAAATGCGCCTCCCCGTCTGAGCCCCGTCTGATTGATTACAAATTATTCAGGATTTACCGTCATGCATAAACCGCAACTAGACCCGAGGGTCATGGCTGACTGGCAGATCGCCGAAGCAGCTGAACAAAATATGCTCAGCACAGAAAAACTGGCTGCTGAATTTGGTCTGAGGGCCGAGGAGCTGATTCCCATGGGACGGCAATTGGCCAAGATAGACCAAAAGCTGGTCTTACAGCGGCTCGCCGGTAAACCGCGCGGTAAATATATAGACGTTAGTGCCATCACCCCCACCCCGTTGGGCGAAGGCAAGACAACCACCACTATAGGTCTGGTTGACGGCCTGGCCCGTCGCGGCGCCAAAGTCAGCGGTGCCATACGCCAGCCCAGCGGCGGCCCCACTTTTAACATCAAGGGCTCGGCCGCCGGCGGCGGACTGGCGCAATGCCTGCCGTTAACCCCGTTTTCACTGGGGCTTACCGGCGATATAGACAAGATCGTCAACGCCCATAATCTGGGCATGGTGGCCTTGACAGCGCGCATGCAGCATGAGCGTAACTATGACGATGCTGCCTTGGCCAGACGCAACTTGCGGCGCCTGGACATAGACCCGGAACGCGTGCAATGCAGCTGGGTCATCGACTTCTGCGCCCAGGCTCTGCGCAATATCACCATAGGGCAGGGCGGCAAGATGGATGGTGTGGAAATGAAATCCGGCTTTGCCATCGCGGTTTCCAGCGAGCTTATGGCTATCCTGGCCGTAGCTCAAGACTTGGCGGATCTGCGCCGGCGCATAGGCAAGATCGTCATGGCATACAGTCGTTCCGGCAAACCAATAACCACTGCTGATCTGGAAGTAGACGGCGCCATGTGCGCCTGGATGCTGGAAACACTGAACCCCAGCTTGGCTCAGACCATAGAAGGGCAACCGATACTCGTGCATGCCGGCCCCTTTGCTAACATAGCCATAGGCCAAAGCTCAGTGATTGCTGACAAAATAGGTACTGCGCTCTCAGAATATCATGTCACTGAAAGTGGGTTTGGCGCTGATATCGGATACGAAAAATTCTGGAACCTGAAATGTCGTTATTCCGGTCTTACTCCGGATGCTGTGGTTCTTGTGGCCACCATACGGGCTCTGAAAATGCATGGCGGCGGTCCGGAAGTCAAACCCGGCCTAAAGCTGGATGATGCCTATGTCAAGGAAAACTTGAAGTTGCTCGAAAAAGGCTGCGAGAATCTGCTGGCGCATATGGATATTGTGCGCCAAAGCGGTGTGCGTCCGGTGGTCTGCATCAACAGCTTCCACACTGACACGCCGGCTGAAATAGAGCTGGTACGGCGTATCGCCGGTCAAGCCGGGGCTCTGGTAGCCAAATCCGAGCACTGGCTCAAAGGCGGCGAGGGGGCATTAGAGCTGGCAGACGCTGTAAAACAGGCTTGCGACGAGGAAAAACAGTTCAAGTATCTCTACGACATGCAGACCCCACATAAGCAGCGTATAGAGATCATAGCTAAACAAGTATATGGCGCTGATGGGGTTGACTATCTGCCTGAGGCAGAAGAAAAGCTGCGCTTGCTGGAGGCTGATGCTGAGAGTCTCAGCCTGGGCACCTGCATGGTGAAGACGCATCTAAGCCTGTCACATCAGCCTGAGCTTAAAGGCAGACCCAAAGGCTGGCGCCTGCCAGTGCGGGACTTGCTGCTTTTCCAGGGCGCCGGCTTTGTTGTGCCAGTAGCCGGGGAGATCAAGCTCATGCCAGGCACCGGCTCGAACCCAGGATTCAGGCGCATTGATGTAGACTTGGAAAGCGGCAAGGTAAGAGGACTGTTCTAGTTGATCACGGGGGTCAGAGAGCAGCCGGATCGCTCAGACTGCGTTTTCCCACCGGTCGTGCATGTTGTGTTCCAAACGAAATTATATTCTGCTCAAAACCTTGCACTACAAGCTCTTAACTAGGCTTGACCCCAGGCTTCAGCTTGAAAAGAGAGTCCTACCCAAAGACAATGCCTTGTAAAGGCACTACTATGCTATTTTTACTGCCTATGGTATGGCTTGAACACATCCAATAGCCATTGCCAAGCAATCAGGGATTGGCATCCAGGGTCAATGTGATTTGTACGGCAAGATCAGGGTCTTTGATTTCTATTTCTTGTTTCAGGACTTGTTCGCCATGCTTAACTATCAAGTCATAGCGTCCTAGAAACAGGCTGGTTTCCAGCTTGCCATTTTCGTCGCTCTCCAGCTCCAGGTTACTTTGCCAGTCTTCCTGCAACAGCTTTTGTATGGCCAGCATAGATTTTTTTGGTTGCATTTTCTTGTCATAGTACGCCATGTTGGCATTAAGCAATGCCGCTTCCCAAGGCTCACCTAAGCTGACACCGCGCAATTCACGACGTGAGAAAAATAGCAGAAAATAATCACGCACCATATCCGCTTGTACTTCCGGGTTCTCCTCGTTGACTGCAAAATCTCTGATATAGATGGGCAAGCCACTCTTGCCGGCTAAGCGATCCAGCCGTTTTTCCATGGATTGCGGGGCGACATCCAAGCGCTTAAGATTCACACCCAATACCAGGGCATCCACGCTGACCTCTTCATTTTTGAGCCATTCCAGCAGCTCTATGAGGTCGTTCAAGGGCACTTCGGAGATTTCGCCCAGCGAATTCAGGTCGCTCAACAGCAATTGCTTGCCCTGAGCAGTTTTTCGCGCCAGTTTAAAGGCTTCCGGTATACTTTCCACTCCGATGAAATTATAGATTTCATCATATTCTATGACGCCATGCAAGACCTCCCAGGACTGTAAGCTGCCTGAATACAAACTACACATAGTTTCAATATGTTTCATAAGCTGTTCCCAGAGTCTATCCCGGCTCAAGCCGCGACATTTGGGCGGCGCAAACATATATGCCGGAGTAAAGAGGGCGTGACCACGCAAGGCTTTTCCGGCATTTTGGCACTGCTTAAACAAGGCCGGCAGCACCGTCTTGCCCCAGGCCTCGTAATCACGCCAGTGCATGCCATCATAAAAAGATACATGACTAAAAAGTGGACTGCCTAAGATGATCTTTTGATAATCGGGCAAAAGGCCGACAAAGGGAGCAATCCGCGCCTGCAACTGTGACAATTCGCGACGCCTAAGTACATTCGGACTTAGCAAAGCGGCGCTGGCCTCCACTCCCAAAGAAAATGAGCTGCTTTTTTGTTGCAGTATTACTTTGGCCTTGGGCAACTCCTTACCCTCCTTTTGCAGGCTCAGCTGCAAAAGCCCCCTGCGGTTGCGCTCGATTTTCTGCAAAACCAAAGCACGCCAATCCTTGTCATAAAAATCCCCTCCCAGTACTGGGTTGACATTGGTTTGCAACTTTTCCGGGTCCGTACCCGGCGGATAAAGCTTGGCGGACAGGTTTCGCAGCTGTACCTGCCCAAGTGCCTCGGCCAAGTGAAAGGAAAATGCAGTTTTTTTAGCGAAGTAGTCCTCGTGTATGGGCACTGCGACCTTGATGCCTTGCCAGCTGTCTGTCGGCTCATTGATCTTTAACGAAAGCAGCTTAGGCCAAGGCGAGGCCTGCACCTGCCAATAGAAATGAAAACAATAGTTTGCTGATAGTTTATACTCGAAGCTGATATGCAGCACAGAACCATGTTCTATGTCGCTGTCCAACTCTTGCAGCAGTTCCATTGACCAGGGTTTAGGCGAGGTCTGTGTCGCTGTTGCTTGCAGAATATTGCCGCTTTCGCCCTCTTCTGCCTGAATCACCTTGAAGCTGCCATAGCCGGCACTGCGCAGAGCCCAGCCATCTGTTTCTGTGCCGCCATCGGCTGCATTAAACGTGGGATTTTTAAGCAGTTCTCGCCATTCTTGCACCTCGTCTGCATATGCAGTGCAAGCGAATATGGCCACAAGCAAGAAGCATAGCTTGAGGCAGCGTGTCTTGATTTTGTCAAACATGCCCTACTCTGTGATTGTGTAGTGAAAGTCACCGGAAGCGAAGAACATCACGGAAGCATTCCTTTGCCTAATGCCATATTTAACATAACATCCTTGCCATTACGCGCCGATTTATGGATTAGCTAGAGCCAAGTCTACAGTGCGCCGTTAGCAAATTCCAGAACCGTCACCCTGATTTTAGAACGACTGCTTAAATGTATGCTTAGTCCCAAGAAAATCAACCCTAAGGGGCTGTGAAAAATTAAAGCAACTGTTCTGGAGTAATGGGTCGGTCTTCTGTAGTGCAGTTGCTAGAGTTCTTCTTGTTTATGAAAGATTTTGCCGGCAATTTTTCTTTAATTCGTTGTCATACAAGCTCTTTCGAGGTGGCCTCACTCGGCTTCCTCGCTGGCCGACACGGCAAATTCATCATAAAGTGGCGCCTTCCAGGCGCTGATTTTAGGGGGTGATCCTGCCTCGGGTTCCCTAACCCTCCGGGTTCGGTCAGCCAGGCTATGCATGGTGCAGCCCTTGTCAGGGCTCAGGCGACTTTTGGCCTCCAGGTTCGGTCAGCCGAGGTCATGCATGGTGCAGCCCTTGTCAGGGCTCAGTCGCCTTTCGGCTTCAGTCCGCATCGGAAAAAGATGCTGATTGCCGGACAAGGGAAAAAGTCAACTGCTTTTTTAGGATTACTACTGCCGCTTATTTCGCCGTCGTGCTGTTTGTCTGGTTGTTTTTCTCTGTTCATACAGCACGGCATGTTGGTCTTCTCTTTCACGGTCGCTTTTAGCCACGTATATTTTATTTCCTTGCAAGTCGATTTCAGCATAGTACATAGCAGTGGCGATAGTTCCCGGTGTAGGTATGAAACATTGCGCCTGCTGCGGTCGCCAACCACGCTTTTTAAACCAGGCTGCCATAGCTTGCATATCTTGCATGGTGCAGCCCGGATAAGCGCTAATAACATATGGCACAATATATTGTTCCTTGCCATATTGTCGGCACAACTGCTCAAAACGATGCTTGAATTCCTCGAAGACAGCGAAGTCAGTTTTACGCATCAGCCTAAGAACCTTGTCTTCAGTATGTTCCGGTGCCAACTTCAACTGACCGCTGACAAATTCACCCACCAGTGCCTGACAGAAACCCGGATCACGTAAAGCCACATCAAAGCGCACACCACTTGCTATGCCTACCTTCCGCACACCGGGCAGCTTCCTAAGACTACGCAACATCTCTATGTAAGCACTCTGCTGCAAGCGCAAATGCGGACAAAAATCAGGAAAGAGGCAGCTTTGACGCCGGCAGCCCTTGCCCTCCATGCTACAGCTGGCACCCCAGAGATTAGCGGTAGCGCCCCCTACGTCGGAGACTATGCCCTTCCAGCCTTTGAGCTGAGTCAAGCCCAGTATCTCCTTCTGCAAGGAAGCCGGTGAGCGTGAGCGTACATAGCGCCCCTGATGCGAGGCCAGCGAACAGAAGGCGCAGGCTCCGGCACAGCCACGCAAGGCCGTAACGCTCCATTTAAGCATGTCCAAAGCCGGAACAGGCTGCTCATAGGAAGGATGCGCTTCGCGGGTGAAAGGCAGCTCATAGAAAGAATCCAGCTGCGTTTCGCTGGGCAATGGAGCGGGTGGCTCACAATAGACATAGCGGTCGCCATGTTTCTGAGCCAAGGGCAGACCGGCATGCATGGCTAACTCCATTTCCTTGGTGGCGGTTAACAGCTTGCCTTTGTCTTGCAGTATTTCTTCGTATGATGGCAGCAGTCTGACCTTATCATCAAACTGCCGAGAAACTCTTAGCGTGCCCCTAACACCCTCCAAATCCTGGTTGTTTTGCAAGCGGGCAGCAATTTCGCCAATGGCGTACTCACCCATGCCATAAACCAGCAAATCGGCCTTGCTATCAAGCAGTAACGAGCGTCTCAGGCTATCACTCCAAAAGTCGTAATGAGCAAATCTGCGCAAAGAGGCTTCTATTCCGCCCAGCACCAGGCAAAGGCCGGGAAATGCGGCTTTTACCAAGTTGCTGTAAACCAGGCAGGCTCGATTAGGGCGAGCCCCGGCACGGCCACCCGGAGTATAGGGATCATCGTGGCGTTTCTTGCGAAAGGCGGTATAATGACAGAGCATAGAATCCAGACTTCCGGCAGAAACGCCGCAAAAAAGCCTGGGGCGCCCCATTTTTTGTATATCTTCCGGGTTGTCCCAGCGTGGTTGCGCCACTATGCCCACGCGGTAGCCCTGCTTTTCAAGCATGCGCGCCAGCAGAGGAACGCCGAAACCGGGATGGTCCACATAGGCATCGCCACTGATCAACAATATATCAAGCTCCTCCCAGCCTCTAGCCTGCATTTCTTTGCGGCTCATGGGCAGAAATGCAGCGGTGGGATTGGAGCCATTTGATTTACGACGCATTAAGCTGGATTCCAAAATATATGCAGATGCGCGAGCAGCATTAATCGCTATCTGCCGCCTTTTTCACAGCTATCAACCAAGGCGCCCAGAGCTGCGAATTAAGACTAGCATTAGGCAGTTTCATCACCAGCAGCTGTTCCTCTCCGGCCTCAGCATCTGGCAAAGGCAGTAGGCAAGCCTGTTTGTTTTCGCTGTACAATCGCTTGCCGTTCAGGTAAAACTCGCTTTCCTCGGACAATGGCAGTGCAAAGATATATAGTTGCGTATCATCACTTTTTTCAGGTCTGTCGAAGCCAAGCACCATCCATGTGAAGCCCTGGTGGCCAGTCTCTAAATCATGCTTACGCTCTTGCAGTTCTTCCCGGACTGTTGCATAACGCCTGGCCAGCGGTTGTCTGGCGCTCCATTCAGTAAGGGTAAGCTTTTCGCCCAAGTCAGGCTGTTCTTCATCAGCCGCTAAAGACATCCACAGCGGGGGCAGGCTGCGCAAAGGATTCTGCAATTCCGGCAGTGAAATCCAGGGTCGCAGGAAGTCGTCAACCACTTGATTTGCGGCAAGCAACTCCGGCATAAATGCAGCTGTCAGGCGCTCGGCGAATTTATGCCGGAATGAGGCGTATGCCCGAAACTGCTTCAGCGCCGCAACCAGTTCTGTTTCCTTGCCACGATTAAGCCTATCCATGAAGTGCAGGGTTTTCAGCAGTTCCAACTGTTGTTCGTGATAGAGCAATAATAACTGCAAACGTTCTTTTTCTTCCGCCGACAAGTCTTCTTGCTTGAGCGCCCTGTAAAGGAATACGCCACTTTGTTGAAAATCCTCGATACTGATGCTGCTGCACCAGGCGGCAGGCGGCAAGGAGAAAACATCGGGCAACTCTATTTGCGATGGCAACTTATGCGCCAACACCTGATTCCAAGCCTGGCAATATTGACTAAGCAATATGGACAGGCTTTCATCATCAGGAATCAAAATAAGTGGACGAGTCTGTTCGTTGCCGACCAAAGCAGCGTAATACACCGGAACCGGCGGCAAACACAGCTTCATACCGTCAGAGACAATATCAGCCGGCAAGGCCACTGCCTGCCATTGACTTTGCCAGAGAGTCAGTGAAGACAATGGGGGTGAAGCATGCCTCCGGCAAGAACAGAGCAGACAAAGCATCAGCGCTGAAAGTATTGTTAATGTGCGAAGCCTCGTGACAAACACGAATAACTGCCGCCAAAGCGTTTTGTCATTGATCATTGGTTGATGGTCGTGATTGGTAGTTGGTGGTTGGTGGTCATGAGTCAGTGTTTTGTGACCCGGAGGTTCGGGTACCACGGGCATTATACCGGTGTCGCCTCGCTGCGGCTAGGGAGTTGTAACCATAGAACACACAAAAGGCCTGGAGTGAATTTGACGCTCCAACCCACATGAACTAGCTGTGGCGCCATGTCAACTGAACTATTCTTCAGTCAATTTGCTGCCTTCTTCAACCATCAGGTTACTGATTGTTTTAGCAAAGCTGAGTGGGTCTTCGATAGGCAACTGAGCCATGAGCAAGGCCTGATCATAGAGCAAGCGAGCATATTCGGCCAGTTTGGGATGATCGGCCTGCTTATCATGCAGTTGACGCATAATCCCCACCAGCTCATGTTCAGGATTAAGCTCCAAGATACGCTTGGAGGTAGGCACTTCCTGCTGCATGGCCTTGAGTATTTTCTCCATTTGCACCCCCATGCCCCACTCGTCACTGACCAGGCAACAGGCGCTTTCGGTAAGACGTTTGGAGAAGCGCACCTCTTTTACCTTGTCGCTCAAAATGGCAGTGAGTTGCTCCAGCAAGCCCTTATTTTCTTCGGCTGCCTTTTTACGGCTTTCTTCTTTGGCGGCTTTCTCATCTTCGCTGTCCAAGTCCACTTCGCCCTTGCTGATACTAACCAGCTTTTTATCTTTGTAGCTGGTGATATCATTGACTATCCATTCGTCTATGGGGTCGGTCATGAACAGTACTTCGTAGCCTTTGCTGCGGAATATTTCCAGCTGTGGCGCGTTTTGTGCGGCATTGCGGTCTTCAGCGGTCAGATAATAGATATCCTTTTGCTCTTCAGGCATACGCTTCACATAATCGGCCAGTGAAGTCAGCTTACCCGGCTCGGTGCCGCTGCTTTCAAACAGGAGCAGCTCTTGCAGCTTTTCACGATTTTCAAAATCTGTATGCAGCCCCTCCTTGAGCACTTTGCCGAAACTTGCCCAGAATTTTTCATAGCGCTCGATCTGCTTTTCCTTGATCCCCGCCAGTGTATCGAGCACCTTGCGGACTATGTTCTTGCGTATGATCTGCAACGCGCGCGCCTCTTGCAGCATTTCACGCGAAACGTTCAGGGGCAAGTCCGAGGAATCCACCACACCACGCAGAAACCGCAAATAACCGGGCAGCAGCTCCTCGCAGTTGTCCGTAATAAAGACCCGGTGCACGTAGAGTTGTATGCCCTTATTCTTCTGCTCGGGCATAAACAGGTCAATACCGGGACGCTGCGGGATATAGACCAGGGCTTTGAATTCGGCCTGACCCTCCACGTTCCAGTGTATGCTCTCAAAGGGGTCCTGGAAATCGTGGCTGATATGCTTGTAGAATTCAGCGTAATCCTCTGCGCTAACCTCATCTTTGGGACGCAGCCAGATCGCCTTTCGCGAATTCAAGACCTCCTCGGTGACCGTAACCTTGCGCTCAGCACCCTCTATTTCTTTGCCCTCTTCATCGCGTTCCACTTCTTCACGCACGATATCCATGCAGATCGGATGCTCGACGAAATCGGAGTACTTCTTAACCGTCTTGCGTATCTTCCACTCCTCGAGATACTCGGCATGCTCGTCCTTAAGATGCAGGATAATATCACTGCCGCGCTTTTCACGCTCGGCTTTCTCCAGAGTATAATAGCCATCGCCGGTGGACTCCCAGCGCACCGCCTCCTGACCGGCCCGGCGGGTAAGTACGGTTACCTTGTCTGCCACCATGAAAGCGGAATAGAAACCCACGCCGAACTGTCCTATAAGCTCAGGTGCCAGGCTCTCCTTATTTTCTTGCAGTTGTTCCAAGAACTGCTTTGTGCCGGAGTTAGCCACCGTGCCGATATTCTTCTCCACCTCTTCGGCGTTCATGCCTATGCCATTGTCCGAGATGGTCAAAAGTTTTTTCTCAGCGTCAACACTGATTTTTATCTTCCATTCCGGATCGTCCTCAAGGATGCTTTCGTCCTTAAGCGACTCAAAACGAGCACGGTCTATAGCATCAGAAGCATTGGACAAAAGCTCGCGTAAAAAGATTTCCTTATTTGAATATAAAGAATGGATCACCAAATCCAAAAGTCGTTGTACTTCGGTTTTAAACGCACGCTTCTTTGACATTAATATTCTCCTTCTATAATATTGGGTAAATGGTCAAGCTTGTAATATAATTTTCCTGCCGGAAATTTCCTGTTTTGTCAGTGTTTGTTGACGATTAGTAAAGACGGTGGACCAACTTGGTGGACATGATGGACAAAACAATGTGCAATGCGACTCTTCTGACCTTTCTGAATAATCAGGCATCCGTATCCAGTCCGTATGGATTGAGACATCTTCATCATGAAGTGGCGCCTTCCAGGCGCTCCTGCCTCGGCCTCCTCGTATTCAGCGATTTATTTTGTCCGGTTTTATTTTAAAGCAAGGATTTTGGATCCATATCAACGCTTACATGCACCTTGCGGTTGCGCTTATCTTGCAGGCAGGCTCTGACTGCATTGAGCATAACCGAAGCTTTTTTGCTGCGCAACAGTATTTGGTAACGAAAGAAATTATTTATTTTGGCGATGGGTGCCGGCATAGGGCCTATCATTTTGGCTTCATGACCCAGCAAGGCACGCAGTTTTTTGGCAAAGGCCTCGGCTGTGTCCTGCAGTTGCTTTTCGTCCTCAGCGCGAAAACGCAGCATGAGCATGCGCGAATATGGGGGGAACTCCAGCGCTTTGCGGCTAGGCATCTCTTCTTCGTAAAATTGTTTGAAGTCGTGTTTTTGAGCAGCTCGCAAGGCATAATGCTGCGGCGAAAAGGTCTGCACGATAACCAAGCCGGGCTTATTGCCGCGCCCAGCTCTGCCTCCCATTTGCGTGATCAGCTGGAAGCTACGTTCGGCGCTGCGGAAATCCGGCATATTAAGCCCCATGTCAGCCTGTATGAGTCCGACCAGGGTGACATTAGGAAAGTCTAATCCTTTTGCGATCATTTGTGTGCCGATCAGGATATTGATATGTCCTTTGCGAAAGGCCGCCAGAACATCACGGTACGAGTCCTTGCTGGTCATACTGTCCGAGTCCATCCTGGCCACGAGAGCTTGCGGAAAAATCGCTCTGGCGATAGACTCTATCTTCTCGGTGCCGTAGCCTTGATAGCGTATTTCCGGATTTTCACATTGCGGGCATTTTTGTGGAGCAGGAACTTCAGCACCGCAGTGATGGCAAAGCAGCAGTTCCTTCTTGCGATGATAGGTGTAGCTGACGCTACAGCTTTGACAGCCAGCTGTATATCCGCATTTGTTGCAGCTCATCTGGGTAGCAAAACCGCGCCGATTTAAGAAGAGCATGACCTGCTCGCCGGCAAAAAGCGTCTCATTGATCTGTTCTATAAGACGCCCTGAAAAAATCCCGCCTTGACCGGACTGGGCGCGTTCCTGGCACATATCAATGATCTCCACCCTGGGCATGGGGCGAGCATCTATGCGCTGAGACATTTCCAAGAGCTGATAGCGCCCTTGCTGACAATTATAATAAGTTTCCAATGATGGTGTCGCGGTGCCCAAGATAATACTGGCATGCTCTTTTTTGCCGCGCAATACAGCCATGTCCCGCGCATTGTAGCATGGTGCCTCTTCCTGCTTATAGCTATTTTCATGTTCCTCGTCCACCACAATCAGCCCCAATTTTCGCAGAGGCGCGAAGATAGCCGAGCGTGCTCCAACCACGATGGGGCTACGCCCTTCATTGATGCGGTTCCACTCGTCAAAGCGCTCGCCATCGCTCAATCCGCTATGCAGCACGCTGACCAAATTGCCGAAGCGCTGCCTGAAGCGGTCACAGGTCTGCGGTGTCAATGCGATTTCGGGCACCAGCACAATAGCCTCGCGCTCCAATTCCAAGCAGTACTGAATTGCTTGCAGATATACCTCGGTCTTGCCACTGCCGGTGACGCCATGCAGCAACATGGCTGCGCTGTCGCGTTTGCGCAACGATTCTTTGATGCTGGCCAAGGCAGCTGTCTGGTCAGCATTAAGCTTTTTAGGCTGATCTGGTTGGATAATATTATCGCGGAAGGGGTTGCGCTCTACTACGCGTTTTTCCTTAGTCAGCCATTCATCTTTACAGAGATTATTGATAAGTGTTTCGCTGGCCTCCACCAGGCCCAGCAGCTCCTTGACAGGCAGCGCCCCTACCTTTTGTATGGCACGCAATATCGCTTGGCGCTTTTTACTCAACGCCTCGAATTCCTCGTCCATACGCAACGCCTTAGCGGTCAAAGTGACGTAATCGAGTTGCCTGTGTTTCATCTCACCACGACGCACTACGGCCGGCAGCATGGCCCAAATAGCACTCTCAATATTACAGCAATAGTAATTGCTGATCCATTCGGCAAGCTCCAGCAATTTATCGGGAATTTGCTGCGCATCGGATTCCAAGCTGAGTATGCTTTTGAGCTTAGCGAACTTGGAGCCTAACTTAATGCGAATAACATAGCCGGGCAACACCTCGTTGCGCAGTGGCGCCATCACACGGCTGCCGGGATGAACACGGGAAGCCAAAGCCTCAGGGATGCGATAGTCCAAACCGCGATTAATGGCGCGATCAAAAGCGACCTCGGCCACTAAGGGCAAAGAGCGAGAAGCGGACTTGGAAGAGGAAGCAGGCATGAAGACAAGAGTAGAATGAAAGGCTGAAAGACCGTTTTGGTTAAAATATAACTGTAATGCCAATAAAAAACAATCTGACTGATCCGAGCCATTTGACTTGTGACTGAGCTGCATCCTCCTAAAAATTTTCCGTGTTTTTCTGTGCTGGCAATTCTTAAAAATCTGCGCCAATCTGCGTATAAAATGGGCTGTATGCAGCAACCCGACCCAAGTACTACTCGCCACGGACACTTGCTTGCTGCACCCATTTTGCTGCCAGTTTGGCGGCATGTTGCAGAAAGCCGGGCTTGGTACGTTCCAGGGTTCTGAATGCCGGATCCGGCAGATCCGGGTGCGGCAAAAAAGGCTGGAAGATCAGCCTTTTGGCACCTTGCACCATCTTAGCACAAGCGATGATTTCCTCGTCATCATGCAGTCCTTCAACCAGTGTAGTCCTGAACTCATAATCCTTGGCCCGCTGCATGATCAGTTGGATGGACGCCAATATCTGTTCGTCATCGCGCCAAGCGCAAAGTTGCTCATACTTTGGCAGGCTGCACTTAATATCCATGGCAAGATAGTCTACCAGCGGCAGCGCCTGCTTGAGCACTTCCGGTTTGGAGCCATTGCTGTCCAGCTTGATCATGAACCCTTGCTGGCGCAGATACTTCAGGGTTTCCAGCAGCTTCGGTTGCAGACAGGGTTCGCCGCCGGTAACAGTCACCGCTTTCACCCATTGTTTCTGATACTCCTTACAGAAGCCCTCCAGTTCCTGCCAAGTATAATTCCTTTGACCAGGTTCAAGCAAACTGTGGTTGTGGCAGTAACCACAACGAAAATTGCAGCCTCGAGTAAAAAAAAGCGCTGACATTTTGCCGGGATAGTCGACTAGACTGGGATGCAACATACGGGCATAAAGGGCGCAATATTCTGGTTCCGACATAGTCTGTCCTCGATCCCTCTGTTCCGATAGTAAAAAAGCCCCGGAAAGCTTATACGGGTTGCGAACTCCCGGTGCCAAAGGACTGTAGAGGCGATCCTAAGAAAGGTATTTAGCGTATATCCGTGTCTATAAAGCTCTTGGCTGCTGCCTGCGAGCGCGACCCGAGCGGTTCTTCGCCGCAGGCAGCAATTACCAAGTAGTTTTTGGACGATTCCTTAGAGAGACTCCAGAGCCTGATCCAAAATGGAGCTGATCATCTTCGGAGTAATGATCCCTTTGCCAGCCGCACTATAATCGGTCTGCAATCCCAAAAACTGATAGAGCTTGGATGCACCGCAGACCTTGTCCTCAGCACCCGGCTCAGGATTGCGCAGATACTGCGGCATTCCTTCGGGACCGGGGTAGGAAAGCAACATTGCGGGTATTTGGCTAGGGTTCACGCATTGCGCCAGGCAGAAATGCACCAGGCCATCCTCGGTCATAACATCATGATAGGTCTTTTTAAAGCGTGCATACTGCGGTTCGGAGAGCAATTTGTCAATGCGACGATTGAGCATGCTGCATTTATCACAGCCTTCCTTGCCGAAAACATGAATGGTGATTTTTTCTTGTGTGCTTATCATTTCACTCTCCTGCCACCGACAGACTCGTCGCCAATTCCTCCGCAGTCTCAACCGAATAACGCCCGCGTTGACGGTTGATCAATTCACCGTAACGCTTGGAATCATTCCAATTGGAGATTTTACTGAAATAGCCCACCACCCGCGTCTCTCCGACCACATCTTTCGAACCGCATTCCAAGCACTTCTCATGCAAGCCGCGCCCCTGGTGATTGCATACATTGCAGTAGGTAAACTCAGGAGAGAAGGTGACTTGGGCGGACTGAGTGCGGCGGAAAACTTCCTTGATAAGCGAAGCGATGGCTTCGGCAGAGGGGCGTTCCTCGCCTATGAAAGCATGCGTGATGGCACCGGATTCAATGATGCTATGGAACATGCCCTGGGTCTCAATACGCTCCACCAGGCTAACCGGTGCTTCAGCAGTCAAATGCACCGAATTGGTGTAGTAAGCCACATCCTCGCTGTCGCCCTTGTAACATTGCAGCGCCTCGTCGCGATAGTAGATCAAATCGGTCAAGGCAAGACGACGAGCGGCGCTTTCAGCCGGAGACTCCTCGAGAGTGAATTTGAGATTGTATTTTTCAGAGAACTCTTTAGCACGCAAGTACATGTGCGCAGTGATGCGCAAGCCGGCCTGCAAGGCCTCCTGGCTTTCGTGCAACTCCTGACCGGTGATGAATTTAACCGCATCATTGACACCGATAAGACCTATGATATAAGTGCATTTATCCAATTCAACATAGGGTCTGCCATCGCAGGCGATTTTGCCTATTTGCCACAGTGGGCGCCCCGGTCCGGACATCATTTCAGCGATCTTTTCCTTCTTTTGCAGATGCGCATCCACGGCCAGCTGCATGGTCTTGTCTATCTCAGCAAAAAGCCCCTCGAAATTCTTCCGTCCGGCGCGAGCCGCTCTGTAGGCGGCCTGGGGTATGTTGATGGTAACGTTTTGGAAGCCACAGAAGCGCATGGATTCCGGATGCTTGAGCATGCGGTTATCATCAATGGTGGTGCGCAGACGGCAGCAGGCGGACAAGGTGACCTCGTCGCGGTCGAAGATGAAGTAAGTCGAACCATTGCGGCTGGCCAGCTGGCAGGCCTCCTGGAAAATACGGTATTGTTCCGGGTCTTCAAAGGTTTCACGGCTGACGTGGAAGTCACATTTGGGGAATTCGAAGACCATTCCATTGCGGTCGCCTTCCCCCCAAACCTCAAGCAGTGCGGAGGTAAAGCGGCGCGCTTCCGGAATGTAGTCACCGTAAGTGAGCAAATGTTCGCCGCGAGCCAGGCGTTGTGCCTCGACCTCAGGATCATAATGCAAGCCATCCTTGGCGTTGTAGAGTTCGCGCAACACCAAGTGTTTCTCATTCTTTTCGGTATCGACCAAGTACAGGTCCATGAGCCTATTGCCGGCATCGTCACAATCCTGACGAAGTTCTTCAACCAGGGCATGCAATTTGCCTTCAGCATCACGCAGCTGATAGGCGCCACCTGGACCTATGCTTGGCACTTCTTGCAGATATTGCGGCACGCCGGTATGTATATTGAAGTCTAAGAATAGGGTTTGGCCGCCTCTCGAGAAGGCATTTTGGGAGCCATTGAAAATAAGCTCCTGAGCCACCTGCTTGATCTCTTTGTCGCTCATACCCACCAGATAGGGTGCGTAGAATATGTTAATGTAGGCGATGCCCAAAGCACCGGCATAGTTAGCCTGCATGGAAGCCAGGAAAGTATTCAAATGCCCGGTCAGTACCGAAGCACTGCGCGCCGGATTGGACTCGGTATTCAGGTTGGTTAAGCCGCGCAAGCCATACTTCTTGATATATTCTATGGAGTGCGAGGAACAATAGACGCGATGCGGATAGCCCAGATCATGCAAATGAACCGCGCCGCTGTCATGCGCATATTTTACTTCCGGGCTGAAAATGGCATCCAGGCCCCATTGCTTAAGCAGCAGCTCAGCTATGCTCAGGTTAACCGCTTCCGGGTTATTGCTCACGATATTGCTGTTCTCGGTGGGCTTGCTGTACATCAGGTTCTCGATGAACTCACGCGGTATATGGTACAACGAAAGATCCTTGAGTTGGTCACGATATCCCTTCTCAATAAGCACGTTGTTGACCATCTCGCGCAGCAAGGGCGTGCCCAAGTTGCGTATATTGCTTGAAATAACCTGGTTCTCAACTTCCTTGGCTACTCCGAGAGCCTCTTCGGCAGGCATCTGCAGCTTGGAAACCAGCTTATCAACTATGCGGCTGCGATCCCAATGCTCCATCTTGCCTTGAGTAGCTGACTTGACCAGAAGCATAGACTGGTCAGTAAGGTTGGCCTTTTTGTCGCCCTTACCGGCGGGTTTACGCACATAGATAGCTTTACGAGCCAACTCGCGAGTTTTGCGATAGCGCTTGTAAGCTGCCACCGTATCAGCCAGCTTGTTTTCAGCCAGAGTGATCTCCACCATGTCCTGCACATCCTCGATAAGAGGGATGCGCTGCCCATCTTCGTTGGCCTCCACATAATATTCGCAGAGCGGATTATCCAATTGCAGCACTACTTCGCGAGCCAGCTCTGCTGCGCCCTCCTCGTCCAACGCTTCGCCTCCGTTACGAGCCGCCGCTTGACTTGCCTTCATAATTGCGGTGGCGATCTTCGCTTCCTCGAATTGCACTATAGTGCCATCGCGCTTCTGGAAGAAGTCGAATACGCCCCGAGTGTCGCTGACCATGATAGCTCCTTTTTTTTGATAATTTTAGTTTAAAACAGAGTATTAAAACACCTAAGTATTGCTCTCTAAGGTATTAATAAAAAACTTCCGGCATTTTTTTGAAAACGCTATATGTGCGAACTTTTATGCCACAGACACACTATATACAGTGTTTTCCAGCTTGCAAGTCGAAAAAACAGAAAAACCCATAAAATCTATATTTTTATATTTCAAGCAGTAAACTCAGGGCTATAAAATGGCTTGCGAAGCTGCACTTTACCCTGCTCTTCCCATGCTGGCAGCGTGACATACCGCTTTCGGAATATATTTTCCTCGGCGGTTTGCAAAACATGCAGTAAAATATATATTAAGCTGCACTACTTAGAAACAGGTTTATTTGCTCGGGTGGCGGAATTGGCAGACGCGCTAGGTTGAGGGCCTAGTGGGGTAACACCCGTGCGGGTTCGACTCCCGCCTCGAGCACCATTTAGACAAGACCTTGACTGTGCGCGCAGCCAAGGTCTTTTTTTATGGCTGCTTTGCCGATACCGCATATATTTTCCGGTGTGGACATTATATTTACTGAAGCACATGAAAGTTATCTACCCGGTTTTTAATATGCGCAAACAGCATTTCACTCTGATGGAGGTTATGATTGCAGCGACCATTCTGGCCATGTCGGTAGTGGCCGGTTTGGGCATCGTAGGTGCGGCGCGCTCCAATCTGCTGCGTGCCGAAAAACGTTGGGGACGTCAGCATATACTTAGCCAGGTGGCTGAATGTTATCTTCTGGCCGGTCCCAGAGCAATCATGCCCGATGGTGTGCTGCCGCAGGGCTTCTCCAGCAGCTGCCATCTCTATACAGTTGATGACCTGCCTGAAGATGCCCAGGAAAGCATACGGGGCTGGTTGCTGGGCGAGTTCCACATAGAGGTCTTCGACGTATCCGGCAAGCTCATGGAGGAGCTGCGCGTACGCAAATTGGTCAAGGAGGATGACCTGCTATGAAAACGCGCAAAAGATATTTCACCCTGATGGAAATAATTATCGCGATCAGCGTCTTCTTGCTGGTGGCCTTGACGCTCTACGCCTATTCCAGGGAAACCGGCAATAGCTGGCGGCGGATCATTGCTGAGCGTAATCGCTTCAACGAACTGCTCAGCTTAGACCGCAGCCTGCGAGCTGTGCTTGATCACATGGTGCCCTTTACTTGGCCGGACCAAGACGGGATCAAGACACCATTCATCATCGCCGAACCTGATCGCCTGCGCTGCGCATGCCTGCATCGACTTAACAACGAAATTGAAGGAGCGCTGCGTTTCGTGGAAATACTGTCGCAGGACGACAAGCTCTATATGGTCTATAGCGACAGGCCTTTCTTGCACTGGGACGAGGTGGGCGAGCGCAAAAAAGTCTCTCTGCTGGCTGAAAATGTGGATTCCATTCAATTCCTGTATGCTGACTGGCAAGACGACGATGGGCTGGAATGGTCGGAACGCATCATGTGGCTGGACTACTGGGAGACCGAAGAATCTGAACGCGTGGATGTGCCCTTAGCCGTGAAAATCACCGTAAACTGGCTAGATGGCAGAACTGAAACCTGGCTGCGGCGCAGCATGGGCAACAGCTTCCGCGAACGCTACGGCAAGTGGGACCCACTGCCTGATAACAAAAGGTAAGGAAAGGCAAACGTGAAAAACGCCCAAGAAAAGATGCGTATCATGAAAAAAACGACCGGGACAAATTCTGAATCCGGCGCTGCTTTGCTTATGGTGCTGGGCGTGTTGAGCGTTTGTATGCTGCTTATTGCGCACCTGATGATGGTCACCGAGCTGATTTCCAAGGAGGCTTTGCTGCTTACGCGAAAACAACGCCTGCGCTATCAAGCTGAATCGGGTGCTGATCTAAGCTACTGGATGCACCTGACCGACCGACGCTTGTTCAGTGACAGAAGATTGGGACAAAGCCAAGATGACGAAATGAGACAGTCAATGGAATTCGAACCATGGATGTTGGACCGCAGACCGCATAACTTGGATAATGGGCTGGTGCAAACCTTCCTCGCATCCGGAGAAGAGGGTTTTAAGGTGAACCAACCGGATAGCCTGCGCAATAATATTGGCGAGGATGAACCGGAACTGCTTGACGAGGTAAACGTCTTCCTGGATATCCTGGAAGATTATATGGACAACGACGACCTGCACAAGCTTAATGGCATGGAATCCGAACATTATGCCGCTGACGGCTTCCCCACCCTACCCCGAAATGGCGCCATGGAATTCAAGGCGGAACTGTATTGGCTGCCAGGCTGGAGAAATGCCATACCCGGCGAAATAGCAGTGCTGCCACCCAGTGGAAAGAGCTATCCAACCCAAGCTAGAAATGCAAGGCCCTCGTTCTTCTCAGCATCAAATGCAGATATAGCCAGAATACTGGGGCTGGATGAAATAGGCATGGAGGAGGTACTACAAGCCAGAGAACTTTGGGAAACTGAAGGTGTGGAACTCTCAGAAAGCCTCTCTGAAGAACTGTGGAGCCAAGTGCAAAGCAACTTCGATTTCACCGAAAACAACCTGGCGCAGATATATGCCGTGGCCTATGAGCCGGATCGTTCCGTGCACGCCATGTATAAAATCATACGTGAGACGAATATATCCAGAGCCTCATGCTATAGCGACCGTAAACAGGAAACCATGGCGATCTGGGAACGAATGCTTGAATAGCAGCACCAAGTGCAAGTGACGCCTGCCAAACAGCACGCTTCAAGGGCAAAAAATCGGTTTCGACTTGCTAATTTGACCAGAGGTCTTAAGTTTTATATAACGTGCCAGATTCCGACTGTTCGAGTTTTTGAATTTTAATTTTCATTTGAAAGGATATATACAATGTCTAGCGCTCCTTCTTTTAGGCGCATTTTGCTGAAATTAAGTGGCGAGGCTCTGCAAGGCGGGCACGGCAGCTTGGACCCGGACGCCATCTTGCGCTGCGCCCGTCTGATCAAAGAGGCCTGCGACACTGGCTGCGAAGTGGCTCTGATTATCGGAGCGGGCAATATTTACCGCGGCCAAGTCGGCTCCAAGCTGGGCATGCAACGCAACTGCGCCGACTATATCGGCATGCTGGGAACCTGCATGAACGCACTGGCCATACGCCAAGGTCTGGAGTATGTAGGCCTATCCTGTGAGCTGCAATCATCGCTGCCTATTCCAGGGCTGTTGCCACCATTTGATTATCGCCAGGCAGACAAATTACTGCTGCAAGGGCAAGTAGTCATTTTTGCCGGCGGCACCGGACATCCCTTCTTTACCACCGACACCACCGCTGCCCTGCGCGCCAGTGAAATCGGTGCTGATGCGGTTTTCAAGGCAACCAAGGTCAATGGTGTCTACAGTGCAGACCCTTTCAAATATCCCGATGCGATCAGATACGAAAGAATAAGTTTTGCCGAAGCGCTGGCCAAGCGCTTGAAAGTCATGGACTCCACCGCCTTTTCGCTTTGCCAGGACAACAATATGCCCATTGTAGTCTTCAAATTTGGTGAAGCCGGTCTGTTAAGCGCCATTTTAGGCGGTGACTTCAGCAACGCCACCATAGTCGGCCAGGAACCGTAAACCCCACTCGAAAGGAGTAACTATGTCAGAAGTCAAGCAAATAATGAAACAAGCCGAAGCCGCCATGCAGCGTGCGGTTGACATGATGCAGAAAAGCTTTGCAGCGGTGCGTACCGGCAAGGCCTCACCTGCTTTGGTCGAAGGTCTCATGGTGGAATACTATGGCACGCAGACCCGTTTGAAAGATATTGCCAGCATCACCGCGCCCGAACCCAGGCTGCTGGTTATTCAGCCTTGGGATCAAGGCGCCATGAAGAGCATAGAAAAAGCCATTCAAACCTCAGACCTGGGCATTAGCCCGGTGAGCGACGGCCGGGTGGTGCGCCTGCCTATCCCGGAATTGAGCGAAGAGCGCCGCAAGGACATGAGCCGTCTGGTGCGTAAACGCGCTGAAGAAGCTCGCATAGAAGTGCGCAATGCCAGAAGAGATGCGAATGAGGCATTGAAAAAAGCCGAAAAAAGCTCTGTGGTCACTGAAGACGAACTCAAAACCGAAACCGATAACGTGCAAAAGCTTACTGATAAAAATATTGACCAGATCAATAAGCTGCTCGAGGAAAAAGAGGCCGAACTGATGGAGGTATAATGTCCGGCTTCTCTTGATGCCTTCGTTGGGAGCGCCAGTAGCCTTACCGGACTCTGCGCTCCCGTCTTCTGCATGTATTTTGGTTGTGCTGGCATTCGCAGAAAACAGCCATTGAAAATCGTTTCCCCATGTCTTCCGCCAATATAAACATAGCAATTTTATTAGATGATCAAGCTCTGCATCAGCCACGTCAAGGCGCAGTGTATTTCCCCCAAGGCCGGGACGCACAGGGCAGAGTAGCATACACGCACTTAACTTTTGCCCAACTCAAAGAGCAAAGTGACTACTATGCCTGGGCCTTGTACAATCAAGGCCTGCGTCCAGGCATGAAAACCCTACTCATGATACGCCCTTCTCTGGAATTTTACGGCCTGTTCTTCGCCATTTTCAAGATCGGCGCAATACCCATACTTATAGACCCGGGCATGGGCTGGCCAGGTTTTCTCAAAGCGGTGCATAACATGCAGCCGGAAGCATTCCTGGGATTGCCGCAAGCTCAGCTGCTGCGGATTTTCTGCCGTCGTTACTTCAAATCAGTAAAGATCAATATCACCCTTGGCAAGTGGCGCTTCTGGTCGGGTAAAACCCTCTCTGAGCTACGTGGCAAGCCGGGCGCATTCCCACTTTTCAAACCGGAACCCGAGGCGCTGGCGGCGGTGCTTTTTACTTCCGGCAGCACCGGGCCGGCAAAAGGGGTCTGCTATACGCATGAGGTCTTCCAGACCCAGGTACGGCTGCTAAGACGTGAATACGACATCAAACCCGGCGAAATGGACTTGGCCTGTTTCCCGCTTTTTTCGCTCTTCAGCCTGGCCTTAGGCGCGGCGGTGCTCATACCGGACATGAATCCGAGCCGACCGGCTTCGGTGAATCCGGAACGCATCTTGGAAGCTTTGCACAACATGCCGGTAACCTATTCCTTTGGTTCGCCGGCGCTCTGGGACAGCGTTTCCAGATATGCCTGCAAGAAACAACTGAAGCTGCCCGGCCTGCGCCGCATCATTATGGCAGGTGCACCGGTGCCGGCTGCGTTGCATGAAAGGCTCTTCAGCATCCTGCCCAAAGGCGCTGAGACCTATACCCCCTATGGTGCCACCGAATCTCTGCCCGTCGCTAATTTCAAAGGCAGTGAAATGCTTGAGGAAAGCACAAAAGAGAGGAACCTGGCCGGCAATGGCGTTTGCGTAGGCAAGCCGATCAGCGAAATAGAGGGCTGCATCATCGCTATCAGCGATGCCCCCGTCGCTACTATGCAGGATACGGAGATACTGCCGCCCGGACAGATAGGGGAACTCTGTGTCAGTGGGCCTTGTGTCACTAGAGAGTACTACAGTCAGCCCGAGGCCAATAAACTGGCTAAAATCCACGATGGTGACAAACTCTGGCATAGAATCGGCGACTTGGGATACTTTGACGGACAGGGCAGATTCTGGTTTTGCGGGCGCAAGTCGCATAGGGTCGAATTCTTAGACCAACAAAACCAAACCAAAACCTTGTTCAGCATACCCTGCGAGACTATAGTCAACCAAATCAAGGGCGTAAGACGCAGCGCCTTGGTAGGCATGGGCTCAAAACCAAGGCAATGCCCGGCCATTGTTATTGAACTGGAAAAAAATGCCCGGCTGGATCAAGAAACCGTGCTGGCCGCGCTAGCTAAAAACAGCCTGACCGCCGAAATAAAAAAGGTTTTCTTCCACCCGGAACTGCCGGTGGATCTGCGCCACAACGCCAAGATCAACCGCGAAGAACTAGCACTCTGGGCCGCAAAGCAGAAAGCATAAAAAGCTTGTATCGCACAGCAAGGACCGACTGAGGATTTGCAGCTCCCACAGAGATTCAGGGGGATGTGGCGCAAGTATGCACCGCTACAGAACTGGCACCGATAACCCTAAAACACCCATGTCTTGTCCACACTGTCCACACGCCATTGACCACTGACCCATGACTGAGACTTTCGCCATTTACATTGAGGCCTTAGCGGCTCATGCTTCAACTTGGGGTTTTCTACTCATCTTTTTCTTCATGACCGTGGAGAGTTCCTTCATTCCTTTTCCCAGCGAAGTAGTGATGATCCCTGCCGGTTTTTTGGCTTGGCGCGGCGAACTCAGTTCCGGCATAGTTAATTTAGACATGAGCTTGGCTCTTCTGGCAGGTGTTTTGGGTTCCTTGGCCGGCGCTTATGTCAACTATGCCCTGGCTGTGAAATTAGGGCGCCCTTTCCTGCGCCAATACGGCAAATACTTTTTTCTCTCAAACGCTACTTTGGACAGGGTTGATGAAGTTTTTCTGGAATATGGTGAGCCGGCCACCTTTGTTTGCCGGCTATTGCCAGGCATCCGGCAGCTTATTTCCATACCGGCGGGGCTCTGCCGCATGAATTTCTGTCGTTTCAGTATTTTAACGGCAGCCGGTGCCGGCCTTTGGTGTCTGGTACTTTTAGCCATAGGCGCATACTTCGGGCATTTGGCGGCAGATATGAGTTATCTGCAAATGGTACAACGTGGCAAGGAAATCATTCACGCTCACACGCCTTGGCTGCTCCTGGCCCTGCTGCTTCTGGCAACGGGTTATATTTTCATTCACAAACGCATTATGCGCCTAAATACAAGAGAAGCATCCGAAGAATTGGAGGATTGACATGAAAACTTATCGCAAAGAACTTTGGTTTAATGCCCCGCAACGCCGCCAGATCATCCACATACAACCGGAGATCGAGGCCTGTCTGCGTGAGTCCGGCATCAAGGAAGGCCTGTTGCTCTGCAATGCCATGCATATCACCGCCTCTGTCTTCATCAATGACAACGAGGGCGGCCTGCATCAAGACTTTGAAACCTGGCTGGAAAAATTAGCACCGGAAAAACCCTACAGTCAATACAGGCATAATGGCTATGAAGATAATGCCGATGCACATCTCAAACGTACCATCATGGGACGGGAAGTAGTGGTCGCCATCACCGATGGCAAGCTGGACCTGGGCCCCTGGGAACAAATATTCTATTACGAACTGGATGGTAAACGCCGCAAAAGAGTCCTGGTCAAAATCATAGGCGCTTAAAAACACTCATATAAGTCACAGTCATACAGTTGCTAACCGCCAAGAGGCTAAAATTAACGCGGCTTAGGCCTGCCAGCAGGCCACCAAGTGTCCGTCTACACCTTTAGCTTCAAGCTCCGGTCTCTGCCTCAAGCATTTATCTATGCATTTAGGGCAGCGTGGCGCAAATGGACAGCCCTCCGGCAGATTAAGCGGACTGGGCACCTGCCCGGGTATGTGTTGCAGGGGAGCGCCTTCTTTTTGCAAGCTGGGTATGGAAGCGAGCAGACCCTGCGTATAGGGGTGTGCCGGATTAGCGAACAACTCATCTACCGGCGCATTTTCCACAATATAAGAAGCATACATCACGGCCACATGATCACAGACCTGCCAGACCACACCCATATCATGAGTGATCAGCAATAGAGCGCTGTCACGGGTCATGAGGTCTTTGAGCAAATCCAATATCTGTGCCTGTATGGTAACATCCAGGGCGGTAGTGGGCTCATCGGCTATGAGCAAGGCCGGCTCCAAAAGCAAAGCCATGGCAATCATAACGCGCTGGCGCATGCCTCCGGAAAGCTCGTACGGATAGCTACGCAAGCAAAGCTCGGGATCAGCTATGCCTACTTTGGCGAGCATCTCCAGGCTACGCTGTCGTATTTCGTCTTCACCGCATTGAGTATGTATCTGAAAGACCTCAGCAAGCTGTTTTTCAATGCGATGCAGAGGCGAAAGAGCAGTCATTGGCTCCTGGAATATCATCGCAATGTCACGTCCTCTTATTTTACGCAACTCTGCGATAGATAGCTTTAAAATATCCCGTCCCTGAAAATATATTTCACCGGAGCTGATGCGACCAGGTGGTTGTGGGATAAGCCTGGCAATGCTCATGGCACTGACCGACTTGCCGCAACCGGACTCGCCAACCAGACCGAGAACCTGCCCTGCACGCAGACTAAAGCTGACATGGTTCACTGCCTTGAGGATGCCGTCCTCTGTATCGAAGGCTACCGACAAGTCACGCACTTCTAATAAGGCAGGTTCTTTCACCATAAAACAAGTCCGAGCTAATCGTTAATATCCGAAATCTTGTGATATGAAGTTTGGAAGCTGAAATAAGAGTATGGAGCTCACGGAAATCTTGGAATGAACCGACACCTGCAACCCATATTTTCCTACAGAAACGCGGAAAATTTATTGGGTTGGATTCCTGACAGGCCGCGCTCAGATTGACAAATGACTAAAATTGTTCGTATTCTTCACAAAACCTGGCACTTTATCAGCTAATCAATCCTATTTATGTATTACTCATCTTCCTCTCTCAAGGCCACACGTCGGATTTTGCCACTGATGGTTTTGGGCATGGCCTCGACGAATTCCACAACTCGCGGGTACTTATATGGTGCAGTGTTTTCTTTGACGAAGCTTTGCAGTTCGCGTTTAAGCTCCTCGCTGGCAACATATCCCCGGCTAAGCACGATGGTAGCCTTGACGATCTGTCCGCGCACCGGATCAGGCACCCCGGTGATAGCACACTCGGTTACAGCCGGGTGCTGCATAAGCACGCTCTCTACTTCGAAGGGGCCTATGCGATAGCCCGAGCTTTTGATGACGTCATCAGCTCTGCCCACAAACCAAAGATACCCTTCCTCGTCCTGCCAGGCGACATCGCCAGTATGATAATAGCCGTCATGCCAGACGCTATTGGTGAGTTGCTCATCCCTGTGATACCCCAGAAAGATGCCCGGCGGCAGCTGCTGGTCTGTACGCAGGCACATTTCGCCTTCTTCACCTAATTCTACCTTATTACCTTCGGCATCAAGCAATTCTACTTGATATCCCGGTGATGGCTTTCCCATAGAACCCGGTTTAGCCTCTATCCAGGGCCAATTGGCGATGCTGGCCACCATTTCGGTCTGGCCGTAAGCCTCTTTCAATGGCAACCCGGTTTTTTCTAAAAATCGATTATAGACTTCGGGGTTAAGCGGTTCGCCGGCTACTACTACGCTACGCAGACAACTCAGATCATAGTTGCTCAGCTCCTCCTTGACCAGAAAACGGTAAATAGTAGGTGGGGCACAAAAGCTGGTCACCTTGTTACGAATGATTTCGTTGAGCAGATGCCCAGCCTCGAATTTATCGTAGTCATAGACGAAAACCGCCGATCCGGCCAGCCATTGCCCATATATCTTGCCCCAGACCGCCTTGGCCCAGCCCGTATCTGCTACAGTATAGTGCAAGCCGCCCTCCTCGACGCCCTGCCAGTATTTAGCCGTAATAATATGCGCTAGAGGATAAATGAAGTTGTGCGCCACCATTTTCGGAAAGCCAGCCGTGCCGCTGGTAAAGTAAATAAGCATAATATCCGAATTCTGATTGCGCTCGATTCTCGGCGGGCTGACAAAAATATCGGACTGCTTGGCTAGCTCTTCATCGTAATTCAGCCAACCTGGACGTTTGCTTCCCACCGCAATCTTACATTTGAGCTGGGCCTGAGATTCTTCTTCCGCTAATTCTATTTGCTCAAGTAAATCGTCAGAGCAAACTGCTATAACACCGCGTACATTGGCATTTTCCAACCGATAACTCAAATCATGTTTCTTAAGCATGTGAGTAGCCGGAATAGCGATAGCGCCTAATTTATGCAAGGCCAGAAGAGCAGGCCAAAACTCGTGGCGTCCCTTGAGAACAAGCAAAATCGGATCGCCTTTGCCTATGCCCTGCTGCCTGAATAGATTGGCGAGACGATTGCAACTCTTCTGCAACTGCTCGAAAGTCAGGCGCATGTCTTGCTTGTGGGTATCATCTGTCCAGACTAAAGCACAGCGTTGTGGCTCCTGCTCGGCATAGACATCAAGCACATCATAAGCGAAGTTAAAATTATCCGGTATAATTAACCGGAAATTGCGCCGGAAATCCTCATATGAGGAAAACTCAGTTTTTTCCAAGTATTTATGTAACAACGACATGATTTTCCCTTACGTAATGGGCGCTTGTTTTCCGATTGTGGCGCCTTCACCGGTGCCACTGGGCTTATTGCTTTAGGAGCAAGCAGACCAAAATGACACAATATCTGCAATCACAAATGAACCCTGCTCACATGATAATGGCGATAAACTTGGCCGCTTTGCCATCCATAGCAAGCATGCCGTGTGGGTTGGAAGAATCATAAAAGATACTATCGCCCTCTTCCAAGACCAGCTCATTACCGCAGATAAATATTTTCATGCGGCCCTCAAGCATATAATTCATCTCCTGACCGGGATGTTGGTTCAGGCTAGGTTGCACGCCTTCCGGCTTAGGCTGCACAGTGACCACAAATGGCTCGGCTTTCTTATTGGTAAAATTGGCGGCCAAAGCCTGATACTGATATTGCCTGCGCCGTTCTACTGCAACGCCCTTGCCTTTACGGGTGACGCTGAAGCTGCTCATCCTGGGCATATCACCGGTCAGCAACAACGCCAAGTCAACTCCGAGTTTTTGAGCCACTTCGTAGAGAGAACTGGCCGAAATATCCTCCTGACCGGCTTCAAAGGCAAGATAGAGCTGCTCGCTCATATCTATAGCAGCGGCCATTTCAGCGGCTGATATCTCATTGAGTTCCCTAAGTTCCTTAACGCGAATCGCGATCTCTTTTATACCGTTGTGCATCGTGCAGCTTCCTCCAAATTGACTGATGTCGGTCTGCCGCGCCGTACGATGCGGCAGACCGAGACGCCTCAGTCCAGACCGGCCTTCTTGCGTGCCGCCATCAAATAGGCGTACATTTCGGCAACGTTATCGCTGCCGCCAGTCTTCATATAGTGTTCCTTGCGTTCCAGCTTGCCGGCTGCTGCCTCATCCAGGATAACAGTAACGTCATTGTGCATTTGCAGCGCCGAAGCGGTATTCATACTGCAGATCGGCCCCTCTATCATACCGGCGATAGCATCCGCTTTGGAGCTGCCAGTGGCCAACAATAGAATTTCACGCGCTTCCAGGATAGTACCCACGCCCATGGACAAAGCCCAGCGCGGCACTTCGTCAGCAGTCTTGAAGAAACGCTTGTTGTCCTCGATAGTTTCCGGAGCCAAAGTGACATAACCGGTGCGTGAGTTAAGCGGTGTTCCCGGCTCATTAAAGCCGATATGTCCATCTCTGCCTATGCCCAGGATTTGCAATTTGATGCCGCCCAGGTCTTCAATAAGCGCCTCGAAGGCCATACATTCACCCTCGATATCATCACAGAGCCCATCCAGAAAATGGGTGTTATCCAGCTTGATGTTGATATGTTTGAAGAGGTTCTCATTCATGAAATAGCGATAGCTTTGCTTATGCTCCGGCGGCAGTCCTAAGTACTCGTCCAAGTTAAAGCTGTGCACGTCGGAAAAGTCTATTTCCTGGCGTTTATAACCCTTGGCGATCTCGCCATAGAGCTTGATCGGAGTGCTGCCGGTAGGCAGACCCAATACCTTGGCGCCAGCATGGACAACCCGGTCGCGCACCAGCTTATAAGCCTCTTTGGCAACGGCATCCTCATTAGGACAAATAATAACTCGCATAATAAAAAAACCTCCGTGTAAAACAATTCAGCCCAAACAAACACGGGCATTAGCTAAATGTATAGTAAAAGAGCAAATTTTCAACCATATAAGGCTAAAGCATAAAAAACCCACCGGAAAAATCCATCAGCCGGATGAAGCACAAAAATGCCCGAACAGACTCATACAACAGAAAGCCACAGATGCAATCAATAACGAAGAATCATATTTTCCGCAACGCCGTGCCGGAATGTTCATTGACACGTGCGAAATCTGCGTAATCTGCGGATCCATATCTGCGTAATCTGCGGATTCAAGCACCGCGTTCGGCCATAAGCAAGGCGATTTCCTGCTCATTGATGCCGACCATGGCCTCACCCAAGTTGGCAGAGACCTCAGCGAGCAGCTTGGCATCCTCATAATGCTTGACTGCCTTCACTATGGCAGCAGCACGCTTTGCCGGATCACCGGACTTGAAGATGCCTGAACCCACAAACACGCCCTCGGCACCCAGCAGCATCATCAGTGCGGCGTCAGCCGGGGTGGCCACGCCTCCGGCGGCAAAGTTGGGCACCGGCAGCTTGCCGTGATCATGCACATATTTGACCAGCTGATAATCGCTTTGCAGCATTTTAGCGGCATTGAAGAGCTCATCCTCGCGGCATTGCTGCAAGCGTCGGATATCGGACATAATCATGCGCATATGACGCACCGCCTGCACTACATCCCCTGTACCCGGCTCACCCTTAGTGCGGATCATGGAAGCCCCCTCGCTGATACGCCGCAAAGCTTCACCCAAATCCTTGGCACCACATACAAAGGGAGCTTCAAAACTGTGCTTGTCAATATGATAACAGTCATCGGCGGGTGAAAGCACTTCGCTCTCGTCAATGAAGTCGATTTCTATGGCCTCAAGTATCCTGGCCTCAGCAAAATGCCCTATGCGTACCTTGGCCATCACCGGGATGGAAACCGCCTCCTTGATACCGCAGATCATCTGCGGGTCACTCATGCGCGAAACACCGCCGGCAGCGCGTATATCCGCCGGAATGCGCTCTAAAGCCATGACAGCGCAGGCGCCAGCATCCTCAGCAATGCGAGCCTGCTCCGGAGTACATACATCCATGATGACGCCGCCCTTGAGCTGAGCAGCAAGATTCTTGTTGAATTTAGACTTCTTTGACATAATGATAGCTCCTTTCGTGAAATCGCGCTGTAGATTAAGATGATGCCACAGCATGGCAAAACAAAACCGCTAGCACTGGCATCAGCCGTAATAGCGCCCGTACTGGCATTAATATAATCTTTCTAAAGCAAAATTTTATTAATGCCAGATAAAAAGCCCGTTTTTCGTCATTAAATGGTGTAATTATGCCTTGGAATCCAGTAAAGCCTGACGATGATTGGCCTTTATATGTCATCGTCTACAAGCGAATTCGCAATGCCATCCGTGATGGTTTGGTACGGGGCAAATTGCCTTCCAAGAACCAGGCTTGCAAGCTTTTAGCAGTAAGCAAGGTGACCATAGAGCAAGCTTATAGGCAGTTAGTCAGCGAGGGTTACATACATTCCCGACCGCGTTCCGGCTTTTATGTCAACCCCGGATTCAACCACATGCCGCCGGAAAGCCTTACACCTGACGAAGCTGATTTTCCGCCGCAATTCAAGAGTCAATACTGTTTTGATTTGAGCACTTATGCGGTGGATTCCGAGTCTTTTCCCTTTGCGATTTGGAGCAGGCTCAGCCGGCAGTTGGTCAGTGAGGAATCCGACAAACTGCTCAACAGCACGCCGGTCAAGGGGATTTTCTCTTTACGTGAGCAGATATGTACTTATTTACAGGACTACCGTGGCATTGCGGCTCATCCTGAGCAGATATTATTAGGTGCCGGCACGGAGTGGGCTGCAAGTATGTTCAACCTGCTTTTCGCCGATGGCAAGCGTTTTGCCATTGAGAATCCCAGTTATAGCAAGGTCTGGCGCATTCTCAGTGCACATGGTCGCAACATAGTGCGTGTGCCTATGGGCGAATCGGGCATAGAATTATCGGAGTTGCAGAAAGCCAAACCGGATGTGGTGCATATCAGCCCGGCACATCATTTTCCTCTGGGCATAGTCACTCCTATACAACAGCGTCTGGCACTGCTCAAGCTGGCTGAACAGATGGATTTCTATATGATAGAAGACGATTATGATTGCGAGTTTCGCTTCGAGGGCAGACCCATTCCTGCCTTGAAGAGCTTGGACCATGATGATAGGGTTATTTACTTAAATACTTTTAGCAAGAGCTTGGCGCCTTCCTTGCGTATCAGCTATATGCTGTTGCCCCGCGTATTACTGGAAAAATATGAACGCGAACTTTCGTTCTACGCCTGCACCGTGCCCGGTTTTCAACAATATGTGCTGGCCAGCTTCATGAGTGAAGGACACTTCGGCACCCACCTGAAACGCATGCGACGAGTATATAGGGACAAACACGACGCTTTGCTCGAGTCCCTGCGACAAAGCAGTCTGGGAGAAAGACTTGAAATTAGCGGCGATAAAGCCGGATTGCATTTTCTGCTGCAGTTAAAAGGCGAGCTGGATGAAAAGCAGATGCTTAGCCGAGCCGCTGCCCAAGGCATAAAACTCAGCGGCCTCTCCGAATTTTATAGCCCCAAGATTAACGTACCGGAGGCCACCGTGCTCATGGGCTTTGCCAGGCTCAACGTGGCAGAGCTGCCCGAACTCATAGAACGTCTGCAACTGGCCTGGGACTAGATAGAGGGCGTCCAAAAAGGATTTTCCAACCACGGAACACACAGGACACTTGGCGCGGACTGATCGCCCGCAACCCAGTTGAAAGACTCAATCCACTGATTATACAGATGCCGCAGATTTTTTAGGGCTCACTATCGTCCACCATGTTTCCCGTGCCCTCTCTCCCTCGCTCACGCGCGCGTACCATATCAGGGATGGTTTGCCCCCTGGGTGGGGTGGGGGCTGGATGATTTCTGAACCGCGGCGGAAACATAGTGCCGAAAAAACGAAATTTCAAGAAAAATCATAAGAAATCATGCGGAAACATGGAAAATCCTGCAAAATCCTGCAATTCCCTATCCTGAAATCCGTGTCCAGCTGTGTAATCTGCGCAATCTGTGGATAATAAGGTTGTGGGCGACAGCCCACCCCAAGTGTTCTGTGGTTAAAATATGCTGTAGGACACCGGTTCACCCAAGGCGTTATACCAACTTTTCATATTGGCATTATTTTTTCCTTGAGCAGCCTGCCCTCTTTTAAGTGCTGTCGCAGCTGTTCTTCCTGCTGCTGACTGATCAGCTCCTGAAAGCAACGCAGATTAGCGATCAGAAGCTCGATTTCAGAGCAAAGAAAATCACTGTTTTGTAAAAAAAGCTCAGTCCACATGCCTTCATGCAACCAGGCCACCCGAGTCATGTCACGGAAGCTGCCTGCCGAATAGCCCTCGTGCTGAGCCGCTGTAGGACTGCGCAAATAACTACTCGAGACCACGTGCGCCAGTTGTGAGGTCAAGGCGATGATGCGATCATGATCCTTGGCATTGGTAACGGTGATGCGATTGAAACCCAGGCCCAGAAAAAAATTCTTGGCGAATTCGAGCACTTCTGTCGGGCATTTCTCTTCTGGTGTGAGAATCATGGCAGCCCGCTTGAAAAGGTCTGCATTGGAGGCTTCAAATCCAGAACGTTCTATGCCAGCCATGGGATGCCCGCCGATAAAGTAGAAACCATAGCGCTGAGCCAAGCTGAAACCCAGTTCGCAAATACGGCGCTTGGTACCGCAGCAGTCCACTAACAGGCTGCCCTGCCGCAGCTTGTCGGCGTTCTGCCGCAACCATTCCTCTGCTGCCAGCGGATGCAAGGCCAAAATGACCAGCTCACAGTTTTGCAGGTCATCAGTCTGCCCTTCCCTGTCGATGGCCTGCAAATGCTGAGCTTGACGGCAGACAGCAGGGTCTATGTCTAAACCATAAACACAGTATTCGCCGTGCTGCTTGGCAGCCTTGGCAAGAGAGCCGCCGATCAAGCCTAGTCCGACTATGGCAATCTTCACAATAGACCTCCTTGGCGCACCAGAGCAGAAACCTGTTTGACCTGCGGTGCCAACCGCGCAAAGGTCTCCGGATTCAGTGATTGTATACCATCGCAAAGTGCACAAGACGGATTATTGTGTACCTCGACGATAAGTCCGTCGGCACCGGCTGCTGCTGCCGCCAGCGACATGGATGGCACTAGTTCGGCATACCCGGTAGCATGACTGGGATCGATAATCACCGGCAGATGCGAGAGCTTCTTGAGCACCGGCACAATGGAAAGGTCCAAGGTATTGCGCGTTTGCGTTTCAAAGGTGCGTATGCCTCTTTCGCAAAGTATGACCTCTTCGTTACCATTGGCCATGATATACTCTGCACTCATAAGGAACTCCTCTGCTGTACTGGAAAGGCCTCGCTTCAGCAGTATGGGTTTCTTCACCTTGCCCAAGGCCTTGAGCAGCTCGAAATTCTGCATATTGCGCGCACCCACTTGTATGACATCTACTTCATCAAAGAGCGGCAATTGTGAGATATCCATGATCTCAGTGACGACGGGCAGGCCGCTGGCCTTTTTAGCCTGCAACAATAAGCGAATGCCCTCCTCACGCAATCCCTGAAAGGAGTATGGCGAACTGCGTGGTTTGAATGCTCCGCCACGCAGCGCAGCCGCGCCGGCGGCTTTGACAGCAGCAGCGACTTCCAGTATCTGCGCTTCTGTCTCCACTGAGCAGGGGCCTGCGATGATTTGGAACTCTCCTCCTCCCAAAGGCTTGTCACCCAGCAATATGACGGTGTTATCGGGATGAAACTTGCGATTACAGCTTTTGAAAGGCTCCTGTATGCGCTTCACGCTCTCGACTATATCCAGAACCTGTATAAGCTCCATATCTATGGCCGAGGTATCTCCGATCAGGCCAAGCACAGTGTAGTTGGTTCCTTTAGAAATATGCACATCCAGCGACATGCTTTTCAGCCAATCGAGCAGGGCTTGCAGTTGCTTTTCATCAGGGCTTTTCTTCAATTGAACAATCATTGCTTTTCTCCCAGCGAGGAATCTTCTGATATTAAGCTTGGATATTTTTTGTTACGGCTTTAAACGAAAAAACCCCGCAGCGGGTGTTTCACTGCGGGGTGATGGTCGGTGGTTTTTTACGGCTATCCGGCTTGTTTAGGCTCGGTAGCTCGAACCTGGACACAGTGAGAGGCACCCGGTGCGGCGCTAAAATAATAAAGGCCGCAAAGGCTGAACAAATACTCGCTGTGTAAGAAAATATTATCCATGCGAATAAATATATCATGCCGAAGAATGCTTGCAAGCCCAAAACGAAAAATAACTGATAAATAAAAGTGGATGAAAGGTGGAGCAGCTGTACACACAAGCCATATTCATATGCGGATTTCACAGATTTTCACAGCGTGTTCTAAAAAATCTGCGGAAAATAAAATGAACCCCACCCAAAGACTAGTGCCTTGTAAATGCTACTCAGCCAGGCTTTCGGCTTTCCACTGATAGAACTCCGCTAAAATTTCGAGTTCGTTGGCCGCAAATATTTTTGCGGCGTGTTCCCAGATCTCTTTATCCGTCAAGCCGCTTAGACCGGATTCAATAATAGTACGCAACATAGCCTGCAATGCTTCCGGTTGTTTTTGCATTCTGTAAAGCACCCATGCAAAGCTGTCCAGATAAGCCACATTATCGGGTTCCTGGCGCAGTGCATTTTCGATAAGTTCTTTGGCAAAAGGCAATTGCATATTCTCATCAGCTAAAGTATAGCCATAGGCATTACAGACATTTGCACTGTCCGGTGCCAGTTTATAGGCTTGCTCATAGAGCTTCAAAGCCATTTCCACATTACCGGAGAACAGAGCACACAGGGCGTATCTGGCATAAAAATTGCCATCGAGTTGGCTCAGTTCAGTTAACTTCGTCGACTTGGCGGCGATCTCCTCTGCCCGCTTAAACCCCGCCATGGCCTGCGTATAGTCATGCATTGCGCAATAAATATTTG
>JAAZKR010000198.1 GCA_012799725.1 Oligosphaeraceae bacterium | reverse complement strand
TGGGGGAGTCCCCACCCCGAGTTGCGTCGCGCTCCGCGCTTCCTCACCCGGGGTTATTTTTGTGTGGCGCCTCGCGCCGGGGAAACCGCTCGAAGAAGTGCTGGCAAGGCTTGAATGCATCATCCCGAAAACCAAAACAGTGCCAGCACAACTTCACAGAGGTTCAGTTATCTGAATTTCCCAGCCCTGAAAACTCAGGTAAAAAAGCAATAAAAAAAGTGAGAAATGTGGGTTGTTGCATTTTTTGCGGGCTTGATTGCGGTGAACAAAATCTGTATTTTTGTTAAAACAGGGGAGTGAAAAGGATGGAAGAGCAAGCGATCAGAGAGATGATGTGTAAGGACTTACGCAGGTTGGGAATTCGGGAGGGCGACACCATTCTGGTTCATTCCTCGTTGCGTTCGTTAGGCCCTCTGCCGGGTGGTGCGGAGACGGCGGTCGCGTCGCTGCTTGAGGTGCTGGGAGAAGAAGGGACACTACTGTTTCCGGCGCTCTCCTACCGTAGCGTCAATGCGGAGAATCCCTGCTTTGATGTACGCAGGACACCATGCTGTGTGGGTGCTCTTCCGGAGTATTTTCGGACGCGTCCTGGAACGCTCCGAAGCATACATCCCACGCATTCTGTGTCGGGAGTCGGGAAGAAGGCCGCGATGTTACTGAAAGATCACGAGTTGGACACGACCTCGTGCGGTCCGCATTCGCCTTTCCGACGTCTGCGTGAAGCCGGAAACTGGATCCTGTTTATCGGTTGCGGCATCGCACCCAATACCTCTATGCACGCAGTGGAGGAGCTTATTGATCCGCCTTATTTGCACGGCGCGCCGGTTGATTACCGGATCATACTTTTTGACGGAAGCGAGATGCAGATGAAGGTCAGACGGCATAATTTCGTGGGTTCGGGCTATGGACAGGTATACGCACGTATGGCATATTTGCTTGATTTCTCGCAGCTCCGTTACGGAAATGTCCTTTCAGCATTCTGCGCGTTGATGAGCATTCCTGCTATGTGGGAGCAGGGCGAAGAGGCGCTGCGGAAGGATCCCTTCTATTTTGTCCGACCGCTGTAGATGAAGCGTATTTCTCGCGCATGGTATACGCGAGCATAGGATTAAGCTACGAGCAGATGATCCTATCCAGGAATTTATCTGCGGGCAAGTTCCTGTTTTTGAGAAGCAAGCAAACGGTTTGACAGGAATTTTCATTGGGATGGAGGCAGCCTTGTGGTTCTGAGCGGATGGATATGCGTCAGTTTTACTTGAATCAGGTTGGACACACTGTCGGCATGATGCGCGTGTGGAAAATGAGTGGCGGCGTCTTTTATGTCAGGTAGCGCATTTAATCCATACAATCTGCGGGAAAACTTATGCTTTTTTGCTTACAGTCAAGCTCGGCTTGTAAATTCAAGTGTACAAATTATGTTTTCTTTCTAACGGCATTTTTTAATTCTTTCTTTTCATTTGTCCAGTGAGCTTCTTAAGAGCGATGTTTTTACTTTATAATCTATTATTTCCTCTATTATTTTTGTTTTATCTGCCCTTTTATATGCTGCATATTTTTCGTCGTGGCGGTCTGAGCTATGAGTACTTGGAGCGTTTCGGCTTTTTCAGTGCGGCAAAGAAAGCCAGGCTCAGGCAATTGAACTCGGTGGTTTGGGTGCATGCGGTGAGTGTGGGTGAAACGGTGGCTGCAATCAGCTTCATACACGCCTGGCAGGAGCGTCATCCTGATGATGATATAGTATTTTCTTGCAGTACCAGCACCGCTTTTGCTACTGCTCGGGCCAAAATGCCGGCCAGCGTCAATAGGATTTACTGTCCCTTCGATTTTTATTTTCCCATACGCCGTGTCTTTAGGCTGATACGCCCACGCCTATTGCTGATTTTTGAGGTTGAAATCTGGCCTAACTTGATTCTACAGGCTAAAAACCGTGGTTGCAAGGTCGCGCTGGTCAATGGACGCATGTCTGACCGTTCCAGCCAAGGCTATGCGCGCTGGAAAAAGATTTTTCACTCCTTGTTTGATAGTTTCGACTGCCTTTGCTTGCAAAGTCCCGCAGACTTGGAGCGCGTATCTAGAATATTGGGGTCGGATCAACGCTTGCAAGTATGCGGCAGTATGAAATTTGATCAAGTGCCTGACTGCGATACTACTGATCAGGCAGAACAGTTGCAGCGCTGTTTTGGCCCGCCGCCGCACTTGGTTTTCACGGCAGGCAGTACTCATGCCGGTGAAGAAGAATTAGTTTGCCAAGCTTTCAAAGAGCTGCAAAAAGAGTTTCCCACTCTGAAGCTGATTCTGGTGCCACGGCATCATGAACGCGCCGCAACGGTGGCATCTTTGTTGGATGAGCTGCAACTGAGTTATAGGCTGCTGCGAAATAAGCAGCCAGAAGTCGAAGAGAGCGGCAGTGTGGATGTGTTGCTGGTAAATAGCACCGGCGAACTGATGAATTTCTACGCTGTTTCCGACTTGGCATACGTGGGTAAAAGCCTGGGGGGACAAAGCGGCGGGCATAATATTATTGAGCCGGCTATCTTTGGCTTGCCCGTACTGCATGGCAGTCAGATGCAAAATTTTCGGCAAGTAGTGGAGATATTCCAAAATGCAAAGGCTGCATGGCAGGTGGAGCGTGATGAAGATTTACTGCCGGCTCTAAGGGAACTGCTGGCCGATCCGGAAAAACGACAGGAACTGGGACGAAATGCCAGAGCTGTAGTTGAGCAAAATAGGGGCAGTATCAAACGCAGCATCGAGATTCTGGAAGAACTGGATGCGAAAAAGTAAAAAAGATAATTGAGGCGGGCGATGCAAACATCCCATTTTTTTCGCAGCCCCAGGAAAAATCTGATTGAAAGAATCATCCGCAGATTACATAGATGGCGCATATTTTCGAGCTGCGCAATACGATACAGCAGCATTGCAAACCGGGTTTAATTCATACTGACGAGTCTGTTTGTCGTACAAAACCGCCTGTGGACTTGCAGAGTGTTCAATTCATCTTATATTTTGCTCTTGAGATTCATTTTATTGGAGTAGACCATGTTTAAGAATTGTCTAGGTGTTTTCTTTTTAATTTTCGGGCTTTCTTGTGGAGCCCAGGTCATTCAGCAACATTGGGTGGAAACCTTTGCCTGGCAAGGCTTCGGCACCGCCTATACCGGCAAGTTTGAGGTTTTTGGGGCGCGCTGGCGGGTGCGTTACCGCACTTTAAATCCCGGCCCGCTGAATGTTACGCTTTATGATGTGAACGAAGCAAAGTCGCAGCTGCTGGTCAATCGCCCCGGCAAACGTCATACTATGGGGTCCAAACAGTTCAGGCATAGCTTCGGTGAGAAATTCCTTTTCGTGGAAGGCAGCATGGGCGGCTGGCGTGTGTCAGTGGAGGAATATGTAGACAGTGTCGAGGAATGGAAACACAAACGCTGGGTGAATGATCAACCGGCCTTGGAACGCATGGCAGTATGGGCTGGCACCGGTGAACGTGAATTTACCTATGAGGCCGACGGTGCATGGAAATTGGAATACGAACAGAGAGATGATGGTCTGATGCGGATACAGGCCTTTAACCATGCCGGCGAGTTGGTCTTTGATTCATTTAGCAGTAAAAGCGGTTTGCAAAGTGGTGGCTGGATACATGCCGCCGGCAACTATACCGTGAAAATCACTACCAGTGACGTGACTTGGTGCGTTTATGCCTTACAAGCACAAGGCGGAAAGAAGTAACGGACTATGTGTCCCACCCAATGATTAGACCCCGTCCAAAAAGGGGGCCAGGCGCATTTTATCCGCAGGTTACACAGATGGGCACGGATTTCAGGATTTGGAATCGCCATGATTTTACAGAGATTCCCAGAAAAAAAGAAGAATCTTACAAAGGCAGCCCATGCAGCGCGAAAGTGAATTTCCTGCGGCCGGGCAAACTTAGCCGGCATTTCTTGGACTTCCATGGGAAGATAGGTTGTGGGCGCCGGCTTTCTCCAAGTTGCTTATTGCTGCAAAGCCAAAGGCCAAGTGCACATTTTCAAACTAGCTTTCTTTCACAAGGTCCGTTCACAACAACCAAAATTTGGGACATTATCAAGATTTAGACGATTTCTAAGTGCCCAATTTTATTTTTATGCGTGCCAGTCCTGAAATATCTTTCAGCTTGCAGTTCAAGTTTCTGCTTTTATACCTGGCATCCATGCTTTGTGCGCTTTGGATGCATGGCGAGCCCAACTTGACTTTTGCCTGTTTAGCGGCAGGGCCGGTCTTTATGCTTTTATCTCGCATCAGTCCGCGCTGGTTTCCGGGTTGGATGCGGCAGCTATTGCAACTAGGGGTGGGCATAGTAGCGGTGTATTGGCTGCAAATGCGTATGATGCAGGTGCCGATAGACAGCGCGTTGATTGAACTAACCGTCATTCTGCTGCCGGCTCTTTTTCTGGGTGCCAGTCTGCGCGAGCATCATCTGCTTTGGCTGGGCTGCCTGGCCTTTGCCGGCTACGGTGGCATGCATCCGGGCAGAAGCATGTTCCTGCCATCCTTCCTAAGCGTTATATTGCTGAGCATATTGATACTGTATGAAACTCGAATTATACTTTTGGCCAGACTGAGCAAAGAAACGAGAGAAGCGGTGACATCCCGAAAATTCCATTGGGAAAACTGGCTTTATCGCGGCTTGCATTTTTTGCTGGTATTTATGATTGTAGTACTGTTTTCTACGCGCTTTTCCATTCGCAATAAAACCCGCAGCGTCGGCCTGGTTCCGGTTTCTTTCCGCACAGATCAGGAACAGCAATTTCCTGAGGTCTGGCAAAACTGGGCTGCACCTACTAAAGAGCTGTTGCTAGGCGAAAAAGTCAAGCAAAGTGTGGATTCCGGTCACAATCCGGCTTTGTTGGATCCGGAGGCGAAAAGCCGAGTGCCTGGAGGCAGCTTTGCGGTGGATGCTGACGACGGCAGCGGCGGCGGTATGGGGCAGGACCTTTTGTTCCGGGCTTTTACACCGGCTAAGCTTTATTGGGTCATGCAAATATATGATTATTTTGACGGCACGGTTTGGTCGCGTTCGAAAAGCATGACGAGCGGTAAAAACGGCTTGGATAGCTATCGTTCCTTGTATCAGAGCGAAGTAGTGCAAAATATTGCGGTGGTCAAACCGGCTGGACGCATTCTGCCATACGCCTATTGTCCGCAACATCTTTACTGGAATGATAAAGTAGATTTTGAAACGGGTGCGCCTATGGGGATGATTCGTCGCGAGGATCGGGTGGTCTATAAGTTGCAAAATGAGGAGCTGCCGCCATTGCCCTGGCAATATAGCGTGGTTTCGCGCGTGCCTGATCCGGATCGTATCTTGCATATACGCGCCTGGCGGGAACCAGAACGCAATTTTGGCTGGAATTACCGGCAATTACCCAGGCAGGTTTTCAGCAAGCGCATGTATGATCTGGCTGAAAATCTTACTAAACAGGCTGATACTCCTATGCAGAAAGCCTTGGTGCTGCGCGAATACCTGCGAGAGAACTATGCTTATACTTTGCAACCTAAGGCTGCACCAAAGGGAAGAGAGCTGACCGATCACTTTTTGTTTGAAGACCGGTGCGGCTTCTGTCAGCACTTTGCACAGGCCTATACGATTTTGGCACGCATGGCAGGCTTGCATGCGCGCTTGGTTACCGGTTATTCGCCGGGTAATTTCAATTTGCTGTCCAACTGTTTTGAGGTGTATGAGTATCATGGCCATGCCTGGACACAGATATTTATAGAACCCTATGGCTGGATGACTTTCGATGGCACCCCGCCGGGGGCTCTGCAATTGCGAGATAACCCGCCCTTGCTGAAACCACTGTTGGACCCCTTCGGTAAAGAGTGGCAAATTGAGATACCTGAGCTGAGCGCCCGCTCGCCGGTGCCCTCAAAGCCCAGCCGTGCTGTTACAGAACAGGCTGGTCAACGCAATCTGAATAAATCCGGACGTCCGCAAAGCGAAATACAGAAAAAGGTAACCCAGGTTTACGAGCAAATTTACAGCAAAGCAATAACTGATAATGCCGAACCCAATCCCAATGCCAAGCAGATCGGCAAGGCGGCTATAATGAGCCTATGGCAAAAAGGCAGGGAATTTATGCAAAAGGCAATGAGTGAATTGCGCCGAAAAATCGATGCTTTTGGCGAATTTTTGTTTTCCCGGCTTGATGCGCTATGGCAGTGGTTGCTGTCGCGCAGTCTGTCAGATTGGCTGAAGACCCTGATGATTTTAGGCTTGGTTGTGCTGGCTTGGTCACGCCGTCATCGCTGGCTGAGATATCTGTCTTGGCGCTGGCTTTTACTACGCTGTGACTTTACCTGGCGTCGCCTGCAAAAGCAGCCTTTGTCTGCGCCACAGCAGGTACAGGCCTGTCAAACACTATTGCTTGACTGGCTTAACTTGGCTGGTATGAGACGCAGGCCCTCAAACGATTTGCTCGAGTATGCCGATGTTTTGCAAGAACGCATGCCAATCTTGAGCAATGAGTATAGACTTGTGGCTGCCTGTGCTTGTGACAGCTGGTATGGACGGCGTGCCGCCGATCCGGCAGAGGCCGCTAAAGTGTTAAGTCTAACCGCTATATTCAGACAAAAGATAGCCCCATGTCTGCGCTATAAAAAGCGAAGGGGCAATGACGGAGTTTCCGGACGTTGAAGCTTGTCGGAAAGATCAGAACTTCCTAACGGAGCCATTTTTTAAGGAGCCCCATGTTTTTACGAATAACCAGTTTGTTTTTGTTTGTGTCCTTGTTTTCGTTTGCTGAGGTAAGTCTCAAGTCGCGTTTGGAGCCATATTGTAAGCCCGAGTACTGGCAGAGCCTGAACCAGCCTGTCAAGTTTGACCGGCAGCATTTGGTCACCGCCATTGAGGCCGCCAGGGTATACTATCTAAATCAACAGTACCAAAGCGGCAATTTCCTTTATGCCATGGACTTATGTAATGGACAGCTTTTTGAGGATGATAACCAGGTGCGACAGGCCGGTGCTCTTTGGGGCCTAAGCTGCCTGAATCGGGATCGTTTCACCGAAAATACGCGTCGTGCTGTACTGGCGGGTATTGATTTCTTTGAGCGTAACCAGAAAGAATTGCCTAGCGGCGAGATACTGTTGAGTTACCCCGGTGAAGAATTGATCAAAACCGGCACTGTAGCTCTGTTCTGCTTGTCGCTGATCGAGTTTTTAATTGGGCAAAAGGAGTTTTTACCGGTTGAGGTCTACCAGCGTTATGATGATTTGCTTGAGCGGCATCTGGGATTTTTACAGAGCATGGAGATGGCCGGCGGCTCTTGGGCTTGGCAATGTGACCTGCATAGTGGCTATCGCGAAAAGGTCAGTAGCCCATATTATGATGGAGAGGCTTTTTTAGCGTATTGTAAAGCGGCAAGATACCTCGGGCGCGAGAAATTGCTGCCGCGCATTAAGTCGGCCTTGCCGCAACTCATAGGGAAGTATACCGTGAATAGCTGGGCTGCCGACGGTGAGAGGGATCAAGTAAAGGGATTCTATCAATGGGGCTGTATGGCCTTCGCTGAAATTGCCGAGGCCGGCTGGGATGAGGACGGTATTGCAGCGCAAGCGGCTATGGCTCTGACATGGTGGCAGATATATGATAACCAAGTAGAGGCGCGTGAGGGCAATACCGCCTATGCCGTAGAGGGACTGATCGCTGCTTGGCGCATCGCTAAATTGCAGCAGGATGAGAAAAGTATGGTGCGCATACGCCAAGTTATTGACAACTGCCTGGGACGCTTGATGGTCTGGCAGGTGGGCGGCCCTTTTCTAAAGATGAATCCATACCTTACCGGTCTGCCGCGAGTGCATCCTAAAGCTTATGGTGGGGTCACAGCCGGTTTGTATTCTAACATTATCAGAATAGATAATGTGCAGCACCAATTACATGCGATGTTGCTGGCATTGAAATATTTGTATTAAAAAATCCGGCATGGAATTTGGTACGGAATACGGGTAGCTTATGAGGCGCAGCTCCCAAAAACAACTAGCTTCTACCAGAAAAATTACGGGCACATTATTATAATTGCAGATTATGCAGATTAACAAAAAAGCCCTTCTGCCGCCTTGAGGAGGAGGAAAATAAGGCGACAAAAGGGTCTTTTATTTTGCAATGTCTACGGAGTAAATTACTATCTTGTTTCGCCTGGAGGCGGGATGCCCGGGGACTGGCAAGCAGGTTGCCAGTCCCGGGATGCTGAGTTCACATGTTGTTTTTCACAAAGGACTCCATTTAGCGATGGGCTGAGGATGCACCAGAGTTTTTCTGCCATCGAGCACTTTGTTGATTTCGTTTTCTATAGCCTGTACTTGTTTTTGGTTTTCTTGTACTTCCAGGCTCAGGTCCATGCGATAAGTCTGCCCAGGTTTCAAGTTTATGACTCTGCCTTGTTTGCGCTCAAAGGTCTTGACATTGGGGAAATTGGTCGCCGGTTCTATGCCGGTGACGTATCCCTCCGCAATTGAAGCAGTGCGTTTCCATTGACAGAAGTAAGGCAGTTGCTTTTTATTCCAGCGCAGGGTTACCCCTTTGTCGCCGGCCTTATTTTTAAGCAGAGCCAAAGTAGTGCCGTCTGTCTTAGCAGCGAAGTCATGATAGCTATTCTGTTCGGCATAACCTACTTCAGGAGCCTTGTAGTAGTCCCAGGTATCCATGTCTTCGGCAGCTCTGGCATCACGCGGTGCGGCCTCCAAGCTAGGAGCGACCAGCTTGGCGCCTTCTTCCAGAAAGGGAGGGCCGAAATTGCAATGGTAGAGCATCTGGAATTCGGCGGGCAGGGCACCGAAGTTGCTGACTTCATCGCTGATACTAAATTTGTTGCTGCCTACAAATGTAGAGATGCGTGTGGTTAGGCGATACTGTGGGCAGAAACAGGCCGCTTCTTCTACTATACCGATGACCACTAGCTCTATCGGGTCGCCAGGAATGATCTGAATCTCGACGTATTTTGCCGGTATGTTAGCTATGTGCCCGTGCATGTTGATCACTTCCTCGACATAGCTGCCGTCCGGCTGTGGCACCTTATCGATGCAGTTGGCACCGTTCGAGTATAGGCCGCAGCGCACGATGCATTCGTTGAAGCCTTTTAGCCAGCCACGGCAAGTATCCGGCTCAAGCAGGTTGATGAAGGCCGGATTAACCGGGTTTTTCACCGGCGAATGCCAGCCCAAGAAATTACCGCCACATTCACCGCGATAGATTCCCATGCCCCTGGTGGGCAGGATGGTAAAACTCATTTTGCCGTTGTTGACGATGACCTGGTCTACACCATCGGATAGTCCCCCGCTGAGGCGGTTCTTACGTATGCTCCAATTGCCATTGCCGCCTAGCTCTAAGGCATCAGAGGTCAGGTCGCAGTTGGTCAGATACAGCCCTTTGTCATTGTCAATGAGAATCTGAGAAATGATTTTGCTCATACTAAATACCTCGTTTTCCGGTTGTAACCCAATTTTATGCGGCAAGTTCCACATACTATATCGCCAAAAGGCGGAAAAAACCCGTTCCAAGAAGCTTTATGCTCAAAAAATTCAACGAATTTAAGCGGCGATTATTGATCTATTGTCAAATGTCATGCCGGGTTAAAGATTCTTGATTTTTAGCCGCATATTTTTTATTGAGCAATATGAGGTTCTGGGGTAATAGGGCAGTTTACCGCTTTTGCGCAGTATTTCGCCATATTTGAAATTGAAGGTTTTTCTGGCGGTGATGAATTGTCCCCAGAATCCATAATTCCATGCTACACCAGTTATTTCCTCTCCCAGGTTATTCACCCATTCATCAGGGAAAAGTTCCAGCCATTTAGGCAGTGAATTCAGCCAAGTCGTAGTGCCGATATATTCTGCTTGGAATTGTTTTTCGGCGGCATCCAGTAATCGGTTAAAGCTATCTCTGACATAGCCGGGATAGTCAAAGAACGATTCCGGGCTAAGGAAGTTGGCGATATGAAAGGTCAAGGTGGGAAGAGCGTTATTTTTACTGAGTTCTAGGTTATATCTAAGGCAGCCGCATTGATAGCCTTCCCGTGCACTGTTATCATGGAAGTCACGTTCACAGCGCGCATCCAGCGAATCCTTAAAGACCTCAAAGGCCAGGGTCTCAAATTTTTCGCAGTCGTCTCGGCAGCTTGTGTAAATATCTTCAGCTTTTCTCTCAAGAAGCAGCCAATCTTCAGCTTCCCAGTCGATGTCTTTTGGATTCAGCCAGCCCTTGTTGCAATCGGTTTTTCTATAAATGTCAACTCGGTTGCGCAGAACATCGCGGAAGTTTTCATTCGGGTGCTGTTGCAGCCACCGGTGCAGGAAGAAGAGCTTGAGCTTGACAATTTCATGCAGGTATTGACGGTGTTCTGCAAGTGTTGTTAGTTTGGGAGTTGACATACTTCCACCTTGCGTGTTATTGGGTTATATCAGCGATGATTTACTAATCTAATCTACTCCAAAAAGAAAGGGGTATCCTCGTCAACCAACTTTCGCATGGTTCGCTTGCTATCCGAGCTCTTCTGTTCCGGTTTTTCCTGCTTGACCTCCGGTTTGGGGGCAGGGGGAGCAGGTTCTTGCACAGGCTTTTCGGGCTGAGGCGCGGAGATGCTGCTGATACTGATAGGTGCCGTTGCCGGCTTGGATATCCCGGAACCGGATTTGTCGGAATCCAACGGTTCAACTGTCTTGCTTGCTGTCTCTGCTTTTTCAGCTGAGGCCTTGACGTCGTTGTTTTTTTGACCCGTCTCCTGCTTTGCCCCCATTTTAGCCTCCGGTTTAGCCTCCTGCTTTGCCCCCGTTTTAGCCTCCGGTTTGGTCTCCTGCTTAGCCTCCGGTTTAGCCTCCTGCTTGGCCTCCGTTTTAGCCTCCTGCTTGGCCTCCGGTTTGGCCTCCTGCTTAGCCTCCGGTTTGGTCTCCTGCTTAGCCTCCGTTTTAGCCTCCTGCTTGGTTTCCGTTTTAGCTTCCTTAGTTTTTTCCGCTGAGTTTTCTGCCGTTTCAGCTTTTGTGCTGTTGTCCTTGGTTTCTTCAGCGGGTTCCACTTTATTGTCTGCCTCTTCTGCTTCGAGTTTATCTTTGCTTATGCCCCGATTCAGCACTGTTATGCCGGTTACCGGATAATGCGTAAGTTTGAAGCCACGTGCTTCACGCGATCGCATGGCGAAGGCTGAAAAGTCTACTTTGACGCTATTATATGATCTTCTGCGATTGTGTTCCAGATCCAGCTGCACGATCACATTTACGTTGGTATAAAGTTGCTCGATGATGCAGTTCGGTGGGATGATGTTATATTCACGTCCCAGGGTATAGCGGTCCATCATAAAGCGTTTAGCGTACCAGGTTCCCTCTTGCCGGTCTCTGTACAGAATGGAGTATTCCTGATCTTTGGCGGCCAAGAGGACATACTTAGTCGGCCCTATGTATTCCTTGTCCGGCACTTGGATAACCTTGCAGAGACCATCATTTTTCAATAGCACGAGATGGTCGAACTCAGTGCATAAAAGCGGCTCGTCATTTTTATTGCTGGCTTTAACATTGGTGCCTACAAAATAGCCCAGGCGATCATGATACACCTTGAGGTCAGCACGGGCGATGGCACGTGGGTCTACAGACTTAAAGTCGTCAATGACGCTAAGCCTGGGAAAAAGCGGCCCGTATTTTTCCAGCAGTCCCTGCAAGAAGGTTATGGCATACTCGGTGAGATGTTCCAGGTTATGCTTGATTTGCTCTATCTGTAGCAGTATATCATCGAGTTCCTGCTTGTTGCGGTTCAAGTCAAACAGCGAGATGCGCCGTATGTGTATCTGCAACAAACGTTCTATATCTTCATCGACAATATCGCGATGCAAAAGATGACGAAAGCGAGCCAGCCCCGCATGCGTAGCCTTGAAAATTTTCTCAAGGCTGTCGCAAGTCTCAATCTTCTTGTAGATCCGGTTTTCGATAAAGATGCGTTCCAGCGACTTACTGTGAAAACTGTCTTCCTTGGCTTGCAGGTCCAGTTCCAATTCGCGACGTAAAAGCTCAAGTAACTTTGTGGTATTGCGCTGTAAGACCTCCGAGACGGTCATCTCTACAGGCATGTTGTCGCAGATGACTAACAAAGTGGAGCGCAAGGTCAGCTCACAGTTTGTATAAGCATAAAGCTCCTTGATGGTTTCTTTAGCATAGACGCCGCGTCCCAGATTGAGCTCTATCTCAACATTCTCAGCGGTATAGTCGTTGATCGAGGAAATCTTGAGCTTGCCGGCACGTACTGCCTTGCTGATGGAATCAATGAGTGATTCGGTGGTGGTGGTAGCCGGGATTTCACGAATGATGAGCTTCTTGTCGCCTTCAGCCTCGATTTTGGCGCGCACCTTGATTCTGCCGGCACCGTCCTCATATTCGCTGACGTCGATGATGCCGCCTTGTGGAAAATCCGGATAAATCTGGAAAGGCTTTCCCTGTAAGATGGCGATTTGCGCTTTCAGCAGCTCCTTGAAATTGTGCGGAAAGATTTGTGTGCGCATGCCCACGGCAATACCTTCAGCGCCAAGCATGAGCAGGGTTGGCACTTTACTGGGCAGGCAGACCGGTTCGCGATTGCGCCCGTCATAAGAATCGACATAGGTGGTGGTCTGCTTGTTAAACAGTACTTCCTTGGCCAAGGCCGTCAGACGGCATTCAATGTAGCGCGCGGCTGAGGCCGGATCGCCGGTGAGAATATTGCCGAAGTTACCTTGAGTCTCAATAAAGTATTGCTTATTAGCCAGTACTACCAGGGCATCATTGATGGAAGCGTCACCGTGCGGATGAAGCTGCATGGTGGCGCCAACAACGGTGGCTACCTTGGTGAAACGCCCGTCATCAATGTTGTGAAGAGTGTGCAGAATGCGGCGTTGCACCGGCTTCAGGCCATCGTCTACATCGGGTATGGCGCGCTCTTTGATCACATAGGAGGCATACTCGATGAAATGATGCGAAACCAAGGCGTGAAGGCTGTCTTCCTCGACGGCTTGAGACTGTGGGGCTAGAGCCTCATTGTCTGTTTGGGCTTGGTTTGAATTGTTATGTTCGTCAGTAGATAAACTCATGAAAGGCAAAATTGTAAACAGTCAGTTTCAATGCACGCAAGAGCGGACGTGATTTTCAGCAGTTGAATCAATGGTGCGAGAAAACCCTTTCCGGAGCGTGATACAGTGCCACGCCCAGCTGGTTGGCTCGCGATATGACTTCAGCGTCCTTGATTGAACCTGCCGGTGAAATAATGGCGCTGACGCCGGCTTTAGCAGCTACTTCTACACCGTCAGGGAAAGGGAAGAAGCCATCACTGGCCATCACTGCATCCTGGATATTCTCTTTGCCGCAATATTTCTGCCGGTATTTTTCTACCGCTTGCTCAATGGCACCGACCCGATCCTGTTCTCCGGTGCCCACACAGAGCGTGCCACCGTTTTTGACGATGACGACTCCATTGGAACGCACACTGATATTGACATACCATGCGGTCAATAAGTCTTCGAGCTGCTGTTTGCTGGCAGTGATCTTGCTTTGCACTTTGCCCAGGCTTTTACTTTCGGCGCTGGCCGGTTTCAAATCCGTTGTCTGACGTATATTAGTGAGTAGCGGATCAGCAATTAATATACTGCCGTCAAGCAGCACTTTCAAGGTTTGGTACCCTTGGCAATCATCGCCGACGTACTTGGGCAAGACCTCCAGATTGCCGCATTCAATGACGCGCAGGTGGCGGTTGAGTTTGGCTTCAGGGTTGCTTAGTATAGCCAGTGCTTCAGCGCCATATGCAGGGGCTACCACGCATTCGACAAAGCTGTTCATAATCTCGTTGGCAGTTTCAGCGTCCAGCTCGCAGTTGAAAGCGATGACGCTGCCAAAGGCCGCACGGGGATCACAGTCGCGGGCCTTGATGTAAACCTGGCATAAGCTGTCACCGTCAGCAGCAACGGCTGCACCACTGGGATTGACGTGCTTCATGCAGGCACATGCCGGTTTAGTGAAGAATTTAACTATATTGAGCGCGTAGCTTAGGTCCTCGAGGTTGGTCTGCGAAAGACCGCTTTTGCCGCTTTTGAGCAGTTTTAACTCCCCGATAGGACAGCTGCGGCCCAGCGGTCTGTAAAAAGCGGCGGTCTGATGCGGATTTGTACCGTAGCGTAGATCGTCTACCTTTTCATAAGCTTGGCCTAACAACTCTACTGAGTTGGGATAATCGCCCAGGTGTTGACTAAGATAACTGCTACGGTTGAGTTTTTCTGTGGACATGATATACTCCGCTTATGTGTTGTGTTTCTAAGGTTTTCATTCGTATTATTGTTAGGCCTCTTCCTGTTCATGCAATTCCGCAAATTGCATGTCATAGAGGCGGCGATAATTGCCGTTAAGCTCATAGAGCTCTTGATGACTTCCTTGCTCCAGGATACGGCCTCGCTCCAAGACGACAATACAGTCGGCTTTCTTGATAGTGCTTAGCCGATGTGCGATGGCTAGCACAGTGCGGTCGTGCATGACGTTGTTCAGAGCTTCCTGGACCAAGTGTTCGGTTACTGTATCCAAGGCGCTGGTGGCTTCATCCAGAATAAGTATAGGTGGGTTTTTCAGTATGGCCCGAGCTATAGCCAGGCGTTGTTTTTGGCCACCGCTGAGCAGGTTGCCGCGTTCGCCGACCGAGCGTTCGTAGCCCTGTGGATCAGCGTCAATGAACTCATCAGCATTAGCTTGCCGGGCGGCGTTGATGACTTCAGACATTGACGCATGGCGTTTGCCGTAGCGTATGTTGTCAGCTATGCTGTCATTGAATAGGAAAGTATCCTGGGAGACTATGCCTACCAAGTTGCGGAAGCTTTCCAGCTCCAGGTCACGTAAATCATGTCCGTCTATAAGTATACGTCCTTGGCAGGGGTCGTAAAATCTGGCTAACAGATTAGCCAGTGTTGACTTGCCTGAGCCGGTTTGCCCGACCACAGCGACTAAGCTGCCCTTGGGCAGGCTCAGGTTCAGGTCGCGCAGTACCAAGTTGTCATCGTCCAGATAGGAGAAGCTTACATTTTCAAAGCGTATTTCATGTTTGAATTCAGTGAGGCGCAACGGGTTTTCAGCTATGGGAAGGGCAGTGTCAGTATCCAGAATCTGGAAGATTCTTTCGGCGGCGGCAGCGCTTTTTTGCAGGCTGGCGTTGATCTTGGCTAAGTCCTTGATGGGCTTGTATGCCTGCTGTGCGGCGTAGCCAACCACAGCCAGGGTGGCGAACGATATCTGATAATGGAAGCAGACTAGCACAAAGATGGCCGCCAAGGCAATGGCGGTCAGTTGCATGCAGGGCTGAATGAGTACGTCAGCAAGAATGGCCTTGCGTAATGAACGAAAGTAATTGTTGTTGACTTTGGTGAAACGCTCTAACTCAAATTCTTCCTGCTTGAAGGACTTGATTACCCGGATGCCGCTGAAACTTTCCAGCATGCGCGAAGTTACCAGCGAAATACGCTCCAAGACGCGTTTTTCGTAGCGCTTCAGGTAACCGGAGAGTATGAACACCGGCAGTATGCACAGCGGCAGAAAAAGGATCATGAGTAAACCTTGAGGCTGTAACTGTGCTTCACGTGTCTTGGCGATAATGAATTGTGCGGCCACCGCAATGAAAATCGGGGCAGTGATGAGTTCGGGTATGGAGGAGGATATAACGCTTTCCACCGCATTGGTGTCATTGGTGCAGCGGCTGATGAGCTGACCTACGTCATGCTTGGAGAAAAAGGCCAGCGATTGGTGTTGCAGCTTGTCAAACAAGGCTATGCGCATATCTGTGACTATACGCGAACCTACCCAGCGCAAACAGTACTTGTTGACCAGGGTGCCCAGCGTCTGTAAGGCAAAAAAACCGAATAATATGCTCAGCAATAGAATTACTACCGGCAAGGTAAGAGCTTGCTCATGCTCTAGATTTATGTTTATGCCGAAACGTTCAAAAAGGGTATTGAGCCTGGCAAGCAGTTTATTCTTTTTGTTTTTGGAGGCGATGGCGGCGTCTGCCGCAGTCAAGCTTGTATCATTTTGGGAAAGTGTCACTGCCGGTTGTTGATCTTGGTCGGGGGCAGGGAGCATTTCCGGGTGTGCAGGTGCTTCGCTGCGGACGCCTAACTCGAAGGCGTTCAGCCCCAAGTCCATCAGACGCAGCACCGCGCTCATGGCGCCGCCAATGATCAGCCCGGAAAGCACGCCTATCAGGAGCTTGAACCAATATGGGCGGGCGAAGTCTTTGATCAGGCGCAAATAAATTAGCGTAGTGCTGCTATACTGCGGCCTGAGGTGTTTGCGCGTTTTACTCAATTATTCACCTCGCGCAGGATATTTAGCAGGCTCCGGGCAACATGATTTTTCTGTATATGGCTTAATTCAGGAAAGATAGGCAGCGCGAGGCTTTCGGCGGCAGCGGCCTCGCTGACGGGGAAGTCGCCTTTTTTCCAACCCAGGCTCAGAAAACATTCTTGCAGATGCAGCGGTATCGGATAGTATACCGCGCAGCCTACGCCTTCCTGCTTAAGGCGATCCCAAACCAAATCGCGATGTCCATTCTTAATGCGTATTACAAACTGGTTCCAAACATGGCGAGTGCACCAGGGTGCCTCGGAAGGTAGGGTCAAATACTCGTCACAGTCCTTGAAAAGCTCCTGATAGTCAGCACGGTTTTTCTGACGACCTTCGGTCCATGAGTCCAGATGTTTTATTTTACAGCTTAGAATGGCGGCTTGCAAGGCATCGATGCGAAAGTTGCTGCCTATGACCTTGTGGTGATACTGCGGATTCATGCCGTGATTACGCAGGATTTTAAGTGTCTCATAGCGTTTTTGGTCATTACACAGCACCATGCCGGCATCGCCAAATGCACCCAAGTTCTTGCTGGGAAAGAAAGACAGGCAGCTGTAGTGGCTTTGACTGCCGCAGCGATGTCCATCATATTCAGCACCTATGGCCTGACAGGTGTCCTCGATTACGCAGAGTCCATGTTTGTCGGCAAGCTTGAGCACGGGTGGCATGTTGACGCTTTGACCGAACAAGTGTACCGGTATGATGGCTTTAGTGCGCGTCGTGATGGCCGCCTCGAGCTGATCAGGGTTTATGCCATAGTGCAGCGGTTCTATGTCGATGAAAACCGGGGTGGCGCCCACTCTGCAAATAGCTCCGGCAGTAGCAAAAAAGCTATAGGCGCTGGTGATCACTTCATCGCCGGGGCCAATTTTTTCGGCCATCAGAGCCAGAAGCAGGGCGTCAGAACCGGAAGTAACACCGCAGCCATAGGCGGCATTGCAGTAGTCAGCGACCTGTTTCTCGAATATGCTGACTTTTTCGCCTAGAATGAATTGTTGGCTGTCGCAGACCTCGGAGATCTCCTGGAGTATCTCCTCTTTCAGCATGGCATACTGTTGTTTCAGGTCTAATAGGGGTACTTGCATAGCGTTTCCTTTAACATGTCTGACCAGCATCAAATGATTGGGCAAGTCTATAAAATAACTTGGAATGTGTCACTATGCAAACAATATGCGCAGGAACGCCCAAGGCCTCATAAGCAAGGGGAGAGAAAAATGTCAGCCTGCATTCTTCACTAGCCCTTGCATCCGATAAGGGACAAGTCCGACTCTGTTATTTTCTGCATGCCTTGTTGATTTTAGCAAAGATCCTGTCGATGATTTCGGTTTCTAAAATGTTTTGCCGCAAAGCAAAAAAGTACAGAGAAAACATAAGGCGCATTTGTTTTTTTGCAATCTAAAATAAAAAACAATCCCCCTCCCGATCCAACCGATCTATTTTCACTGCACTCACAGCCCATGAGATAGCGCTGAATTTTGAACTTGGCAATGTGCTATTTCAGTAATTTTAGTGATTTTCGGGAAATGCCAATAAAAGTCATCAATGCTGCGTTATATTATGACTCTGTATTTTTCTTATGCCTCTGCGTGTGCATCAGCACTGTTTTTTTTGCTGTCAGCTTGTTCTTACAGGTGTTGAATAATGCTTTCTGATAACGATACCCTAAAAATTTATATGCAAAACATAAGCAGGTATCCTCTAGTCACGCCGGCGGAGGAAGGGGAGCTTGCCATTAAGATCGCTCAAGGGGACTCAGAAGCGCGACAGAAGCTGATTCGCAGCAACTTGCGTCTGGTTGTAAAGATTGCGCATGATTTCAAAGGACTAGGGTTGCCCTTGCTGGATTTGATCTCGGAGGGCAATATAGGCCTTATGCGCGCGGTGGAAAAGTTTGATCCTACTAAGGGGGCGAAACTGAGCAGTTATGCGGCTTGGTGGATTAAGCAGGCCATGCGTCGTGCTTTGGCGAACCAGGCGCGTACCATCAGAATCCCAGTACAATCGGCCAGTAAAATCAGTAAAATACAGGCGGCCAGAATAAAATTGAAGGAAAAATTAGGACGCGATCCCACCGATAAGGAAATCTCTGAAGAGGTTAATTTGACTGAGCGTACCGTTAGTGGCTTGCGTCAAGGCCGCACTACTACCGTGTCCATACAGGCACCTTTCCATCCTGGAGAAGAAGGCGAACTTAAGGATATTTTGCCTGACGAAAAGAGTGTCGCACCTAACGATATCGTGCAGGATGCTGAAACCTTGAGCCACATGATGAGCTTGACTGACAAGCTCGAAGAACGGGAAAGGGTAATCCTTGATTTACGTTTTGGCTTGACCGGTGAGGCACCGAAAACTTTGGAACAAGTCTCGGCTGCAATAGGAAGAACGCGCGAAAGAGTGCGGCAAATTCAAAATCAAGCCTTGGTGAAACTGAGAAATATGCTTGAAGCCGATGGACTGGAGATGGAGGCTTTGCTCGCTGAAGCGGAAGATAAATTTGGCGGCGCAAAAAGCATGGGTGCAAATCAACGCAACTAAATAGGACAAGCCCGGAAGAACTAAGGAAAACCGGGCAGACGGTAGCGTTTCACGTCCTATATTGTTGCTTATTTATCGTTGCCCAAAGTTCGGAAATAAGCCGGTAAAGCTTGCTTTTTTGGCTATATGCGCGGTTGCAGCGGCGTAATCCAGTTGAATTTCCCTGCTTGGGATATGACATTAATTGTTTTGTTATTTAATCAAAGAGTAAACGTGAATATCGCTTTGGTATGGGAACGCGATTGTTCCGCCGAAAACAGCCGTGCGGGGAACATGGGGTAAACGAAGAAGATTTGAGGGCTTTACGCATTTATGATATCTGATAATGATACCATGAAATTATATATGGAGAGCATTGGGCGTTATCGGCGTATTACTCCGGACGAGGAGGCAGAGCTGGCTGCGCGCATTGCAAGGGGGGACGCGGAGGCGCGGGAAATATTGATCAACAGCAATCTCCGGCTGGTGGTGAAGATCGCCCATGATTTCAAGGGCAAAGGACTGTCTTTGCAGGACTTGATCTCAGAGGGCAATATAGGTCTGATGCGCGCCGTTGAGAAATTCGACCCTACCAAGGGAGCCAAGCTGAGCAGTTATGCTGCTTGGTGGATCAAACAATCCATGCGCAGAGCCTTGGCCAATCAAGCGCCGACTATACGTATTCCGGTGCAATCGGCCAGCAAAATCGGCAAGATACAGGCGGCAAAAACCAGGTTGAGTCAAAAATTGGGGCGCGTGCCTACTGACAAGGAGATCGCCTCGGAGATCAATTTGACCGAACGTACTGTGGTCGGCCTGCGCCAAGGAAAAACCTCTACCATCTCTATCTTTGACCCTATACAGAGCGGTGCCGAGGGAGAATTTAAGGATATAATTCCGGACGAGAAGACCTTTGCGCCCGACGATATCGTGCAGGATGACGAGATACTTAACCGTATGAACCAGCTGGTCTTTTTGCTGAATCAACGCGAACGAGATATACTTAACCTGCGATTTGGATTACAGGGCGGCAAGCCGCAAACTCTAGAGGAAGTTAGCCGCGCTATAGGCAGAACTCGCGAAAGAGTCAGACAAATACAGAACCTAGCCTTGGAAAAGCTTAGGATATTGCTTAATGAGGAAAAAACCTTAGAGGAATTCGCGCGTGAGCAGGCTGAAAACCCTGACGACGACTATTGAAAAAACGGGATTTTTTGCTGCAAGGCGTGACTATGCTCAAGGGCAAAGGGGCTGTTCGAGCAGTTGTCTTAAGGCAATGGCGCGTGGAGGTATATATATTTGCGGTGGCGTAGGTGCATGCCTCTGCTTAGGCTAATTCCATGGCCAGGCGGCCGGACTGGGGGTTGGCTTCTATGATTCTGACGTTGAGTCTCTGTCCCAGCAATAGTTTTTCTCGGGTCATAACCACGCCTCTTTCATAAAATTTATCGAGTTCGGCCAGTACTAGGCTGCCGTCCAGTCTTATTACGGTAGCTTGCATTTCTTCCCACATGTATTCACGGCGCAGATACTCTAGTAGCCAGTGCCGTTTGGCCTCTCGCTCCAAATCACGGTTGCGCAGGGCGGTTTTCTCTACGTTATCCAAGACAGCAAAGAGCTCTTCCTGTGTATATGGTGGTTTTTCGCCTTGCAGTTTGGCGGCAAGCTGTCTTTGTATGACTAGATCAGCATAGCGCCGTATCGGTGCGCTAACTTGGGTATAGAGGTCTAGCCCGAGTCCGAAGTGAGCTTGCGGAAAGGTTGATAGCCGGGTACGTTTCATCCTGCGCACCATCTGGTCGAATTCCAGCGGATCGTATCCTTTCAGGCTTCTAACCGGCTCGCTACTCGGTTCTTGTACGCGATAAATAATCGGTATTTCATGTCTTAAGGCATATTTTGCAGCTAAATAATTAGCCAATATCATGAATTCACGCACGATTTGGTAGCTGTCGCTTTCCTGATTTTCCTCGCTTACGCTTATTTCACCGTCCTGTACCTTTATTTTTAGTTCGGGGCGATTCAGGCTAACAGCGCCGTCAGTCTCACGCTTGTGACACAGTTGATTGGCTAGACCTAAAAGTTCATGCAATGCCTCAGACAAGTGATCCTGTGGCGGCGCTTGTAGAAGCTGATCGACTTGGTCATAGCTTAATCTCTTGCTTACTTTGAGCTTGGCGGCCTGCAAGCTCCAGTCCATTATTTCAGCTTGCTCATTAAGTTCGATCTTAAAACTTAGCGTGGGTCTGAGGCAACCTTCTTGTAGACTGGCTAGCTCGCAGCTGATCTGTGGTGGAAACATGGTGACGGTGCTGCTAGGCAGATATAGTGAAAGAGGCCTTTCAGCAGCTGTCTCGTCAAGCAAGTCGCCCTTTTGCACAAAATTAGTGGGGGCAGCAAAATGTATGCCGACAAAGCGACGATTGCCCTGGCGTCTGAATGAAAGCGCGTCGTCAATCTCCTCGGTTTCTGGATCATCTATACTGAAGATGAACTCATCGCTCAGGTCCAAACCCTGTTGCCAGGTTGCGAGGCTTTGGTCTAAGGCTACGATCTCCTCCGCTTTTGCAATTACCTCTGCGGAGAATCCGGCATGTATGCCGTTGACTAGGAGGAATTCATCAGCATCCGCCGGCAGCCGCTGGAAATTTTTCAATAAATCCAGTGCGGTGTGGCGTGCCTGTCGTTTGGGAAAGGTCTCGTTCAGTATATTGATGGTATCGCTGTTAAAGCCATTGAACAGGTATTCATGGCTATGGCGTAACAGTATTTCCATTTCGTCAGGCACTTCTGCCATATGTGCTTTTGCTTCGCTAAAGACCTGTTTTAGCCAAGCTTTCTGTCTTTCCCGGCGTGCTGCTTTTTCCGCCCTTTGGCGACGCAGCTCTTCGAGCTCGTCTACTTCTTCCCGGCTGCGCACGACAAATTGCTGTCCCTGGCGTTGAAAAAGCAGGCTGTCTTCAATCAGAGTTCTGGCCATGGCAGAGAGTTCGTAACGTTCAGCACTGCCGAAATAACAGTTGCAGATGTCGGCGAGTTCCAGCTTATTACCGGCCTCTGGCAGTAATTCTTCCCAGAGAAGCGGCAGGTCAATCTCTGTTTGTTTTTCCTGAATACTCCGCAATATCTCGGGCAGCTGCAGCAACAGGTCTTTTTCTAGCTTGCCATAGTCAACAAGCACCAGTTTTTGATTGATGCGGGAGACTTTGCCGTCAACACCTTGCACCTGTAAACGCTCACCATGATTCTTAAGAACCAGAGCCAGGCTCATTTCGTTGTTGCCGAAGTAATCTATAAGTGTATTCTCAGTTAAAATCATCCATTATACTTTCTATATTAGTTCTGTGAATGACGGACTGGTAGGAGTCGGCTTAAAATGCTGGAGCTTAACGCGGCCTCTCATCGGCGCGTCTGCCGCGCATGCTTTCGTCAGGAGGGCGACGCATGAAGCCCAAGCTGAAGGCACCCGCAAAAGCGGCAGCACCACGGCTGGTAGTAAGATCGAGAATCTCATTGACTGAGCTGCTGAAGCTCTCTTCAGAAACCCCTAACTGCCGTCCCAAGTTCTGCAAAAGGGTTTCTTGGACGCTTATGGAGAGTTCAGAGATTTCAGCGCTGCGCTGCATGATTGCTTCAAAGTTCGGTCTTTGTCCACCTTCTCCGGCAGCAATGAAGTCGTTTTCCATTTCGTTGAGCAGTTCCTGATAACGGTTGATTTGCCTGCGTTGTTCAGCGCTCATTTTGCTAACATCCAAGTTTTTGAAAAAGTATTCGCGTTTAGCGCTTTGTTCTTCACGCCAAATCCGCATTCTTTCGCGTTGTTCCTGTCTCGCTTGCTGGAATCTTCTGCCACGGTGATTTTGCGTTTCATCCTCTCTTTGTAGGCGCCTGGCATCGTGTGAGGTAGCGCCTTGGTCTGGTAAACGGCTGATCAATGCGGCGATTTCCTCTTCACGTTGCTCCAGCAGTCTTTCCAGATTTTCTATTTGCTGTTGTTTTGTTCTGTCTTCGCCGGTTTCGGTTTGTGTCTGGCTCTGCAAACGCTTGTTTTCAATGCGCAAAGTTTCGACTTCACCAAGCAGTTTCTCGCGGCTCGCATTCAAGTCGCTGAGCTGCTTTTGCAGGCTTTGATTGTCCTGCATAAAATAAAATGTGCCAGCAAAGAAAATCATATTTCCGGCTAAAAGCAAGATCAGGAAGAAGTTTTTCTTGTCGACGCTCATATTTGACCTCCGGATGAAAAAAGCCAAGTATTATGCTTTTACACTTTCGATGTGGCTGAACGTGGAACGAGTTGGCGTTGATAAAATTGCCTCGTTGCCGAAAAATACGGTCTTATTATTGCATGGCATTCGGTTCGAGACAGCACTTCATCTTGAGCTTACCACATCCAAGATGCGGAGTTGGGGCGTCGCATTGCCATTGAAGCGATTGATTTGCGGTGAGTAAACAATATCCCATGGAGCCGGCGGGAAGCTTTCGGGCACACGTCCAAAAGCAATAAACTGTATATGCGTGCCGGATTCATCCTTCATGGTGCCGCGGGTATGGCTGTTGCCGGCAGACAGCAACCTGTCGGAGCTGACATGCCGGCTATAGAACACCGGTTCCGGATTGCCGTGTCCGAAAGGTTCGAGCATCTGCAATTCATGGAAAAAGACTTCATCGAGCTCAGCAAGGGCGACTTCCCCGCAGATATTCAAGAGCGGCTTCATTGATTCTATACCCAGGGTTTTTTGCACAGCGGCATCGAATTGGTCGCTGAATTCTTCCAATTTGTCCTCGTTCAGCGAGAGCCCTGCGGCCATGGCATGTCCGCCAAAACGTGCAAGTGTGCCGGCGCACTCATCCAACACCGTGATCAAGTTAAGTTTACGTATGCTTCGTGCAGAGCCGGTGAATTGTCCGTTGCTGTCTCTGGTGAGGACGATTGATGGACGGTGGTAGCGCCTGGTCAATCTGGATGCAACGATACCGACTACACCTTGATGCCAGCCGTCATTCCAGACCACTATGGATCTGGCTGAGTCTAGATCATAGCGCTTCTTGATTTGTTCTTCGGCATTGCGTACTACTTCTTCTTCAATTAGCTGCCGTTGTTTATTTAGTTCATCAAGCGTACGGGCCAGTTGATTGGCCTCGACAATACTTTCAGCTTCGAGCAGATGCAGTCCATCGGTGGGGTCTCCCATTCTTCCGGTGGCATTGATGCGTGGTGCCAGTCTATAGGTGATGTCGGAGGTCTGTAAACCCTCGCCAATGCCTGCAATGCCGCAGAGAGCATGAATCCCGGGTCTGTGTTGCGAGGCTAAAGTTTTCAAGCCTTCGTGCACCAAAATGCGATTTTCATGTAGCAGCGGCACGATATCAGCGACGGTTCCTAAGGCCACCAAGTCCAAGCATCGCAGCAGTTCGCCCTCATCACAATCATAGCCTAGCTCCCTGCCTTTTTTCAGAAAGGCCTGTGCTACTTTGTATGCTACGCCTACTCCAGCCAATTCCGTAGTTTCTGGTGGTGCTCCAGGCAGCTTGGGGTCAACTACGGCTAAGGCATTGAGTTTTTCCAGATCCGGAGTATGATGGTCGGTGATAATCAGGTCCAAGCCGTATTGTAGTGCTGCTGCTGCTGCTTCATGACTAGTGATGCCGCAGTCTACCGTAAGCAATAGTCCACAGCCTTCCTTGGCGGCGCGGGTGATGGACTCGACGGTCAGCCCGTAACCGTCATCAATGCGATGTGGCAAGTAACATTCTACCCTGGCACCATTTTTGCGCAGAATGGAAGCAAGCAAAGCCGAGGCGGTAATGCCATCGGTATCATAGTCGCCATGTATAACGATTAATTCTTCATCGCAAATAGCCTGCCAGAGCCGTTCGGCCGCTTCTTTGGTGCCGGGCAGCAGATATGGATCGCCTATATTGGCTATATCCGGATTTAGAAAGCTGTGTACCTCAGTAACATCAACATTCCTAGCCGCCAGCACCAGAGCAACAGGCCGGGTGACGGCGGCTTCTTCTATTAATTCTTGTACATGACCTGTATCAATGTTGGCAAATTCCCAAATGCGTTCTTCCATGAGATGTCTTTTCTTTGATGGTTAAAATTAATGGAATACTATATGTCATAATTGCCCAGCTGTCACCTCGAGATGGCAAAATTTGCCGAAAAAGAGTAAAATCAAATCACAGCCGCCCCATAGATTTCGGAGCGCGGTCCCCAAAAATAGCCAACCCCGTCCCAAGGTATTCAGGCAGCATTTTATCCGCAGATTACACAGATGTACGCAGATTATTTTCAGGACAATGAGTCGAGTGGCGGCTCTATTTAAGCGATGTAAGACCTTGACTATGCATAATCCCGGTTTTCAAGACCGATTAATGACTTTTTCGGCAGATAATCAAGAGCGGTCGAGTTGCTTTGCCTATCCTGCCTGGGGCCTCTAATGTCGAGTGGGGAAAAATCAAAAAATCAAAAATGTTTTTTTGAAAAAGAGGTTTGCCCAGGCGTGAAATCTGGCTAAATATGCCGTTTTTTACTGCCTACGGGATGAATGTGAAATCAAATCTGTTGTTTGATGGTGTTTGATGATAGGGGACAGTGGACGAATCAGTGGACCAGCAGATCAATCAGATTTGTAGATTGTCGTTCGAGCCGTTCCGGCTTTGCCGGGCTGTGACTGTGCGTCTTATGCCATCATAGGGGCAACATTTTTGCTTTTATCATGCAATGATATTTTTCTATTTCACTTGATCTTGCTGAATTTGGATGTATTCTTTATTTTGAGCGTGAATTTAAGTCATTCGAGGTATTTCATGGGTCGTATGAAAGTATTGAATTCTCCAACGATTCGCCGCATGCCCTGCTATTTGCATCAGCTTACGCGTCTGCGTTTGGAAGGCCAAAGCCATATTTCAACCACAGAATTAGCTAAAGACACGGCCACAGAGTTGATTGTGGTACGCAAGGATATTGCTTTGACCGGTGCCAAGGGGCGTCGCCGTATCGGTTACGAAATCAATGAGTTGATTGCAAAGATTAAAGATTACCTCGGCTGGGACGAGATGATGAGCGCCACCTTGCTCGGTGTCGGTTCGCTGGGCTCAGCCATCTTGGGCTATGATGAGTTTGCGCTTTATGGCCTGCGCATAGAATCGGTGTTCGACAGCGATCCTGAAAAGATAGGCAAGGTAATTCGCAGCCATGAAGTCTACGATATCGCCAGCATTAAACAGCGTTTGGGGTATTCAACTCCGGATATCGCGATCATTTGCGTCCCGGCCGCCAATGCACAAGAAGTCGCTGAACTGCTGGTCGAAGTAGGTATCAAGTTTATTTGGAATTTTTCTAATATCACCCTGAAAGTGCCCGAGGGCGTAGTGGTACAGCGTGAGGTGATCGCCGGTGGACTGGCTATGTTGTCAGTGAAAAGAAAACACTATAAAAGCGGCGATCTTAAGAATATAGAATAGATTTTAGACCGCATTCAGTCTGACGGATAATGACAGTGACAGCTGTGGCTGGTTGAGAAATGGTGCAGGGGAGGGCATTCCCGTTGGCATAACTCTTGCGCTATCGGACAGCGTGGGTGGAAAGGGCAGCCCGGTGGCGGTGCGCTGGGATCAGGCACATCGCCTTCCAAGTGCAGCTTGCGCGTGCCGTCACCACCTAGTTTTGGTGCGGCTGACAGCAAGGCCTGCGTGTATGGATGCCTGGCGCGTGAAAATATTTCTTCCGCCGATCCAGTTTCGACTATCTTGCCCAAGTACATCACTGCTACTCGGTCGGCCAAATAGCTTACGACGCTTAAATCGTGACTGATAAATAAATAAGCCAAGTTTTTCCGGCGTTGTATCTCCTGCAATAAATTCAAAATTTGAGCCTGCACCGAGACATCCAGGGCGCTGGTGCATTCATCGCAAACCAGGATGCGCGGTTCCAATGCCAGAGCTCTGGCAATTACAATACGTTGCCGCTGGCCGCCGGAAAACTGGTGCGGATAACGACTCAGCATATGCTCAGGCAGGCCTACCAAGCGCATAAGTTCAGACTTGCGCTCGGCACGTTCGGCGGCGTTCCGTCCTAGACGCTGCAAAAGCATGCCTTCTTCTATGCTTTCTCCTACGCTTAAACGTGGATTCAAACTCGAGTAAGGGTCCTGAAAAATCATCTGTATGTTACCACGCTGATCCCGGAGCTGCTTGCCGGAAAGCAGCTCTAATCTGGTTTCTCCGTCCAGAATAATCTTGCCTTGCTTGATGGGTAACAAACGAACCAGGGCTTTGCCTACACTGGTCTTGCCGCAGCCCGATTCTCCTACCAAAGCCAGAGTTTCACCGGCTTCCAGAGTGAAGCTGAGCCCGTCAACTGCCTTGAGTTCAGTGGTGCGACGACGAAGTAGACCGGCACCCTTGATCGGAAAACTGACGCAGAGAGCGTTGACGCGCAAGAGAGGCGCAGCAGCGTTTATGTTTTGCTCTGGCTGGTCTGCCGATATGAGCGGTGCGGGAAGTTCCGGCCTGGCACCACGCAGATGGCAGAAAAGTTCGTGGTTGTCACCAAGTCGATAAAGTTCAGGTGATTGCTCATGGCACATGGGCATGGCAAAAGGACAGCGCGGCGCAAAGTCGCAAGCGGTCATGCCGTTATTCTCTGGTTTGCCTTCTATGCCGGCCAGCGCGTGTCGACGAGCCTGCGCCTGTGGTATGGCACGAAGCAGCATACGCGTGTAAGGATGCGAGCCTCGCTCAAATAATTCGTATCGAGGGGCAGACTCGACTATTTTGCCGGCATACATGACGGCACAACGTTCAGCATATTCGGAAACTAAAGCAAGATTGTGCGTAATGAATAATACAGCAGTGCCACTCTCGCGGCGCAGACGATTGAGCAAATCCATGATCTGGGCCTGCACAGTGACATCCAGGGCCGTACTGGGCTCGTCAGCAATCAATAGTTTGGGGCGACAAGCTAAAGCAATAGCTATAATGACGCGCTGGCGCATGCCCCCGGAAAGCTGGTGTGGATAGTTGCGCAGGCATTGCTCTGGATTGGGTAGTCTCACCTGTTCTAGCAGCTCCAGACAGCGTTGGCGCAAAGGCTTGCCGCTTAAACCCTGATGACGACGCAATACCTCTGCAAGCTGAAAACCTATGCTGAGTACCGGATTCAGGGCAGTCATGGGCTCTTGAAAAATCATAGAGAGCTGATTGCCGCGCAAAGACTGCCACTGCTGCTCGGATAGAGAGAAAAGATCCCTGCCTTGGAAAAAAGCTCGTCCGCCTTCGAGTTTGGCAGCGGGAGCGGGTAGCAGCCCCATCAAAGACAGGGCGCTAATCGTCTTGCCGGAGCCTGATTCACCTACCAAGGCGAGCATCTCGCCGGGGTAAATGTTGAAGCTGATTTTGTCAACAACTGGCAGTATGCCCCGACTAGACCTGAAGCTGACGCTGAGATCCTCAACCTGTAACAGCGCCTCAGGCATGAAATTAACCTCTCCAATAAATATTACTACTGTTTTTCAGAGCCTGTAGAACTTGGTCTGATGCGTCAAGGTGGTTTTGCTGCCGGGCTCCAACCGTTCCGGGCAGCCTCCGGCAGCCTCTATCTCCATAAAGCCGGACGGATCACAGTAAGCGCTGAGGCAGACCGGACGTCCCTCGGGTTCATTAGCCGGGTCTTGATCCGCGATATCGATATATTTTAGTCTTGCGTCCAGTGGTTCTGCGTTGCGTATTGCTTTGAAGCCCATTTTCGGGTTTATGAATTCCAGGTAAGCTACTTGGCTGCTTAGTCCGAGTTGGAAGCGGAAATCTGTTTTCATGCTTACCGTCCAGCCTTCTGTTCCTTGCTTTCTTAGCGCGCTGCTATCTGGCTCGTAAAGGTCCCAGATTTCGCTGGCTGGGCAGGGCGGCAATTTCAGGCTGCTTTGTTCATCGCAGTTGAATTGGCACAATGACCATGGTGCCAATAGAGCCTGTTTCGTGCTCAGATTTTCGCGGCCCAGATATTCTATGCATTCGTTGATCAGTACGGTCAGCCCCGTATTAGTCAAGCTTGTATTGACTTTACGGCTGAAGAGGCATGGCAACCCCAAGCTTTCGGAGTTAATCAAGTCTACTTCGGCAGCGACCAAGGCGGTGGAAGCGCACTTTTCCAAGACTTGCCATCTGGCATAGCAGAGTCCGGGTGGCACTCGCCAGTTCGCGCAGCTGTACTCGTAGCCCAGGCGCGATCCTTCAGGAGCCGGCCAGAGTACATCGCCGCCGGGATTGACATAGGCATGGCGATCGCTAAAGCGGGAAAAGGATTCGGGGTTGACCAAGCTCAGCACCTGTCCGTCCATATAAGTGAAGAGTCGACCTTCCAAGTCCAAGCCTATAAGCACACCGTTATTTTGATCTCCAACGATGTGGTAACGTTTTTTGCCGCGCTCAAATAACATGACCAGGTCTAAGAGTCTCATCGAAAACCTCCTTGACTAATATGGGGTGAATCAGATTTACAAGATGCCGCCTAAGGATTCGTGCAAAACAACTCCAGAACTGTTGTCTTAATTTTGCGGGGCATCCTAACTTAAAACTCGGCGGACTGTGGAGTTCTTGGGAAAGGTATGACGTCGCGAATATTGGCCATGCCGGAGCAAAAGCGTACCATGCGCTCAAAGCCCAAGCCAAAACCGGCATGGGGCACACTGCCGAAGCGCCGCAGATCACAGTACCACCAATAATCTTCGGGTAACATGCCGGTTTCTCGAATGCGAGCCTCGAGCAGCTCCAAACGCTCTTCGCGCTGGCTGCCGCCAATGATCTCGCCGACTTGAGGCAGCAATACATCCATGGCCGCTACTGTCTTGTTGTCATCATTGAGGCGCATATAGAAAGCCTTGATTTCCTTGGGATAATCCATGACTATGACCGGTCCCTTGAAAAGCTGCTCAGACAGGTAGCGCTCGTGTTCAGATTGCAGGTCTATGCCCCAATGCGGTTTGAAAGTGAATTTGTCGCTGTTTTTTTCTAGCAGCTTGATGGCCTCGGTATAACTGATACGAGTAAACTTAGCCTCAGCAAGGTTTTCCAGCTTGTCCAGCAGTCCTTTTTCGATGCGCTCATTGAAGAACTTCAGGTCTTCCGGGCAGCGTTCAAGTATATCCTGGAAGAGGTAGCGCAGGTAGTCCTCAGCCAAGTCTGCGTCATCCTGAAGATCAGCAAAGGCCATTTCCGGCTCAATCATCCAAAATTCAGCCAAGTGCCTGGCGGTATTAGAGTTTTCCGCTCTGAAAGTAGGCCCGAAAGTGTAAACATTGCCCAGGGCGCAAGCATAGGTCTCAGCCTCAAGCTGACCGCTGACAGTCAACTTGGTGGCCTTGCCAAAGAAATCCTTTTTATAGTCGACTTTCCCGCTTTCCGGGTCGCGGGGCGGATTTTCCAAGTCCAGATGAGTGACCTGGAACATCTCGCCGGCACCCTCACAATCGCTGCTGGTAATGATGGGGGCATGGAAATAAAGAAAGCCGCGTCCTTGGAAAAAACGGTGCGTGGCATCAGCCAGCACATTACGCAGACGGGCTATGGCGCCAAAGGTATTGGTGCGTGCGCGCAGATGCGCTATTTCGCGCAAACGCTCAAAGGAAATGCGACTTTTGCCTAGTGGATACTCGAGAGGATCACAAAAGCCCAGCACTTGGATGCTATCAGCTTCCAACTCTACGCTTTGACCAGCCGCCGGTGACTCTACTAAGCTGCCTTCGGCGATGATGGATGCGCCGGGATGTAGCTTGAGCAGCTCGTCACGATAGTTGGGCAGATGCTCGTGAGCGATAATTTGCAGATTCTTTAGACAAGAGCCATCATTGAGCTCTAAAAATGAAAAGCCGCCTTTAGAATCGCGACGGGTGCGTATCCAGCCGCCTACCTTGATCTTGTTGCCCAGCAACTCGCCGCTGGACAAAGCCTCGCGGACTAATTTCCGTTTCATAATGCCAACTTTCAGTTTTCAGTTTGTTATCAGTGAGACAGAACCGATTGATTCTATCTGTTTTGTTTTTGCAAATCGCCTTTGCATCTCCTTACGAGTCTGAGGTGGCTGGTATACGTCTAAGTTTAGGTGAGAAGGCTACGAAGAGCGCACCTAGCAATGCAGTGATGATCATGAGGCCTGAGGCCAGCACCGGAATGCTTCCCGCTGCTGTTGCAGGTTCAGCTGCAAAAGCTTTGAAGAAAGTGCTACTCACTACGTCTCTGATCCCGATACCGCCGGGAGTCAGCGGTAAGAGGCCGGTAGTGTTGGCTACCTGAGTCGCCAAGCAGTATTCAATGAAGCTCATCGCTTTCTCGCCCAAAGCCCTGCCCAGAAAGAACAGTGTGAGGGCATTGGCGAAATGCACCAGAGTAGAGTAGGCTACATGCTTGCTTAATACCTTGCTGTCTTGTCGGTAAAGCTCAAAAGCCGCTCGCAGGCGTGCCAGTAGACCCTGCAGAAAAGCCGGTGTCAAAAACCTCAGAGCACGTATAATGAAAGTGAAAAACCTGTTCCGAGTGAATCGCTGGTTTCTGACAACCAGAACATAGCCCAGCCATAGTCCCAGACAACCTAGATTGACAGCAATTAATGCCAGGCTTGGCAGGCGTTGATCTCGCCAAAATGCCGGCAGTTGCGGTAAGTAAAGCAGGGTAGCCAGAGCTGCCGCAATGAACATGGCGAAAAGACCGAGCACACGGTCCAGCAAGACAGTCAGGAAAATCTCAGTCTTACGTCCACCGAAAAGTTGCCCGGCATAAGCTACTTTCAGCAGATCACCGCTGACCGCACCAGGAATGGCAATGTTGAAAAAATTGCCCGCCATGGTAAGCTTGAAAGCCGAAAAGTAGGGCAGATGCATCTGCTGCACCGACATAAGCAGCGACCAGCGCCAAGCTGCCAATGCCTGAATGAGAAAGTTAGAAGCAAAAGCCAAGAGCAAATAATGCCATTTGGCTCGCGAAAGTTCCCCCTTCAAGTCAGCTCCGCTGCTGCGCAGAGTGACGCGCAGCAGGTAAAAGGCTAAGAAAAGAAGCAAAATACGCCAGAGCACGCTGAGCACAGGATGCTGAAAAAAACTGCGCCGGATGGATGCCGGGGCGCTTGCGCTTGCGTTGCTTTCAGACATGGTGGAACTCGAATTTTGAGCAGTCCTGCAAAATCAACGTTACTGAAACTGACCCTTGCGTAGACAGTAAGGCACAAACTGGCAAAAAAGTGATCAAAAACAGCGCTTTGCCTTGGTCTTTAGCAGACTGGTCAACTGCTGTAGCCATCAGGATTTTTGCAGCGCCAGTCCCAAGCGCTTTGCACGATCTGCTCCAGGCTGTCGTAGACCGGTTGCCATCCTAGGATGCGCTTGGCGGCACTGGAGTCGGCAATAAGCCGAGCCGGATCGCCAGGGCGGCGCGCCACTACTTCCACAGTAAAGCGCTTGCCGCTGACTCGGCGTACCATTTCGACTACCTCCTTGACGCTGTGTCCAAAGCCGGAGCCTAGATTGAGACTGCCGCAAAAGTCGCTTTGCAGGGCAAGTAAATGAGCCTGCGCTAAGTCTAGGACATGCACGTAGTCACGTATGCAGGTGCCATCAGGCGTGTCGTAATCGTCACCAAAGATGCGAATCAGTTTCCGTTTGCCTTCAGCCGCTTCCATTATCAATGGAATCAGATGTGATTCGGGGCGGTGTGCTTCGCCGTAATTGCGGCTGGCCCCGGCCGCATTGAAGTAGCGCAGCGCACAGTAATGCAGCCCTTTGAGGCGATGCTGCCAAGACAGTATTTTTTCAAACATGAGCTTGGCTTCGCCGTAAGGGTTGATGGGATCAGTAGGTTCATCTTCGCTGATTGGTATGTTTGAGGGCATGCCATAGACCGCCGCTGTGCTGGAGAAAACCAGTTTGGGCACTTGGTTTTCTACTGCCGCCTGGCAAAGGTTGAGCGCATTAGCAACGTTGTTGCGGAAATACTTGAGCGGGTCCGACATGGACTCGCCCACCTCAATGAAAGCGGCAAAATGGATAAGCCCATCCGGACTAGCTTTTTTAATGGCTGAGTCAATAGCTGCGTAGTCAGCAAGATTGCCCTCGATAAAATTGGCTCTTGGATCCACAGCTTGGCGGTAGCCGGTTAGCAAGGCGTCAAATACGGTTACTTGATGACCTTGGTCCAAAAGATACTCGCAACAACAACTGCCAATATAACCCGCGCCACCGGTCACGAAAACATGCATAGCTAAGCCCTTGATGGAAAATGTAAAGAACCTAATATAATCTTAAAGGTGGCTTCTGCTGAAAATTGAATGCACTGCCGCGATCAGGCCTGCCAGGCAGATTTTACGGAGCGGATGAGAGACAGGACGCATTCCGGGGGATTATTATTCAGCTGCCTGCACAGGATTTACGAGTATACCTATGCCTTCGATATCGACTTCAAAACTATCGCCCGGTTGTAGCCAGAGCGGAGGCTTTCTAGCCATGCCACAGCCAGCTGGTGTGCCGCTGAGGATGATACTGCCTGGGCTTAGTGTGATGGCCTGCGAGACATAGTGGACGAGGAAAGGTACGTTGAAAAGCAGCTCCGAGGTTCTGGCGCTTTGCACCCGTACACCATTGAGCCTGCCTTCTATCTTCAGATCGGCAGTGTCAAGCTCGGTTTCTATATATGGTCCAAGCGGGCAAAAGCCGTCTAGCGACTTTGCCCTAGCCCATTGTCCATCCTGTTTCTGCCAATCTCTGGCGGTGACATCGTTAGCGCAGGTATAGCCGAAGACATGCTTAAGCGCCTCGGTCTCGGGTATGTTTTTGCCGCCTTTGCCTATAACTATGGCTAGCTCCGCCTCATAGTCGATTTGCATGCTTTGTTCCGGCTTGGGCAGTACGATGGGGGCATAGGGGTGGTTCAAGCTGTTGGGCGCTTTAAGAAAAACAATGGGCTGCGCCGGAGCTGCCGTTCCGAATTCCGCCGCATGTGCACGATAGTTTTTGCCTATGCAAAAAATGGTTGTAGGCATGACAGGGGCGAGCAGTTTCAATTCAGTCAGAGGCAGTGTTTTGCCGCTGCGTTGCCAATCGCCGAAAATGTTGCCCTGTAGCTCGGATACCAGTTCACCCTCAAGCAGGCCATGCCGAGTCTCACTCTGATGGGAATAACGTATAAATTTCATCTGTTAGTAGCTTTCCCTGATGTTCAAAAGCGCTCAGACTAGGTTTTCCATGATATAGTTGCGTCTTTCAGGTATGTTGTCGCCCATGAAAAATCTCAACATATTGTCTACTTGGCGTACGTTATCTATTGTTACTGCCTGCAAGCGCATGTCTTCACCGATGAATTGACCAAATTCCTCCGGTGAAATTTCACCCAGCCCTTTGAATCTGGTTACTTCTGCTTCCTTGCCTAGCTCTTTCTGGGCTAAATCGCGCTCTTCTTCATTGTAGCAATAACGGGTCTTTTTCTTGTTGCGCACCCGGAAAAGTGGAGTTTCCAAGATGAATACACGCTCAGATTCGACCAAAGGCTGGAAAAAGGTAAGAAAGTAAGTGATGAGCAGATTGCGTATGTGGAAGCCGTCCACATCAGCGTCTGTGGCGATGATGATTTTGCCGTAGCGCAGATCGTCCATGGAGTTTTCTATGCCGATGGCCTGCATAATACCGTAAAGCTCTTCATTCTGATAGACGGTTTCCTTGCGCAGTCCATAGCAGTTACGTGGCTTGCCGCGCAGGCTGAAGACTGCTTGGGTAAGCGGGTCACGCGCAGTAACCACTGAGCCGGAGGCAGAGTTGCCCTCAGTCAGGAAGATCATGCTCTCTTGGCATTTGCGCTTTTCTTCCTCCTTGCGTTTTTGATCAGTTTCGTTAAAATGATATTTGCAGTCACGCAGCTTGTCCACCTTAAGTTGCGATTTCTGTGCTAGTTCGCGTGCTCCGCGACGTACAGCCTGTATCTGTTTGCGGATAGACTCGTTCTTCTCCGCCTTCTCAAAGATGGCGTTTTTGACTTCCGGGTTTTTATACAGGAAATCAACGATTGCCTGCCGTACCTCGTTGATGATATCAGCCTTGATATCAGTGTTGCCCAGCTTGGTTTTGGTCTGCGATTCAAAGACTGGGTCTTGGAGTTTCAAGGCAATGGCGCCGCTGATACCGCAGCGCACATCGTCAAAATCTATGGGTTTGGGAGCCAGTTCATTGATAGCCTTGCCTATGGCCTCCTTGAAAGCGGCCAAGTGCGTGCCGCCATCGCTGGTGTACTGTGTGTTGACAAATGAGTAGTAATTCTCATTGAAGCTGCCGGTGTGGCAGAAAGCAAACTCCATTTTCTCTGATTTATAATGCACCATATCATAGAGCGAATCAGACTCCAGTTTGGACTCAAGCAAGTCAAGCAAACCACGGCGCGAATGGAAGCGTTCGCCGTTGCAATACAAGTTCAGCCCACTGTTGAGCCAGGCATAATGCTGCATGCGGCGGCGTACATACTTGAGGTCAAAACGGAAATCGGGAAAAATCTCCCTGGAGGGACGGAAAACAACCTCGGTGCCATTGGGCTGCTTCTCATCTTCCAGCGCTTCTTCAGACAGCAGCTCGCCTTCCTCATAACTGGCGGTATAGCCCTTGCCTCCGCGCCAAGAGCTGATCTTGAAACGCTCAGAAAGGAAGTTGACTACTTTTAATCCTACCCCGTTAAGGCCTATGGAGCTGGAGAAAGGGCGCTTGACGCCATCTTTGTCAGTGATAAATTTGCCGCCGGTGTTGATTTGTGACGCACATTCCACCACCTTGTCCAGTGGTATGCCGCGGCCATAGTCTCGTACCCGCACCCGTCCTTCATCAAGTACTTCGACTTCGATCTTTCGACCGTGCCCCATGACGAACTCATCTACGCTGTTGTCTACGACCTCCTTGAGCATGACATAAATGCCATCGTCATGGTGTTCACCATTCCCTAAACGTCCAATGTACATGCCGCTGCGTGAGCGTACATGCTCACGCGGATTTAACGTGATAATTGTAGAGGAGTCGTACTCTCCCTCTTGTAGTGCATTAAAATTAAATTCTTTTTCTTCTGACATTCTTTCTTTTTTTGGATGGCATTCCTAGTTTGCTTGTGAATAAAAATTGCTCAGTGTGCGTCCTAGGCAGAACAATAAGCTTATTGCTTGCCCTTCCCAGCTCGGCTCTACCAAGCGACCTGGTAGAACTTGCCGAGCAAGTTTTGCGTTTTAACAGTGGTTACTAAACTTGGGCAGCGTTCAAAGAATAAGTTTGCATTTCTGATTTCTTTTGGTTGCCTTTCCCTATATCTACAAGTGCAGTCGCACATTTACATTATGCTACTTCCAGAGGGGAAAAACAGCTCAAAACAATTCCAGAATTGTTGTCTTGATTTTTGAACGATTCTTAATCAAAGCCCTTTCTGCGTCTGCGAAAACCTTTCTGTCTATGAGGCTCATCATCGAAGTCATCTTCGTCATCTTCGTCATCTTCATCATCAAACAAGGGGTCTTCGTCCTCCTCCTCGTCCTCATCATCATCCAGGTCGTCTAAAAGCTCGTCATCATCAAAGTCAATATACTCGTCCAATTCCAAGTCGTCATCATCATCGAAGTCGTCAAACAGGCTAGAGGTCAGTACGAGTTGTCCGCATTCGGGGCAGAGGCCGTCGTCTTTTTCGACCTCACTCAGGAGTACTTTGCATTCACAATGGGGGCATTTTATTGTTTCTCTTGCCATTTTGTTCTTCCTTCCTTGCTACACTGTGTTGCACATTAGATAAAATAACGCCGAAATCCGGCAAATGCCATAGCATATACGCTAAAATATACTTTGCAATTTATTGCGCCATTTAATTTCATTAAAAAGTCATAATAGCGCTCTTTTTATCATTAGTCTATGGTCAGAGCGCCCGCCTCGCCGGTTGTTGTCCTGTGGCCGGCCATGCCTGCCCGGCACCCCGGCCCCATCGGCCCCGGCGCCCGCCTCGCCGGTTGTTGTCCTGCGGCCGGGCATACCCGCCCGGCATCCCGCCGATCCCGCCGGAGCCGGGTCTACCGCCATTTTTTCCCGTTTTTGGGCGTATCCGACTTGCAAAGGGGGGAACTTGTGCCATATTAAGTGTCCTGCCCGATTCCGGGCAAGCTCTTTGGCAATAGAACAGCGCAATGAAACGTGCGGGTTCGGCATTGGTGACGCCTTGCCGATCTTGTATTTTTTACGTCACTCTGAGAGGAGTTTTTCATGATACCGACCCGCGGGTCCTTGGCCTGCGGATTTGGTTTTCAGCTATGGAGAGTTTGATCCTGGCTCAGAATGAACGCTGGCGGCATGGATTAGGCATGCAAGTCGAACGGGACGCCTCCGGGCGTCCAGTGGCGAAAGGGTGAGTAACACGTGAGCAACCTGCCCCCGGGTCCGGAATAAGCGGTGGAAACGCCGCCTAATGCCGGATGCCGAGCAATCGGCCCCTGCCTTTTGCTCGAAAGACTTTTCGCCCGGGGATGGGCTCGCGCCCCATTAGCTTGTTGGCGGGGTAATGGCCCACCAAGGCGACGACGGGTAGGTGGACTGAGAGGTCGGTCACCCACACTGGGACTGAGACACTGCCCAGACTCCTACGGGAGGCTGCAGTCGAGAATCTTCCGCAATGGGCGCAAGCCTGACGGAGCAATGCCGCGTGAGGGAAGAATGCCTTCGGGTTGTAAACCTCTGTCGCCCGGGACGAACTTTGACGGTACCGGGAGAGGAAGTCACGGCTAACTACGTGCCAGCAGCCGCGGTAACACGTAGGTGGCTAGCGTTATTCGGATTTACTGGGCGTAAAGGGTCCGCAGGGGGCCTGGCAAGTCTGCCGTGAAAGGCCGGGGCTCAACCCCGGCACTGCGGTGGAAACAGCCGGGCTGGAGTCAGTGAGGGGCAGACGGAACACCTGGTGTAGCGGTGGAATGCGTGGATATCAGGTGGAACACCTATGGCGAAGGCGGTCTGCTGGCACATGACTGACCCTCATGGACGAAAGCGTGGGTAGCAAACAGGATTAGATACCCTGGTAGTCCACGCCGTAAACTTTGTGAACTAGATGTGCCCGGGCTGGCCCCGGGCGTGTCCAAGCCAACGCGATAAGTTCACCGCCTGGGGACTACGGCCGCAAGGCTAAAACTCAAAGGAATTGACGGGGGCCCGCACAAGCGGTGGAGCATGTTGCTTAATTCGAGGCAACGCGAAGAACCTTACCCGGGTTTGACATGCTTCCGGCCGGCGTTGAAAGACGCCCTTCCCTCGGGACGGAAGCACAGATGCTGCATGGCTGTCGTCAGCTCGTGCCGTGAGGTGTTCGGTTAAGTCCGGCAACGAGCGCAACCCGTGCCGTCAGTTGCCATCAGGTGATGCTGGGTACTCTGGCGGGACTGCCCGTGTCAAGCGGGAGGAAGGCGCGGATGACGTCAAGTCCGTATGGCTCTTACGCCCGGGGCTGCAAACGTGCTACAATGGCCGGTACAATGGGATGCCAGCCCGCGAGGGCGAGCGGATCCTCAAAACCGGCCCCAGTTCGGATCGCAGTCTGCAACCCGACTGCGTGAAGTCGGAATCGCTAGTAAAGGGACATCAGCAACGGTCCCTTGAATACGTTCCCGGGCCTTGTACACACCGCCCGTCACATCATGGGAGCCGGCCTCACCCGAAGCCGCCGGGCCAACCAGCAATGGGGGCAGGCGTCGAAGGTGGGTCTGGTAACTGGGATGAAGTCGTAAC
>JAAZKR010000197.1 GCA_012799725.1 Oligosphaeraceae bacterium | reverse complement strand
GCGCGAAGCGCCACACAAAAATAACCCCGGGTGAGGAAGCGCGGAGCGCGACGCAACCCGGGGTGGGGTCTCCCCCAAGAGGCAGCGCCCGCAAGGGCGCCACAGGGGGGCAGTGGATTTGCCATAGGTGATCCTGTAAAAAATGCTTCTGTCAGGAGTTCGTTTGTGTCGCCGGCGCTGGTTTCGGGGTGCCGCCCACCCCCGGCTTCCCCACCCTCCGAGCTCGGCCACCGGAGATTATTACTATGCAGCCCCCGGGCTAAGAGGTGCCACTGTATTTTCACAAGTCAAATTTCAACAATACAATTTATTGCCACACTTAAATTATTGCTTAGTAATTAGATGAAGGAAAAATAACGCTCGTTTTTTTGAACCTGAGCTTCAGTTGTCTGAAGGCAGACAAATATGTTTTTTTGACATAGCTTCCAGTCAGGGAGCATGGGGCGGCAGCCCTTGCAGGCTCTGTCATGCTCTTCTGGAACCAGACCCTGACTGATCCGACTGATAGTGGTTCCATTGACTTAATGACCAAATGTTTAGGCTGAAGTTATTCGTGTTCGTCACAAGACTTCGCGCATTATCAATTATTCGGTTGTTTTTTGATGAAGGAGTAAGACATCGAGGGGCGCCAATTTTGTTTGTACACTACCATCAGCGGCTTGCTGCAACGGCAATTCTCCGGCGCACGTGATCTGGTTCCAGCATCCGGCCATTTGAGGAGTCAGGTTAAGGATTGTGTCGCTGGAAGTGTTGATGATTCCTGCAACCAGACGGCCTTCCTTATCTCGGTTTATAATGGTCCAACAATAGGGCGAATCCTCTGTGACAACCACCGGAAATGGGGTCCGAGCCTGCCATTCAAAGAATAGACGAAGCTGCCGTGCCCGGTACCGGTTTGCCATCCAATGATTGGATACATCGCCAGTAAAAGCCAGAACAGCGAAACGCTCACCTGCGGCATTTTCCCGTACCAGTAATCCGGGAGTTACCAGGTCACCACGGAAATTACGCACAACAGACCATGCCTGACAGGGGTTTGTTGCAGTCAATTCATACCAGTGTCCATAGTTTAGATGGAGGAAAGACTGAAGGGTAAAACGATGCAGAAGGGGATCGAGGCCGTTGGGGCCGGTAAATTCTTCGAAGCCGACTTCATCGCATTCCAATTCCCGTTCAACCTTGATGCCGATCCGTTCCCCAAAGCCCAGTTCAGTCAAGGTTTGCAAGGCGGGGACATCCAGCAGCGCACCACGACGCAAAAGGGAATCGATTTCAGCTGGTGTAGCCTTGCGCAGAGCATCGCCGGTAAGCATGATCCAAGGGCTATTGGGGTCTGTTCCGAGGGGAATGCCAAGATTTGGCAGCGCCATGGCCAGCGCATGGCCGTGATGATATTCGCCGGGAGCCTTCACCTGTCTTACTTCCAGTTCGTGCAAATGCGCATAATTATATACACCTATGGGCGCATTTCCATCCGGGATCAGGTTTGCCAATGCCTCGAAACGGGGACGTTCGCGCACTTGTGCTTCGATCAGCGGCTTTAGTTCATCGAGTGGGCGCATGAACATGGAGCAAAAATTGACGGCCTGTTTCATGAAGCCCTGCAGCAGCAATGCGTAAATTTGGGCGATCGTCATGGCGGTTGATTTTGCCCAGACTCCGTAGGGGCTGTTCTCGATTTCGGCATAGTGTTCTATGTTTTTAGGCAATACTTCCCGAAAGATGGATGGATTAATGGACGCAGCGGCAAACTGATGCAGGCCGATTTCCGAATACAGGGATATTTGCGGACGCACCAGTGGGCGTTCATCCCCCGACAATGCTTTTAAGATTTGCTGATAATCAATTCCAGTAGCTGCCTGTGGAAAGACCTGGGTCATAAGCCCGAGCCTGGTCTCAGGGGCAACCGCCTTGACTGTATTGCGGATTATTACCGCCATTTTGGCAAGTCCCTGTGTTGTTGCTTCAAAATATGCTTTTCGCAGCGGTGAATCCAAGTCATGCCAAATGGCTTTGGCAACCGCCTCAATAGTGACCGCTTCGACATTGGCAAGCTCTTCTATTTTTTTCAGATGGAGTGGGCAGAAGCAGGTCATGCCATCTCGCAACATGGTTCGGAACTCGTCATCTACAAAGATATAGTCGGCGTGAATTTCGGCATAAACCGAATAGGTTTTTTTCACCCACTCCTGTAATCCGACATCCATGGGGCATGCTCCGCCGCGATCATTTTTGCCTTCGGCGGTGATTCTGCGTTGAAATGGGAATGCTTTGCGGTACTCCTTGTCATCCGGGAAGTAGCAATGCCCCAGCGTCTGCATCACATTGATGCCAACTGCAATACCGGCTTCCCGAAAACGTCTGGCGGCTGGTTTTAACACCGATTCCGTATAGGTGCGCACCTCTTCAACTGACTTGAAAGAGGGCTCTTCATCATAACTCGTGGTAAATAAAAGGACATCGCGACATCCTGTACGGCGACAATATTCCAAGGTATCCTGAATCCTCTGGTCTGCGCAGTATGCGGGCAGAAAGAGTCTAAAAATTTGGCGATAAGGGGTTTCAGCGACCTCCTCCTCCGATTGTTGAGACATGGAACAGCTTATTTTATTCATACGGCTTACCTCGAGAAATAGCGAACTTGCCTCGCAGATGAATTTTTGGATAGAGCTAACACTTCCAGTTCACCTCATTTAATGTGCATTATCGTGGCATTTTTTGCCTAAAAACGCAACTTGTGATGAGTCCCTGAGAAAAATACCGGCGCAAGGCTGAAGTTGACAAGATTACCGCTTTCAACCCGGTTACGCATCATGTTAAAACACAGTTCGTCGCCTGAAGAAATGTTTTCAATGCCCAGTTCACTCAGCGGAATGGCAATAATTGCATGCCAGTCATCGGGATTTTTGGTAAACAGATGTTTTTCTCCGGGAAAGTCCACAAGAATTGCATTTTTATCTTTGTTTTTATCTGACAAAGTCATTTTTTGCTGAAAAGTGTTGCCGTCGGTATCCACGACAACATGCAGCGCCATGCCAGGTGATTTTTTATACTCGATCCATAACTCTACGCTGTCACTGAAATACGGCTTGCCGGAATTCCCTTGTCGGCAGTCAAAGATTTTCCCCGGTTTTTCTTTGGAATGAAAGTAGAAATAGAGGTTTGTATTATCCTTGGCCACTTTTGCATTGATGGGAAACATATCGCTTTTATGTCGGTTCTGAATATCACGCATGATTCCTGCTGAAGGAATCGTTTGCCATTGGCTGGCATCCGGCAAAGCCGATACGCTGGCTACCGGAATAACCTTCGGGGCTTCCACCTTTTTGAGCGAGACCGGCACACCGATTTCGGCGCCGGGCGGCAACTCATCCTTTGTGTCCAATACTTTGACGTAGATACTCCGATTTGGCGAAACGATCCTCATCGCTGCCGAAACAATCAATTTTCCGTTCCAGTTTTCCGGCGCACCGAGCTGATGGAGATCAAACCACGCGACACAATCTTTTTGAGCATTTGTCATCAGCTCATTCAAAACCCACATGTGTTGCGCCGGCTCTTTGATGCTCCACGGGGTGATCAAGCGGTTTTTAATGTTGAATTTACCGAATCCTCCGGCAGTGCGCACATTGAACCCGGCAGGGGAACCGAAGTCAAAAAGCAAACCGATATAATGTTCCGGATTATCATATCGGGGGGAGTGTACCCCCAGAGAGACTCCGTTAATGCAATAATTGTATAAATTGCCGCCCATTTCCAGCTTTAAGTAACGCTTGACCCCGTGAAGCTGCATGCCGGCAACAAACGTGTTCCAGTACGTCTCATACATCGGTGCAGAACCAACCCGCACCTCGAGACTCTCCGGATCGGTTTCTGCAAAACCATTGTTGTCGGTATAAAATTGATAGAGATGGCTTACCGTCAAACCATGTCGGGAAATGTCACATTTTTCTTCAGTGCTCACCATCTTTGGCACTGGCATTAATGCTTCCAGTTTGGTCGGCTTGCCCAACCCAAGCAGCTGGATACTTTGGCTGGCCAGGCGGTCATTTCCAGCAATTCCGGCGCGCACTTCATAAGCGCCGTCGCGGACGATTTCCGGCAAAGCAACGTAGATAGAAGATTCCGAAGCCGTCAGTGTTACGGCTTTGCTCCAGACGGTGTTGCCGTCGTTATGAATGGAAAGCAGCATCTGCTTCCCGATACTTCCCTTTGGTGCAACTACGGCTATCTGCAAAGCCCTTCCGACTGCTTCAAGCGCAAGCTCGATGTTTCCAGTTGCACTGGGGGCGGTTGTGAACTGACAGGATACACGGTGTGCGCCGGCACGGTCAAGCTTTATAATCGCGAGCACTATGCCATTATCACGGAAAAGTTCCCACTGCACCGGATGCTGATTTACCGTTATTGTTTCCGGAAGTTTGTTGTCCGGCACCAGAATGGCAATTTCACTGCCCGGAGCTTCCGAAGTGATCAGCAAATTGTCCACCGTGCTTCCGGAAATCCGCAAGGCCGGCGTTTCGGACAATCGAGAGTATGCCGGACGACCGCGGTAACTCCAGATTACTGCTGGCGTTTGAGAAGCGACTAACATCACGGCCCGTTCGGCAGGCAAAGACAGGCGTTGCTCAACCCTGCCGTTGCGAACGCTATTGGCACCTATGTATTGGGGAATGACCACCCGATCACCAATCCAGCCGGTAGTTTCATAGCCTTTACGAAGGTCCGGCTCGCCGTAAAGACAAGCATATTTGCGGGCATCCTTGATTGTGACTGCCCAAGTGTAAATCGGTCTGTCTGCATCAAAGCCAAATGGAGCAGCATCAAAACTGATGACTTCTTCACCGCCTTTACCGTGGTGTTTCAGATAAATGACAGCGCTGTTGCCCTGCTTCATGGCTAATGATTCCAACGCTGTGCCCTCGTCAAAACGCCAGTTGGGAGTAAGTTGGGCATCCACCAACGCCAGCTGGCGTACCTCGTGGCGCGCGGAAACATAACCGACATCGCGGAGCAAATCGCCCCTGGAATGGGTTGCCGGGAGCATGCCGGTACCGACCATATAGTCCTCCAGAGGTCCATGCACCGAACCGATCCAGTAGATGTAAATCGGATAATGCAACGGATCACGATGCTGGAAAAGCTTGAATTTATACATCCAATTTGCCCCGGAACGCCAGTTGGATACAATGTCGCTGAAAGATTCTAAAAAGCCGAAATCTCCCTGTGGAGTATAGGGGTTATTGAAAAAGACCGCCCGGTCAGCGCGTTTTTTCTGAATGTTTTCCCTGATTTCTGCGTTCAGGTCCATCAGGCCGTGGGGCGTATCCTGTTCCATGGTCTCCCAGTTGCGGGCAATGGAATAAATCGAACCACCGTCAAGATACCAAATATCCAGATCGAAGGTATCGACCATATCACAGATCGCCTTGACTGCTTCTGCACGGGAAGCATCATTAGAGAAATTCCGGATGAAGTTGAGCACCTGATTAGGTCCGGGGAAAAAGTTTGCCGGATTGCCTTCCCTGGTTTTACGAATGAACCAATCCGGATGTTTTTTTATTATTTCGGAGTTGATGCCGGCACTCCAAAGCCAAGTATAAAAGCCGATTTTTAACTGTGGATTGATTTTTCGTATTTCGACAACTCGTTGTCTGAGTTTTTCAACGGTGGAAACTGAACCGAAGCTGCCGGTTATTTCCCCGGAAAGCGGAAAATCCCCCCAATTACTGCCAAGATAACCAAGCATTGGTGCGCAGATCGGATCAAATTCATAGAGTTTGCCAAGGTTGGCGGCGCCGCGCTCATTACCGCCAATCCATAATCCTTCCCAACCACCAAGCTGGGACATAAGCTTGACGTCACGCAACCATTGTGGACGATGAATGTTGCTGATAAAGTCATTCATCGCATTAAAATTCAGATATTTGTCATAGGCAGCCAGGAGTGTGCCGTTGACGACAATAAGCCAAGTGGAAAGCGTTTGGGCTTGCAAATCCGGATTAACATTCAGGACGCCTGCACATAAACGCAAGCCGTTGGCGAGGAAATATTGTGCGGCCTCCAACCCCACGCCGGTTCCTGGTGGCAGAAAGCGCCCATTTTGTGCGCCAAGTGTATGCAACAGTGTGTTCTGACCACCGGCAGTTTCAAAAGATAGTGTGGCTTTTGCGTCTACAGATTGCTCGGTAATCACCTCTGACGCCGGAATACGTTCCAGATGATGACCGCCCCATGATTCATAATAGCCACCTTTGCGGAACGCTTTATCGAAAATAGTTTCGTATGACAGGCGTAAAAAAGCTCTTTCACAATTTTTCTCCGGCTTCAATGAAAATTCCGTTCGAAGAGCCTCATTTTCAATGATGATTTGATGATCGAAACTCATTTCCGGAAAAGCTGGATTGACAGTACTGAAGCGAACTCCCCCCGGGAAGGTCTCGAATGAGGTAACTTGATCAGTGTACGCATCAGCGTCAATGTCATGCCGTTGATGCATCAATTTGTAACAACGGAAAAATTTTCCGGCAATCCTGCGTCCCTTGAAGATGAGGTCGGTCAAAATTCCATTGTCTTTACAAACTCTGAATGAGATTCCATCCCCCTGGACAGAAATATAATTTTCCCCATTGTCTGATGGCAGCGGTCGCCCTTCGTCATACGTATGTTGACTGAATGCCGCCAACTCCTTGTCATCGGGAATATAACCGAAAAACAAAGCTTCAGCGAGCAGCACTGGGAAGTCCTGCCGCATTCGAACCGGGACGATTTTGACATAGCGCCCAGCAAAGGGCGTCGAAAACTGATAAGTCTGCCGCTGATCATTGTTCTCCGATTTATTGACCCTTCCAGCGGCATGAAAGGTCTTTCCATCCATCGAGCTGAATACAGCGGCATTTTGGAAATTCTGCTCTTTCTGGTCACCGGAGGCAATCAGGGTAATATTGGTCACCGCATGAATTGTTCCCAAATCAAAGGTCCACGCCGGTTCATTGTGCCCGTATCCCGGCCATATCAAATCTTTATCCAGGTTTCCATCACACAGAGCGTTGCCTTGCGGATCACCATCCTCAGGCGGCGTTTCATGACGATAGGAACGAATGACAATTTTACGGTTCTGTTCTCCTGATTCCTGGGGCAGCAATTTGAAGTTGGCAAGCTCAAAATATTTTTCCGGCGAATTCAGGTGCTGGTAGGGGTAGATATTGCACTTTACCGCAACTCCGAAACCGTATTTGTCGGCACCGGTCCAGATGCGTTTATCGAGCGGAATTTCGATATGCTGCCAGTTGTTACCATTACCGGCGGAAAAATCGGTATAAATGCCGCCTTTTTCCATCGCGATACTCAAAACGGTCGCTGGATCCCCCGGATAAAATTTTTGCAGGAAGTCAAAGGATACCGCCCTGTATTTGCTAAGATCGACCGGTACGGCGAAAGTGCCCTGCAGTCCTTGCCAGTCAGCCGTCTCCACTGGAGTGCAGCGGATAATGTTTGTACCCTTGTCGTCACGCATAATTACTTGAGGCGGAAGAAGTTTTCCGCCAGTACCACTCCATGAAACAGAAACGGAGTTCCCATTGGCTGCCAACAGCACCGGAATAATTGCCACCAGTAACAAAGTACGTGAAAATTTCATAATTTTTCCCTTCAGCTGACTCAGTTTGGCTATTTTCTTGAGTCGTATCTTTTACCGGTTGCCGTAGGGACTTACCAAATACTTGGTTTTGACTTCTATCATTCCAAAGGCTCTGTGATATACGTCCTTCGGTAAAAGATAATTCTGATCAGTTGCCTGGACGCGAAAATCAGAAAACAGAATATTGGCTTTGCTATTGTGTCTGATATTAACCGCCAAATCGGTTGTCCAGTTAGCACGGACAACGCAGGTCGGTTTCCAATTTGTTGTATTGATGGAATCGCATCGGAGTTCGGTGTCCTGTGGCCGCCAGAGCTTGATCAAATTAATGACGCTATGGACCTGACTCCATGGATCAAAAACCCCCATCAGCGCATAGGTGCGATATTCTGAAAATGCGTCAGCCGGATCGTATTTACTAGGAACACCACCTGGACAAATGTAGATATTACGGTTGTTACCGGCATACTCATCCAACCGACGAATCCAGGGATGAACATTATCGGCATAAGCGCCAGGAACGCAATTGGTGTTGTCCTCAGCATACATCGCAATGACAATCCCAACCTGCTTCAAGTTGTTGATGCAGGCAACACTGGTGGCTCGTGCACGGGCTTTGCTCAAAGCCGGCAATAACATCGATGCCAGTATGGCGATGATGGCGATCACCACCAGCAACTCGATCAAGGTAAAATAAATACCCTTGAAAATACCCAATCCCTTTTGTGCATCCATCGTAAGTCTCCTTACTTTCAGAGGTGAAAAACAAAAATCACGATTATCAAATTTTCTCAGGCACACAGAATTGCCAGTTTGGGGAAGATGGGCTTTTCTGTGTGCAACGAAATGGCCTTGATTGTCCTCATATTAACAAACTTAATTCCGTACCGGAACAGAAGAAATGGCGTTGAAAACCTGGAAAACCTGTTTTGTGGGCATGTATGTATGCTTCTGCTGCTTTCGAAGAATCAGCTGCGGTAGAATTTTTGTGAAACGCAGGCCAGAATTTTGCCGCAGACGTTGTACGGCGACCCTACCCATGCGGACAAAGTCAACGCCGATTGTTGTCGTCTTCCGTAAAGACTGATGGATGTAATTGTCATAACCCACAACCGGAATATGCGCTTTGCCATGATCCTCAAGAAACTGCGCTGCTGCTGCCGCCATGTAGTCATTGCAACAGAAGATGCCATCAAGGTCTTCTGCCTGTTCATACAGGGACGAGAAAGCATTGTAATAGATATTCAAGGTTTCATTAGGAGGGTGTGAAGGAGGCCTGGACAGCTGTAAAAACGCTCGCCCGTTTTTACCGCGGTCAGCCAAAGCAGAAAGAAAACCTCGCCGTCTTTCCTGATAAACCTGATCAGGGCAGGAAAGTTCCCAGAAAACCGGTTGCTGGCATTTCAATTCATCGACGAGATATTCCACCGCCTTGTAGCTGCCGGCAAAATCATCATTGAATACCCCGTACAGATTTTCCGGCAAAGTCTCAATCCCATCCAGATAATAATTCATCTGCATGAAATTAACTTGCGGGTATTGTTCGAGCAGCTCCTCGAGCACATCAAAACGTTGACAGTGCAACAACAATACTCCACATACCTGCATAGAAGGATTCTTCTGATTCAGATAATATTGCAACGAGTTGACAAAATCTGGCGCGGCAAGCACCAGCTCACTGTCAACCTCTTTTGCTACTTCCTCGCTGATTCCCTTCAGTATTTGATCCCCAACCCACCCGCCGCCGTCATTCAATGAAAAGTCACAGGCTACGATAAAGATTGATTTGACCACTCGAGTGCACGGCAGCGGTGTGTCTCCAACCACCAACTGACGGCCAATACGCTTTCCGATCCCTTCCTTCAACATCAATGCCACAGCACGCTGAGCCGTACGCATGCTAACCCCGGCCATGTCGCAAATCCCAGCCAAGGTCGGAAGCGCATCCCCAGTCTGTAAGTTGCGCGCATTGATCTCAGCCTGAAGCTGATCCTTGATCTGCACATACACTGGTATGTGGCTGGAAAAATCAATGTCCACAATATACCCCTAATTATCCCTAAAAAGCCGTAAGCATACCTTACTATACTTTGCAGGTTGTGATTGTCAAATGTTTTTGGTTTTCCTTTTGCGCTGCAAAATGTTCCCTTGCAATGTGTCAGTCTTCTGTAGTGCTGACTTAATTGCTTGGTGTTCTCGGCGTTCTTGGTGGTTAATGCCTTTTCATTTAACCGCAAAGAACGCAAAGAACGCAAAGAACGGCAAGGCGACTTTACGGCTTGGCGTCGCCGATGTGATTACAAAGCGTTAAAAGAAGAGTGTTGGCTCCATTGGTCCCCTGCATTGCCACATTAAACCAATGCTTCAGAAATGCTACAGAGGACAGACCCATTACGTTTCCTTTTTGATAGGCCATGATCTTTGAAACAGGATGTAAAGTAATAAAGTTACACCCAGAACAACTAGCTCCAAAGTAAAAAATGAAAAAAATCGGTATTGGGATTTTTTGTCTCATGCTTTTATCCTAAAAAAAACAGTTGACTTTTCCTCTTGACCGATAATCAGAGCTTCTTCCGATGCGG
>JAAZKR010000196.1 GCA_012799725.1 Oligosphaeraceae bacterium | reverse complement strand
GAAGAAGGTTCTGATTGCCGGGCAAGGGGGAAAAGTCAACTGCTTTTTTAGGTTAAATGAAGAGTGTTGGCTCCATAGGTGCCATGTATTACTACGTTAAACCAACGCTGCAGAAAACTGAGGCATTCTGTTCTGGAATTGTTTTGAGCGCTTTTCCCGCAAAACATCTGCATGCAGCACAGGCAAGGCACTTGTTTCCTATCGTTTTTTTACTTGTCGCGGTTTCAAGACAAGCATGGGTTTATTCTGCTCTTGCGGTTGTTTTTTCCTGGCGTCCACCACATGCAGGGTATCGTCGTCCATAGCTGCCGGATTTGGGCTGTCCAGCACTGTTGAGCCCACCGAATAATTGATAACAATATTGCCCTCCAAGTCGGCTAAAAAGGCGCCGTTATGCACAGTTGAACCCACGAAAACCCAGCCCTCCTGCTTCAGGTTTTTCCCGGTTTGTGTATCTATGATCCAATATTCTACCGGCTGTCTTTGCGGTTTGCCCTCATCATCCTGCCATTCTATAAAGAGGTCTATAAGGTCTCCCTGCCTTCCCTGTTCGGGCAATCTGCTGCCGTTTTCAGCTCCCAGCAGATAGAGCAGGGCCTGCACTTGCACGGCAGCGATATCGGTGCATAACAGTGTCTCGTGCATACGTCCGTCCGGCTTACTCACAATAACTTCCAGTGCTCCTTCAGCCAGGACGAAGCGACAGGGCAGGGCTATTTCCCTGGCCTGTCTGCGCACGATGGCGCCATTGACCTCCAAGTCGCCACCGGGCAAAATCTTAGCTCCATAGGGCAGAGGAAGCTGGTCGGCGAATAAAAATCCACCGCAGAGGATGCAAAGCATCAAACTAAAATTGACCAGTCGCCCCGATTTCATAATATTTGCAAGGCTATGCCAAGGTTGAACTGCTCTCAAACTAGTTTCATTTTTTACGGCTGAATTTACTTTCCTGTCCTTTTCTGATGCGCTTGATATTGTCCTTGTGCCTAACGATAATAAGTGCGGCTATGATGCACATAAGCACTATATTGGCCACGTTATAGTCGCCCAAATCCAGCAAAAACATGACAATTGCAAAAAGCGGCATGGAGGCGGCTGCAACCAAACTGGCCATCGATACCATGCGGGTTCGCAAAAACGTGATGTACCAGACGACGGCGCCCACAATCACCGGCATGACAGTGACTCCCAAGATTGCTCCCAGGCTGGTAGCCACCCCTTTTCCGCCCTTGAAATCAAGCGTGTAGGGAAAAACATGACCGGCTATAGTTCCCGCAATAGCAAACATTTCACCCCATTCCGAGCCTATAGCCATACGCCCACCCAGCCAATTGCCGATAACGATTACCGGCAGCAGCCCCTTCAGAAAGTCAAGCACAAAGCAGACCATACCCCAGTCTTTTCCCAGAGTACGCCGCACATTAGTAGCGCCTATATTCTTACTGCCATGCCGGCGTATGTCCACTCCATTCAGCTTACCGATCAAGTAGCCAAAAGGGATGCTGCCGACGAAATATGCAATAAAGGCTATGCATATGCCGCCGCCCAGAAAACTTTGAAGGCTCATGGGTAAAATTTCCTGAAATTGATTTCATGATTGATGACAGGCACTTTATCTTTTTCTATCTCGCCGGGTCTATCAATCTTGCGTTTTTTGCTTTCAGCAGCCTTTTCGCCGCAGCTGGTAGCATTCTTGGCATCTGAAGACATCCATGCCGTAGAAAAGGGTTTGCGACTTGATTAATCGTGCGCTGAAGCAGTCATTTTCCACAAGTTCACAAACCTGTGGGTTATTATCGGCCAGCAGGTGTGCCGGGCCGCGCAGAAGCTGTACTTTCACTACAGCGTCTTCGGGTAACACGCAAAAGTCCAGCCCGTCCATGGCGTTATTGAATGCCAAGCCCAGGCCTACTCTGAAATTGCCGTGAGTTATGCTTTGAAAGTAGCCGGTGCTGCCAAAAGGGCTGGAAAGCACCAGGCTGTCTGAAACCACCTGAGGGCAGAAAAGCTGCCCGTCCACCCAAATTCGATAGCGTATTGCCGAGGACAGCAAGCCACGGCTCAACACCAAATCATTGAGACCCAGCAAGCGGGGCGTTCCTGAATCCAGATAGGCGGCCACCTTGCTTGGATAGGATTTTTGCAGCTCTCCCCTGAAGAGTTTCTCCAGGGTGTTGATTTCGCTATGCAGGGCGCATTTCGGATTCTGCCTTCGGTCACGCATAGGACATTTAGGGACGCCGGGATAAAGGCGTTCGGCACCCAGCAGCGAGCCATCGCCGCCATGTGTGATGACCAACTCCGGATTCTCTTGCACGATCTCGGCCGGAAAGTCTTGCAGTAGCGGCAATAAATCCTCCAGATTGCGTCCATACAGCAAAACCCGCAGCGTTTTACCGCTGAAAAGCTCATCCATTACAGACTCCACAACCTTCCTTTTGCCGTCACAAAATGAAAAAACACCGTTCTAATGTATTGCATTTTTGCGTTGCTGCAAACCTGAGGGCGGAAATTTCTGCGCCAAAGCAAGGAGACACCGGCGTTGAAGGAGGACTTTTTCAGCCTTGTGCAGCTTACTTTCATTGACTCCGCTCCAATCTTGCATTCAGCGGCAATATTCTCCTCAATTCATTCCAGGGGTCGGGTAATGAATTGGCTTTTCAGCAATTTGCCGTCTTTTTCCTCGTACATGATCTGATACTCTTGCGGTCTTTGGTTTGGAACCGGGAAATATATGCCGCATTGCACGCGCCAGCTACGATCAGCGGAGGTTTTGACATCCCTGATCGTCTCGTTCATGACGCGCTGTTCCAAACTCAGGCGTTTGAGCTTATTCAAGCATACTGCATTCAACGACAGGCTGGCAAGGACAAGCAGCAGAACCAGGAATAGCAGAACAGTAGTCAGCGGCGAGCCGCTTTTGCCGGCAGCCATTGGAGTTGCTGAGAAAGAAGGTGGAAGCGAGGTTGAAGGCGGCACAGCCGTTGCTGCGAAGCGGGCTGCCCTGGCATCGGCAGCGGGTGGTGTAAGACGGGGCGTAACCGGCCTTGCGTCGCTGGCCGGAGGCTTCTGCTGCCCGATCGGCTCTTCAACTTTATCGACCTTGCCATCATCGCCGTCCTTGTTGTCCTTATCATCATCGAAAACCGCAAGTATATCTTTGAAATCATCACTCATAGCGGCTCGTACTCCTTTCTGAAATGAATTATATTAAGCCAATTAAGGAACACATTGTGTTAT
>JAAZKR010000195.1 GCA_012799725.1 Oligosphaeraceae bacterium | reverse complement strand
GCCTGGAAGGCGCCACTTCATGATGAATTTGCCGTATCGGCCAGAGAGGAAGCCGAGTGAGGCCACCTCGAAAGAGATTGTATGACAGCGATTAAAGAAAAGTTGCCAGCAAATCTTTCATTACAAGAAGAAATCGGGCAATAACCGCACGGAAAACACCCTGTCACCAACAGGGCGAACAGCATAAATCTTACAACTATCTGAGAATAAAGCTATTAGGATCAAGCCTCAGCTTTGACTGCTTTTTTTGGGGTTAAAGTTGGGTTGCAGTCGTCAATTCATGCCAAATTTATCATTTCTAACTAAAAACTCATATTTTGGTAATCGGGGCTGAATGATCTCGGTTTACGGTATAATCAACAGCCGGAAAAGCTGTCTATTTAGAGTTCGATTTGGCGATCCGTAGGTAAGCGGATGTCATTAATGAAGCAAAAAAGGAGAGAACGAATGGTAACAACGAAACGTAGAGGATGTTTGAGCGGTCTTGCTCGGAGCAGCTATATGAAATTGCTGCTGGTTTTGTTTTTATGTGGTGCGGTTGCATCAAGCTACGGTCAGGACAATACTGCGATCCTGCAGCAGATCGAAGCGATGAAACAGCAGATACAAATGCAGCAGGAGCAACTGAATCTGTTGCAGAAGAAACTCGAACAACAGCAAACCGAAACCGCCAGTGTGCAGCAGGAAATCAAGGCCGTTGCCGAAAAAGCCTCGGCGGCCGATTCTGATCTGCCACGCGTGATTCTCGGCAAGGGAATTGATGGACTGACCATCAAAGGCGATATGAGATTGCGCTATGAGCACATCAATCATGATCCGGAAGATGGCAAGGACTTGCGCTACAAGTCCCGTTTCCGCCATCGGATACGCCTGGGCGGTGTCTGGACGAATCCCACCGAGAGTTGGGAGATCGGACTGGGATTGGAAGCAGGCAGCAGCAGCGGCACCAGTGCCAATGACAGCTGGAATAGCAGCAGTGTCTGGGAATCCGGAGACCTCTTCCTGGATTATGCCTATGCCAAGCATACCTTCGGAGACAGCGGTCTGAGCCTGACCGTCGGGCAACAGAAAAATCCCTGGACTTGCGGTATGATCAACTTTGATGGCGACCTGCGCCCGACCGGCGCCACACTGGCCTGGGCGGATGACTTCATCTTTGCCAATATCGGTGCTTATAATATCCGCAGTGATGCATCTTCATTTGCGGGTAACAGCCAGGATTTGGCCAATATGTATGGTGGTCAGATCGGCATGAAATGGAAAGAAGACGATCTCAGCGCAGTGCTGGCTCTTGGCTTCTTTGCATATGACGACAATACCTCCGAATATAATAGGTTCAGCAATCAGGATACAAGAACCGGCGAGGCCGATTACAAGATAGGTATGGCCTACGGCGAACTCAGCGGAAAGGTTGGCGATATCGGCCTGAAAGGCTTTGCCGAACTGGCAATGAATTTCGGTGCGGATGATGATTACAGCCAGGGTGCAGAGTACGGCAGGGCTCCGGTTGATCCGGCGGACTATTCTCCTGAAAGCAATGATATGGCTTGGATGCTCGGCTTGGAAGCAAAGTTCGACCGCTTCAAAGCAAAATATGCGTATGCTCGCATCGAAGGTGATTCAGTGCCGTGGTTTGTCTCCGACAGCGATTTCGGTTCTGCCACCCTGCGCTCCAGCCGGTCTGTCAACGTCAAGGGACATATATTCGGACTGACCTATAGTGTCAGCAAAAACTTCTCTATCGGCGGCAGCTTAATGCTGACCGATCTGATCAAAGCCGAAGATGGCGGCAACGCCAGCGGCAGACTTTATCAGCTCGATATGAGCTATAAATTCTGACGAAACACCGGTACAGGGGACATAAGGTGCGTAGTGTGACTGGGGAGGGATGATGCTGTGCAAGTATGCGCCATCACAGAACGCTAAAACACTTATGTCCCCTGTTTATATTAATCCAGCCAATTTTAACTTGCATTTCAATGACAGCGAAAGACTTAACACGAAACTAACAATTCGCTCATATTATCTGCACACCCCGATGATATGTTATGTGTAAGTGCTAATAAGGATTTTAACAATTCATTTGAATCAATCAACGTGCAAGTTGTTTTTAACGAGAGACAAAAATATGATGTTTTTGTCGTTTGTAACGGTAACTAAGAAAGGGATGTTTTGAAATGAAAAAAATGCTAACTCTGCTGATGACCGCTGTAATATTACTGCTGGTCGGTTGTTCGGAAACTCAGAAAATCACTCTCAATGGCGCGGGCGCAAGCTTCCCCGCTCCCGTATATCAGAATTGGACTCACAGCTACAGCCAAAGCGCCACCGGCGCCCAGGTCAATTACCAGAGTGTCGGCTCCGGTGCGGGCGTCAATCAGATCAAGGCCGGAACGGTTGATTTCGCCGGTACTGACAACCCTTTGACCGCAGAGGAACAGAAAGCTGAGAAGCTCGTACAGTTCCCCATGCTTACCGGCGGAGTCGTGGTCATTGTCAACATTCCCGGCGTTGCCAACAATCAGCTCAAATTGAGCCGTTCCAACCTGGCAGATATTTTCCTGGGCAAGATCAGCAAATGGAATGATCCGCTTCTAGCCAAAGACAACCCCAATCTGCCTGATTTGGACATCACCGTGGTTCGTCGTGCTGATGCCAGCGGCACCAGCTTTATCTTCACAAATTACCTGACCAAGATCTCCACGGAATGGGCGAATGTTGCCGGCTGTGGCTCCTCGGTGAAATGGCCGGTTGGCATAGGTGGACAGAAGAACCCCGGTGTTTGCAACAGCGTGGCAAAAATCTCCGGCGCTATCGGTTACACCGAGTATACTTATGCAGTTGAAGGCAATCTTGCCATGGCACAGCTGGAAAATTCCGCCGGCAACTATATTGCCGCTTCGCTGGACAACTTCGTCACAGGCGCCGCTGCTGCGGACTGGAAAAACGCCCCCGGCTTCTACATGGTTCTGACCGAGCAGCCAGGCGAGAAAAGCTATCCCATTCTCGGAGTCACCTATATACTCTACCGTGAAGATTTGGCGGCGGATCGCAAGAAAGAGCTTTTCAAGTACTTTAACTGGTGCATGACTACCGGTGCTACTG
>JAAZKR010000194.1 GCA_012799725.1 Oligosphaeraceae bacterium | reverse complement strand
TGCGTCCTTTGCGTTCTTTGCGGTTATCTTTGCATCCTTTGCGTTCTTTGCGTTCTTTGCGGTTATCTTTGCGTCCTTTGCGTCCTTTGCGTTCTTTGCGGTTATCTTTTTTAATTTCACCGCCAAGGTCGCCAATCTGTACATTACATCATAGTCTATGGGATGGCTGTGATTTTTGAACGTTTCTTAGCGCTCGTCAGCTTGGGGCAGCGCGTTTTGCGCCAGTTCCAGAACTTGCAGCATAAGTTCCCGATCCAGCGAGTTGGGCTCCAGGAAATTGCCTGCTTCATAATTATTCCAGCTTTTAAGATAGATAATTCTAGCTTTGTGATCATAGGCCAGTTGCAGTTGCCTGGCGAAAAAAACACCCTGATATCGCCGCAAGGCCAAGTCGTTGCCTTGAGCCGAGGTTAAGGGTTCGGCTATATTTACGCTGTCGGCTCGGTTTTGCCTGTCATCCAAGAAGGCTGGCAGGCTGGCGTAGCTACGCGCTCCTTTATAGTCATCGATAAGCTCAATTTGCCCGCCGAAAAATAATACAGGCTTTCCTTGCAGTTTAAGGCTGGCGGGCAGCTGTAGAAAACCGAGGCGTTCGACATATTGCATCGTATTTTGTACTGAGAGTCGCATGCCTTCAGAAGTAGGACATAACACCGGTGCAATGCTTAATCCTGGCGCAAGTTCAGTGGCAAAAGTATGAAATTTTTGTAGGCGTTCAGCAAAATGTTCAGCTGCAAGCATTTCAGGACTGACATGCAAGAGCAGGGTGCTGATGCCGGCGGCTTGGAACTGCTTAAGCTCGCGCTGCATGCGCAAGTCAGTCCAGCCCTCGTTTTGTGGGATGGCACGCACTTTGGGCTGGCTGGAAGCGCTTTGGGCTGGTGGATAGGGATGATATTCCAGCCAAAATTGCGGCGGATGCTCATATGCGGCTAAAAACTCGTAGCGCGGTTGGAATACCTTGTTGTCCAGACAGGCGCTAAACAAGCAGAAAAACAGCAGGGTCAGCAGTATCAGTGAGACATGGCGTAAATACATCAATAATGCCCTACAATTCGGTGATTTTCTTTTTAGGGCTAAATTCGGGACAATCATGCAGAGGCTCTACTTCTTGTTGATGCAGATTGCAGAAGCATTTGAAAGCAGTGAAAAAATTATGCAGGCAATTCTTGCAGAAGTGTCTTTGCCCATCATCATCGAGCAGCTCGCCCACATCAGGTCTTGCTGTAGTGCAATCCTGAGCGAAAAGCGCTTGCAGCTTGTTGGTTTTGTTCTTAGCTTTGTCGTCGGCTTCTGCAACCGGGGCGACGTCTAACTCCGCTTGGCAAAGCGCGCAGGCAAGGAACACACGTTTCAGCTTGAAACCCTCGTATTCCTTGTTTTCTTTTGCAATGGAGTCACTTTGACAATATGGGCAACGGAAAGCTGCCCCTGCTTGGATATGGGATTGCTTATTCATTTGCACTGTCAACCGGGTGATTGGGATTCGTAAAATTAATTTTAGAGGTCTAAGAGTCCTCTTTCGAGAAAAGCTTCCAGCGCGCTGGTAATGCTTTGGCAGTCAGCTTCATTCAGGCTATGATTGAAACGCTCGCACATTTCCCTGAAGAATTGCATGGCAGTATCGGCAGCTGCACCGCCTTCCAAGTCACCGGCAGTACGGCTGCGTTTGATGCGTATGTCATGGATATGGCAGACGTATGCGCGCCCCTCGTCTTCCTCACTCATGCGCAGATTCAGGTCTAAGGTATTATTCAGGTTAAAGGATAGCGTTAGCAATTCATCGCCCAGTCCCAGCCTGGTGAAGAATTCACCATTCAGCGCCAGGGTGACCAGGCAGAGCTGCAACAGAGTATGGCTATCTATACTGTGTTCAGGCAGTTCGGGCAAGGCGACAGCACAATAGAAAAGCCCATCAGGATAAAACTCCCAGAAGAAATTTGGCTGGCTGCCTTCTTCGGCATGTCCACGTATGGCCAGATTGGAGGCGTAAAAGCGGGTTTTCCTGATATGTGCGCTGGGCCAGGGGAAGTCATGCAGTGAAGGCCGTTCCAGAGCTTCCAGATGGCGGCGACAGTCGGTAAGAGTAATGCCTTTCAGTCGGCGTTGTGGGTGTATAATGGCTTCAAAAATCGGTTTTTCGCGCCATAATTTGTTGCCAAAGAGCTGTTTTGCCTGATTGCGCCCGTTTTGCAGCAAGGATGCAAAGTCTTGGTCTGAGCTGGGCTCTACAGCTTGGCGGTCTTCGTACAGTATGCCACGCAGCATGCGTCCCAGCATTTGGCGTTGATTACGCAAGGCACGTTGAATTATGCCTTGCAGTTCTTCAGAGCGGTAGGCGGCTCGGCTTCTGGCATCAGGGGTCCGCACATAAAAAACGCCTCGCTGCAATTCGTCTTCGCAGGCATCATTGCACACATGGGGCAGGTTGCGAAAGGGATAAACTACTATGATAACATAGACTTTGCCGTCTATTTCCGGCTTGACCAGGTCAAATTCCACGGCCGGTTCGGCATAACGGTTTACGGTCTGTCCCACGCTGCTGGGGTCAAAGGAACTGGCCTGCTTTTCATCCATGCCGGTGTACAGAGTGGGATTGCCATGGGCGTCCTCACCCACGCCGATCACCAAGTAGCCCCCCAGGGTATTAGCCAAAGCCATAATATGACGTGCGAACTTCGCACGACCGGTTCGTCCTATCTTGTTCCAATCCTGAGCCGCCTTAAAATCAATCTGCTGATTTTCAAGGCCGCAATAAAGAATCTCGCGCCAGTCAGATTGTTGAGTGGATACCAACATGAGAAGTATTGAAATTGGGGTGGACAAAATCGGTGGCAAAGCAAAGAGATCAAGTTTGCCGGACGGAGATCACGGGGCTGTTTTGTGTTTTTTGAGTTCTTCTTTTTGGATTTTACCTGCCTGGTTCCTGGGTAATGCATTCAAGAATTCAAAATGATGCGGTATTTTGTAGGAGGGCAAGTTTTTATGGCAATGTCGGCGTATGTCGGTTTCACCTAGTGTTGCTCCTTTTTCGAGAACGATGAAAGCCTTGATCAATTCGCCTAGAGCTGCACGCAGCCCGCTGGCCGGTATGCCGACGACAGCAGCTTCGTGTATGCCGGGCAATGCCAATAAGCAGGTTTCCACTTCTACGGCGAAGACATTTTCCCCCCCTACTATGATCATGTCCTTCTTGCGTCCCTTGATAAAAAAGTATCCTTCTTCATCACGACTGGCTAAATCTCCGGTTCTAAACCAGCTGCGCCCGCGTAATTCAATCATGGATTCCTCTAGCAGACCCGGCTTGTTCCAGTAGCCGCTAATGACATTATCGCGAGCGAAAAGCAATTCGCCTACTTCGTCTGCCGTACATTCTTGTTTTTGTTCATTGATGATGATGGCACTGACAAAAGGCAAGAGCTGTCCTATGGAGTCGGGACGCTTTCTAACGGCTTCGGCGGGCAACAAATGAGTGGCGCTAATGGTCTCGGTCAAACCGAAGAAGTTGTGCAAGCGGGTTTGTGGTACGAGTTTTTGCAATTCTCGTACAATTTTCACTGGCATAAAGGAGCCTGCATAGCCTACTACTCGCAGGCTCTGTAGGTTATACTTTTCTTTATCCGGCAAGCTTACTATACGTTGCAGCACGGTGGGCACAGTGAGCAGGCTGGTGATTTGATGTTTTGCTATCAATTCGAGAAGCTCTTCGGCTTGGGGCTCGGCGCTGATGACAAGTGGCGTTTTTTGCCAGGCAGCCACCGGCAAGGAGCTATAGAGTGCCGTACAATGAAACATGGGATTGATCAGCAGATGTACATCATCATGCGTAAAGTCATGCGCCTTGATGGTGGTCATGCAGTTAAAGATCAGGTCACCATGCAGCATGACTGCTCCCTTAGGGGCAGCAGTAGTGCCGGAGGTATGCATGATGATGGCCGGAGTGGCCGCAGATATATCCGGCCTGGGGCAGTAACCATTATGGTCATGCAGAGATTGAAAACTCTGCGCTCCTTTTTGCTCATCAAGATAGACCAAGGGCAAAGCAGGGAATTTCTCTTTGGCCAACAAGGCTTCCTTGGACTCAATAGGATTCTTGGCAACGAGCAGGTTAGGGCGCACATTGGCGTAAATTGCTTCAAGGCTGTCTTTTTTCAGCCAAGGATTGATCGGCACAATAATACCGCCGATTTTCATCGTGGCCCAGTAGAGTAGAAAATATTCCAGGCAATTGGGCAGGCAGACGGCTATCTTAGGGTTAGGAACTTGACAGAGACGGCTGATGCCGGCACCTAGTGCCTTGGTCAAAAGGTCAGCCTCAGCAAAAGTAAGCATCCTTTCGCCACAGACTGCCGCCGTTTTTTTGGGTGCATATTTTACAGCTTCCTCCCAAAAATCACGCAGATTTTCAATTCGTGCCGTCGGTCCCGGCACAGGCTTCTGTCCCAATATACGACTAAAAACTGTTTCCAGGTCAGCAGCGATGCGTCGATTGCCCAGTTCATTGGGGTGGTTTCGGTCATTCCAGCAGCAGCGATCATTTATAATGCTGCTTTGATGATTAGATACGTAATATGCTCCGTGTTTGTTGGCTGCTTGTTCTTCTAGTGCACTAAAGGCTTCGGAGCGTTCATCTGCTGCCCAGGTTTTGGCGCACAGTTTTCCGGTTAATGGATCGCGCCATTTTCCGAATACCCCCAGCACCAGGCAGCGCACTCCGTGACGTTTGCTCTTTTCCAGCATATAATCCAGGTCGGCAGCCCATTGTTGGTATGGTCGATTGTCACGCCACCAATCGTTGGCACCAAATTGCAAAACCAGCAAATCCGGCTGCAAATCCAGCGCTTCTTTCTGCAAAAGCTCGCGAGCCTCATCCAAGGTGCGACCATCCGTAGCTCGGTTGATAAATTCGTGGTCAGGAAAACTCCGTGCCAGGACATCACTTACCCGTGCGCCAGGGCCGCCGCACTTACTTAGGCTATCGCCAAAAAACACTATTCTCATGAAATGATCCGATCTGTACGATTTGACCGATCCGCTCGATTTAACGTCATGCCGGGTCTGACTTCTCTTGCCGACTCCGTTGTTCGCTGCCGGATCACATTCAGATAATATAAGTATTTGCCCGGATAATGCAACACGAGCATATCCACGGTTATAGTATGTGCTTTACATATTGCTTTGTCCACAAGGTTCACCATTCCAACCAATAATTGTCATTGATTTTTGTTTCAAATCATGTTTTTTGATACCCACATGCATTTACGTCCCGGCGATGCCGCCGCAGAGTTTTTTTCTCAAGCCAGAACACAGGGCGTGAGTTCTTTTCTGCTGGCCGGCACCTCGTTGCAGGATGCTGAATTTGTTTGTTCTCAAGCTGCCGTTGAAGAGGGGGTCTATGCTGCTGTAGGACTGCATCCGCATGAGGCCTCCCAATTCGAGGCTTCCCAACTGGAGCAATATGCTGCCTTTCTAACAAGACCCAAGGTGGTTGCTGTAGGTGAAGTAGGTTTGGACTATCATTACAATCATAGCGCTCCGGAAATGCAGCGTCTCGCTTTCAAAGCCTTTTTACAACTGTCTCTGCACACACAAAAATCCCTGATCATACATTGTCGCGATGCTTTTGATGACTGCTACAGTATTGTCAAGGAGCAATGGAACCCGGGGCTACGCTTCGTATTGCACAGTTTCACCGGCGATGTTCCTGAAGCGGAAAAATGGCTGGAGCTGGGTGCATATATCTCATTCAATGGCATGTTGACCTTTAAAAAAGCTGACAATATACGCTGCAGTTTGCAAGCCGTACCCTTGGAAAGATTGCTTTTAGAGACCGATTCCCCCTACTTGGCACCGGAGCCATACCGTGGCAAAAGCAATTGCTCGGCATATCTGCCGAAAATCGCCGAAAAAATGGCCGCGATCAAAGAATTGCCGCTGCAAGAGCTGGCACGCATCACAACAGAAAATGCCAAAAGACTTTTTGGGCTGGCATGATTGCCTTTTGTGACAGAATATGGCTTATATTAACGTTTTGACGTTTCCCCGATCTTAACATAAACTCACAGAGGTGAACTAATGAAAATCGTATTGGCATACTCCGGCGGCCTGGATACTTCCTGCATTCTTGCTTGGCTGCGCGAAAAATATGACGCAGAAGTGATTACTTTTTGTGCTGATATTGGCCAGGAAGAGGAACTTGAGGGGCTGCATGAGAAAGCCTATGCCACCGGCGCATCGAAATCCTATATTGAAGACCTCTGCGAGGAATTTGCCAGGGATTTTGTCTTTCCCATGTTCCAGGCCAATGCTATCTACGAGAACATGTATCTGCTGGGCACTTCCATAGCCCGGCCACTAATCGCCAAGAGGTTGGTGGAAATCGCCAAGGCCGAGGGCGCCGAATATATCTGCCATGGTGCTACCGGCAAAGGAAATGACCAGATACGCTTTGAATTGACTGCATATGCTTTGAATCCGGATATCAAGATAATCGCACCATGGCGCAGCAAGGATTGGACCTTTAAGTCCAGAACCGACCTGATAAACTACTGCAAGGAACGCCGCATACCAATCAACGTCTCAGCAGCCAAACCATACTCGATGGACCGCAACTTGCTGCATATCAGCTTCGAAGGCGGCGTACTCGAAGACCCCTGGCAGGAAGCGCCGCCGGAAACGCATGTGCTTACTACTCCGGTGGAACAGGCTCCGGATCAACCTGAATACATCGTTGTTGGCTTTGAAAAAGGCATTCCGGTCAGTGTCAACGGCAAGCAACTCAGTCCGGCAGCGCTCATGCGTGAATTGAATCGTCTTGGCGGCAAGCATGGCGTCGGTCGCATAGACATAGTTGAGACGCGTTACACCGGTATGAAAGACCGTGGCATCTATGAGACACCGGGTGGCACCATCCTGTTCAATGCGCACCGTGCCATAGAGTCGATCTGCATGGATCGTGAAGTGATGAGCATACGCGATCAGCTCATACCGCAGTACTCCAAGATGGTCTACAACGGCTATTGGTTTGCGCCCGAACGCGAATTCCTGCAAGCAGCTATCACCCAAAGCCAGCAAAACGTCACCGGTGAGGTGCGCTGCAAGCTCTATAAAGGTAATTGCTTTATTGTGGGCAGGCGCTCGCCTTATACGCTTTATGATGCCGATGTGGTGACCTTTGAAGAGGATTCAGTCTATGATCAGGCTGATGCTACCGGCTTCATCAAGCTCAATGCTCTGAGACTGCGTATAGGCGCTAAGGCGAAGAAACCCAAAAAATAAAGGGAAAATTTGGTGGGGAGCAGTCATGTAGACAATGTGATCGACAGTTCCGACCGATCATCTTCCCCCATTCAAATAAATTTCACATTTAGTGAAAACTAAGAGCAAACCATGCAAATACAGCTTCTTAAAAGCAAATTACACCGCGCTTTGCTGACGGCCTGCGACATGAATTACGAGGGCAGCTTGGCCATAGACCGAGACTTGCTGGACGCTGCCGGCATCCTGCCCTATGAAAAAATCCTGGTAGTCAATCAGACCAATGGGCAGCGGTTGGAAACCTATGCCATAGAGGCAGCGCGCGGCGGTGCCGAGTTTTGCCTTAATGGTGCTGCTGCCCGGCTAGGTATGCCCGGCGACATGATCACCGTCATGTCCTTCGCGTTGGTCGAGCAATCGGAAGCTGTCAATTGGAAACCCAGGGTCGTTGTGCTGTCAGAAAACAATCGCAGTCTGACTGTGAAATGATCTTATAGGGCAAAGCATGGCGGCGCCATGTTTACTACATCACAAAAACCGCTCACTTATTATGTCAAGGAATTAGCATGCAGCAGATCAAGATAGGGCTTATTGGCTTTGGAACAGTTGGTGCCGGCCTGGTAGACAGCATAGGGAAAAATGGCGACCTGATTGCCAAGCGCTGTGGGGTTTTGCCTATTATCACTCGGATTGCCGACTTGGATATAGTCAGCGATCGCGGTGTGACCCTGCCTGAGGGAGTAGTGCTGGATACTGACGCCATGGCTCTGATCGCTTCTCCCGATGTCGAGGTAGTGGTTGAGTTGGTGGGCGGCACTGGTGCAGCCAAGCAGTTTATTGAGGCTGCGCTCAAGTTGGGCAAGCCGGTGGTCACCGCCAATAAGGCTCTGCTTGCTACACATGGCGAACAGCTTTTCGCATTGGCGAAAGAGAAGGGCGGCGAAATTTATTTTGAGGCCAGCGCGGGCGGCGGCATTCCTTGCATCAAGGCTTTGCGTGAAGGCCTAATTGGTAACCGCATCAAGGAAATTTACGCCATACTTAATGGCACCTGCAATTATATATTATCGGTCATGGAATCGGACAGCCGTGATTTCGAGCAGGTGCTCAAAGAGGCTCAAGCCGCCGGCTATGCAGAGGCTGATCCGAGCATGGATGTGGATGGCGTGGATACGGCACATAAGGCCGCTATATTGGCCAGTTTAGTCTTTGGTCAATGGTTTACAGCCGATGATGTCGATATCGATGGCATACGACAAGTCACCCTAAACGATATTCATTATGCCGCCAGCCTGGGCTATAAGATCAAGTTGCTGGCAATCATCAAAGAGCGGGCAGGGCGCATACAGCTAAGCGTAAACCCCTCCTTGATTCCGAGGCGCTCCATGCTTGGCCATGTCAATGGGGTTTATAACGCAGTGTGGGTAAACGGAGATATTGTGGGCACCACTTTGTATTATGGCCGCGGTGCTGGACGCGAGGCTACCTCAAGCGCCGTGCTTGCCGATATTATCGATGTGGCCTTGAATCTGCGCAGGAATTGTTCAAACCGACTGCCGGCATTTCCGATTTTTAAACAATATCAAGGCTTGATCAACAAAGATGAGCTGCTCTCCCGCTTTTATCTGCGCTTGCAGGTCATAGATCAACCCGGCATGCTGGCCATTATCAGTGGCATATTGGGAAAATATAAAATCAGTATCGCTTCAGTTACGCAAAAAGAGGAGATCGGTGAAAAAGCCAGCGTACCCATGATTATATTGACGCACCAAGCTAAAAATCGGGATATGCGAATGGCGCTGAACGAAATCAGTCAGGAAAAATGCGTGTTGGGCGAACCTGTACTCTTCCACATCGAAGACCTGGACTGAAAAAGCAACTTGGCGGTTCAATTATATCAAGGCGACATCTTCACATGGCGGCAGCCATATGTTCCGATAAATTAAGGTGTGCCGCTTCGGGTAGTGAAAAAAAACGATAGGTCTATCCTGGTCGCTTTGTCTTCCTGCACTTAGGACCTTATAGGACGGTTCAGAAATTTAAACTATGTCTTCATTCTTTTACCGTCGCCGCCACCTGCTGCAATACTTCCTCTACGTTCAGTCCTTCAGCTTCAGCCCTGAAATTAAGCAGCACCCGATGTCTCAACACTGGCAGCAGCAGGGCGCTCACATCTTCGCAGGCGACATTGCGCCTGCCTTGCAGCAGTGCTCTAGCTTTGCCGGCCATAATCAGAGCTTGCGAGGCTCTTGATCCGGCTCCCCATTTGACCATGTCGTTGACCAGCGTGCCTGCTGATTCGCTGCCCGGCCTGGTAGCAGCACAAAGCCGCACGGCATATGAGATCACATTACTTGATACCGGCACTTGGCGTACCAGGCGTCTTGCCGCTAATATATCGTCTGCACTGAGCACTGGCTTGAGTTCTTCCTGCTCGGGTGCAGTAGTCTGCCTGACCATGCGCTCTTCTTCAGCCAGTGGCAGATAGTCCATGACTATATTCATCAAAAAGCGGTCCAGCTGTGCTTCCGGCAGGGGGTATGTGCCTTCCAGCTCTATGGGATTCTGTGTGGCAAGTACAAAAAACGGTTCTTCCAAGACATAGGTTTTGCCGCCGGCACTGACTTGTCCTTCGCCCATGGCCTCCAGCAGTGCTGACTGTGTTTTAGGCGGGGTACGGTTAATCTCATCGGCCAGCAATATATTAGTGAATAGCGGTCCGTGTATAAAGCGAAAACTACGTTCGCCGCTTTGTTTATCCACTTGCATCACTTCGGTACCGAAGATATCAGCGGGCATCAAGTCGGGTGTAAACTGTATACGCTTGAAGCTCAAGGACATCAGTTTAGCTATGCTTTTCACTAGCAGGGTTTTGCCCAGGCCGGGCAGGCCGGTAAGCAGGGCATGTCCACCAGCGAAGATAGTAGCGATAATCTGTTCTATCACTTCTTCTTGCCCCACGATCACCTTGCTCAGTTCGCTGCGCAAGCTTGTTGACATTGCTGCCATAGCTTGGACCGCGTCCACTTCAAATTTATTCTCCATAATCTTCTTCGTATATATAGGGTGACTTGCTGTGCCTTCATGCCTCGTTAACTGGCAAAAACCGGTTTCAGGGTATAACTTAACAGTTCTTCCCGCTCGCCGGCGAAGCATTTAATATAAAACAGGACTCAGACAATGCGAGTTATTGAACCCCATATTCACATGATTGCGCGTACCACTCAGGATTACGAGCGCATGGCACAGATGCATACGGTAGCTTGCTGTGAGCCGGCTTTCTGGGCCGGTTACGACCGCACTTCAGCTCAGGCTTTTCACGATTACTTCACGCATCTCACCGAATTCGAGCCTAAACGTGCCGCCCAATACATGATCAAGCATTACTGCTATATTTGCATGAATCCCAAAGAGGCTGAGGACTTGGCGCTGTCCCGTGAGGTTATCTCATTCATACCGGATTTTCTAGCTAAAGACAACGCTGTCGGCATAGGCGAAATTGGGCTTAATCGCAATACGCCCAACGAGCTGACTATCTTTGAGGAGCAAGTTGATCTAGCCATCAAAATGGATCAGCTTCTCTGGCTTCATACGCCGCATCTTAACGACAAGCTTAAAGGCACCAAGATGATGCTTGACAGCCTGAAAAACCGCAGCGATATCAAGCCTGAAAAAGTCTGCTTTGACCACATTGAAGAGCACACGCTGGACATGGTGCTTGAGGCCGGTTATTGGGCTTCCATGACCATTTATCCCACAACCAAGAATTCACCGCCGCGCGTAGTTGACATCATTGAAAAATATCCCGGGGCCAAGCTTATGGTTGATGCTTCCGGCGATTGGGGGCCATCAGATCCGGCTACTTTGCATCAGGCCATATTTGAGATGCGCCGACGCGGACATGGCGAAAAAGAGTTGCAACGAATTTTCTTCGACAATCCATATAGTTTTCTTTCACAAAGCCCGAAATTTAAGCTCTAATACAGGCTCTGTTTAAGAAGGATTCCGAGCGCATTTTATCCGCAGATTATGCAGATGGACGCAGATTTCCGATAACTTTTCACTTTTCACTTTTATGCTCATTGACCTCAGCAAAAATTTCAGTACTTGCGATCATTATAGGCAGCGGGTTGAAGAAGTGCCTCTGCGCTCTGCTAATACTTGCTATACCGGCATTGTGCATCATTTTCAGGGTTATTCCATGCTGGGAACCTATTTGGACTTGCCTGGTCATATTAGGGAGTGTGACGATGGGCAGCGTGCAGACAATTATCCCATAGATCGGCTGTACCGCCAACCTGCTACTCTTATACGCTTACAACGAGAATCAGGTTCCGGTGCTGTAACCGCAGAAGACCTGCAAAATGCCTGCGGTAGAATCCCCGACACGCCCGCGCTCATCATCAATGCGCTTGGCGCAAAAGACCCCGATCAGATAGAACTCCGCTCGGTCTTTCTCAGCTTAGATGCTGTGGCTTGGATCATTCAGAGCGGTTGTCAGCTACTGATTTCGGATGTCTATGAGAGCCAAGCGCTTGATGGGGTTTTCCTGCGTCTTTTTCAAGCTGGGGTTTGCACCGTCTGCGAGCCAGTCAAGCTTTATCAGTTGCCTAACACAACAATCTGGATCACGGTGCTTTTTCCAAAATTTCCCGAACTCACTCAGTTTCCTTGTCGGCTGTTAGCTGAAATCCCGGATAATTGAGGTTATTTTCAGGGTTTTCCTTATGAGTAGTCGCAAATTAGTTTCTGCTTTAAGACAGGCCGGTCTCCGTGCCGGCGACATTGTGTTGCTGCACAGTTCATTTCTCAGTCTGGGTGACTTGGCTTGCAGCCCTGAGTCGGCTGTTGATGCATTTTTGCAGGTGCTTGGTAAGAAAGGCACCTTGATTGTGCCTATCTTTGGTGCTTTGGGCATACTAACTGAGGTCGTTAAAAAGCATCCCGAAGCCGTACTCAGTGATGTTCCTTTGGGCAATATTGCGGCCATAGGTTTCAAAGCGAAAGAAATTTGCGCTGATCACTGGCAATGTGAAACTGTTCACGGTGAGGGCAGTCCCTATCTCAAGATCGCCGAACTAGGTGGTCTGGTCTGTCTTTTAGGTGTAGACCAAGACCGCAATACCAGCCTTCACAGTGCCGAAGCACTGCTTAGATTGCCATACCTCAGCGATAAAACTGCAAGCGCCAGTACTCCCGATGGCAAAACACGCAGTAAGACCTGGAAGTTTTTCCCGGGGCCGCACCGTGACTTCATCGGACTGGATCGGTATTTTCGCCAAGCTGGCATTATGCAGGCCACACGCGTGGGCAATGCTGTCCTGCGTCTTATCAAGGCTAAAGAGATGTTGCAGCTCTGTCAGGAATTAGGCGCAAAGGACCCCGCCTTTGTGCTCTGTGACAATCCGGCTTGTGCCGATTGCGTAAGGCAGCGCGCTGCAATTTTTCAAGATCGCATTGAACAGCAGGAAAGCTTCAAACTGGCTGCCTCGGCCAGATTGGCAGGAAACTATGTCCCGGAAATCATCGATAAGCTGCATGGTTGCGGCCTGAAATATTTAGAATTGGACTTTTTGCAGGGACGTTCAATAATCAACCTGAGTCCTGAAAAACTGCAAGCCGCAGTAGCTGAATTTAGTGCTGCCGGTATAAATATCAGTGCTCTGCGCCTGGAATTTGTTCCCGGCGATCCGGAGAAAATACTTGCATTGCTCGAAGCTGCCGATATCAAACGCCTGATCATGCCGCTGCCGCATGATACCGAGATGCTGGACGCTTTGGCAGAAAACCGCATTGACAGCGCCCTGAGCAACAGTGTTGAAGGCAGTGCCGGGTGCAAACGAAGATTTGTGTCTCTAGCTGCCAAATTTGCCTGTAGTGCGGTTTTTAACCCCGTCAATTTTGTGCGCGCCAACGAAAAACCATTCCTGCAATCCTGGCGTATTGGCCGCTTTATCAAGAACATAGGACAACTCGATATTGTCGATGCCACCTGGAACTTGTGCTCAACTCGCCTAGCTAGGGGCAATGCTGAAATCAAAGAACTGATCTCTATACTGCGCTGCCATCATTTTTCAGGTTTCTTTACGCTGGGCGGCGGCGCCGTCTATCCCGGTGACCTGAAACAAGCTGTCCAAGACTTCAGTGATCTGCTTGATAACATGTAAGCAAAACTGGTAACGAGCAGCTGTAGGGCGGGTGGAAAAAGCGAGCTGGTTGATCCGACAAGTCTAATTGAGTGCCTTTGCAAGGCACTGTCGTTGGGTGTGACTCCCTTCCCCCAGGCTTTGAAGCCTGGGGTTAAGCATAGTTAAGCGCTTACAGCGCAAAGCCCTCAGGCAGAGGGTCTTTTTAGATGAAGTCCAACATATGGGGGCTAAAAAACAATCGGGCTGGTCTACCTTTGTCTACTGCATTTATAGTCTACAGCTGAATGCAGCTCAACTTTTAACTTTCAACCTCTAACTTTTAACTTTACTATGTCTTTGATCTCACCACAAATTGCCACTTTTCAACAAAGCTCTTCCTGGATACGCCGCATGTTCGAGGCTGGAGCCGAACTCAAGCAAAGCTACGGCGCTGAAAACGTCTATGATTTCAGCTTGGGCAATCCGGATTTGCCGCCTCCCGCTGCCATAGTTGAGGCCATCTGTGATCTTGCCGGTCAGGTTTCTTGCGAGGGTGGTCTAAGTTATATGTCCAATGCCGGTTATCCTGAGACCCGTGCTGCATTGGCTGCTTGGCTCAGCCAAGATCAAGGCATAACCATCAACGCTGAGAATCTCATTCTTACTGTCGGAGCTGCCGGTGGTCTTAATTGTTTTTTCCACACCGTACTTTCGCCTGGTGATGAGGTCATCTGTCCGGCACCATATTTCGTTGAATACGGCTTTTATTGCGGCAATCATGGTGGGGTATTACGTCCGGTCAAGTCCAAGCCTGACAGCTTTGAGCTGGATTTAGGGGCCATTGCAGCCGCCATAGGCTCCAAAACCCGCTGCTTGCTCATCAATTCGCCCAACAATCCCAGCGGCGTGGTTTACAGCGCAGATGAACTCAAGGCTTTAGCTGAGTTACTGACTGAGGCTAGCAGCAAGTATGGTCGTCCTGTCTATCTGGTTTCGGATGAACCCTATCGTTTCCTCAACTTCAGTGGACGTCCTCTTCCCTCAGTATTTGCGCATTACAAGCATTCTGTCATAGTCTCTTCTTTCTCGAAGAATCTAGCTTTAGCTGGTGAGCGTATTGGTTATGTCGCGGCAAATCCGGCCATACGGAACGCCGGTGAGCTCATGGCAGGCTTGGTTTTCAGTAATCGGGTTTTAGGCTATGTCAATGCGCCATGCTTGGGGCAAAAGATTATTAACGCCTGCATTGCCAAGGCTGACGAACTGACTGCGCCGCTATTCGAAGTTTATGCCGAACGTCGCCGTCTCATGGCCGAAGTTTTGGATGTTGCCGGCATACAGTATCAGTTGCCAGCCGGTACTTTTTACTTCTTCCCCAAGGCACCGGAAGGTATGGATGACATCGCCTTTGTACAACGCTTGCTGGAGCAGCGTATTTTGGCTGTGCCCGGCGCCGGCTTCGGTTATCCCGGCTACTTCCGACTCTCGCTCTGCCTGGACAAGAAATTTATTCAAGCCGCCAAAGATGGTTTCATCAAGGCCATGCAAGGCGAATAGCATAATGTGCAGAAGCGTGATTTGTGGGTGCAGCTCCCAAAAGTAGTAGTCTCATTCAAAAAGATACCGAGCGTATTTTGTCCACAGATTACGCAGATGGGCGCTGATTTTAATGATGTGGACAGTATGGACAAGTCACGGATGTCTTGGCGTTCTGTGTTGGCGCATACTTTAGCAACATCCCCTGTTGCACTCTATTCGGACATCTGCCTACTTTATGGGAATTGCAACCTAAGTTATTGCTGTTCAAGCTAACGTCGTTGGTTCCATTCCGGACAGTTATATTTTTCCCGGGCAAGCAGATTTATTTTTTGCAGCAGCTCCGGGTCTGGCCGGAAGGTTTGGAAGCTGATATTCAACATATTCGTGAAAGCGTCCTGTATAGCGGTAGCCAGGGTTTCGCGTGCTACAGGTAAAGGCCCACCAAAATGCAGACTCCCCTGATGTAAGATACCATATTGATTGCGGCGTTGAGCACTGCCGGCTACTTTACGCTCATCCAATAAAATATCGTAACGGGTGGGATTGGTGAAACAAACCATGGCTTGGCGATCAACTTCAGAAGAAATATCGTTGTCAGCTAGCCGGGTTGCAAGCTGCATGCTGCCAAGTGCCTGCAATATGCAGCGATTAATGTGATCATAGCTTTGATTGCGGTCAAGTTCGGTTAGCCAATGCCCCTGCGGAAAGACCAGGGTATAAGTGAAGTCATGATCATGATAGACCACCCCGCCGCCGGTAGGCCGGCGTACAACTGCAAATCCCTCCGGTGCAGCATTATATCGCTGAATATAGCCTATAGAGACGGCTAGGCAGTCCCAAGCGTAGTAGCGTAACAAGGGGCGTCCGCGCTGAGCAGCGGTCTCAAGCAGGGTCTCGTCAGCCGCCATATTAAAGGCTGGAGAATGAGCCTGATCTTGCCAAAGGTCCCAGAGTTCGGGCGATAACGGAGGAAGGGAAGAGAACACGAATATATACCAAAGCCATGCAAAAATAAGAGGGGATGCCGGCAAAAGCCGACATCCCATGCGATTTAGAATTCAAAAGCCGGCTCTTGCAGGCGTTTGCGCACCTCGTTCAGGACGCGCTCTTCCTCCTCAAGAGTGGGGGCTACAAAGGTAGCGCTGAAGCGTACAAAGTGGCCGACATCATCCCAAGGCACGGTGCTGATGAGCTTCTCAGTGATCATCCACTGGCTGAAGTCTTCAGCATTGCTGAAGCGCCGTCCACCCTTGACGCCCTTGGGTATTTCGACAAAGAGGAAGAAAGACCCCATGGGCATTTCGGCGTCAAAGCCCAGGCTTTGCAAGGTCTCCACCAAGGCAGCCAGGCGGCGACGATACTTTTCACAGATAAGTGGAGTGATTTTAGACTGTTGGCGCAAGGCATGTATGGCGGCTTTTTGGATGGCAAGGAATTGTCCGGAGTCAGCATTATCCTTAACTGTAGCAAAAGCCTTGATAGCATCAGGGTTGCCGCAGACCCAGCCCAGACGCCATCCGGTCATATTGAATCCTTTGGACATGCTGTGCAGTTCCACAGCGTACTCTTTGCCGCCGGGGCGTGACAGTATGCTTAGCGGCTTGCCGCTGAAATTAAGCGGTGCATAAGGTGCGTCCACTACCAGGAGGCAATTATTTGCTTTAGCAAAAGCGATGGCTTGATCATAGAACTCGGGGGTAGCCGATGCGCCGGTGGGGTTGTTGGGGTAGTTCAGATAGATCAGCTTGCAGCGTTTCTTTTGATCTGCTGTGAGGCTGTCAAGTTGCGGCAGGAAATTATTTTCCTTGAGCAGGGGCAAATTAACCACTTCGCCACCGAGATATTTGGTCCAGGTGCCCATGACCGGATAGCCGGGCACGGTCATAACACTGATGTCACCGGGATTTATAAAACAGCTGGGCAGAAGTGTAAGCGCAGATTTGCTGCCTATCGAGTGAATGATCTCGGTTTCCGGATTCAGTTTCACACCATAGAGCTCTTGCATGTAAGCGGCGGCGGCTTGCTTGAATTGATCGCAGCCATTGTCAGAATAAAAACGATTTTCGAGCTTGGCGGCTTCTTCGCTGAGGGCGGCTATTACTTCAGGGAAAGCCTTGTCATCAGGCTCACCTACGCCCATATCGATGAGTTCAATGCCAGGATTAGCCTTTAGAGCAGCGGCTTTGGCACGCTTGATCTTTTCAAATTTGTAGATAGTGGTGTCCTTGCCGAAAGAAGAGCCACCGATGCGCTCAGCAAAAAGATTCTGTAGATATGATTCTGCCATGTTTTCTCCTTTGAGATTAATCGGTTCCGGGGGAAAAGCATAATATAGCCCATTACGGGCATTGAGTGCCCTCAATCCGCAGATTACGCAGATTATACAATCCGCAGATTACGCAGATTATCGCAGATTATGCAGAGTTGTTGTCTATAGCGGCGCGTGTACTTCTATCTCAGGAATTCAAGTTTCGACTCGCCTTTAGGCGGTGTTACACAGCGCCATAGTTGCCAGCCGCCATAATATTGTTTTTCCAGCAGCAGCCAATCGCGGCCTCGATTGTGTATATCTGCCAGTATCGGGTGTTTGCGTGGGTAATAATGTCCGTCATTCGGTGGTATCAGCAGATGCATTTGCTCATCGATGGCCTGTTCACGCAGCAGCTCTTCATGGAAGTCCAGCCTTGCTACGAAGCGCTGTTCTGTCAGGTCGGGATATGCGCTGGCCAGTGGCAATCCATAGAGCATGATGCGCGAATCCGGCCAGAATTGGTCTATATAGCGACAAAGAGCAGTGGCGGGCACAAGTGCTGGTTCCTCCTCCTGAAACGGAGCAGCGGGCATCCTCGGAAATACACAGAAGCCGTACAACATCAAGGCCAGCATCGTTGTCCAAGCCAGGTTTTCGCCGGTGCGAGTGTTAAAATTACTGTAGCTGAACACTAGGAATAAGAGCAGCAGGGCGAGACCTGAAAGCGCTGCCACGCCGGAAGCATGTACTTGTAGTCCTCGGGAAAACAAAAAATGCAGCGGTAAAAGCAAGAAGATTGCCTGCAATAGACGCAGCCCCATACTTTGATCGGAAAATAAGGCAGCAATAATCAGCAGTAAAAGCCCCAGCAAGTAAAAAAAGAGCATTTGGCTTAGCGTGCTTTCACCCAATGCGGCACAGTTCATGGAGCCGGCGCGCAGGCAAAAGTCACGCAGCAGAAAAAAGACATCGTCCATGACCAGCCAATTCCAAATAAAAAGCAAAGCAAAACAATAGAGCAGGGGCATACCCAGGACGGTGGGCACGCCGGCAAATTTTTCTTTGTCGTTCAGTTTTTTTCTAATTTCGCTCAAAGCGATAAAAAAGCTTAAGAATGCGATCATTATTGCGCCGGCGCCGCAGAGGCAAAGCAGGCCTAGAAACAGAGCGCCGGCGACTAAGTGCCGCAGGTCTTGATTATGCTGCCAAAGGCACATATGGTAGAAAAAACCGGCATATATTGCCGCAGTGATCCAACCCGGGTCCACCTTTGCGAATAGGAAGGTGTCGTGCCAGCCAAAAAAGATCAGGACTAGCAATACCGGCAACAATGGCAGCTGCCAGTTTTTTCCGAAAAGGCCTTGCAGTTTGAATAGTCGGCTCAGGCAGTATGCCTGTGCCAAAGCCACCATTAGCTTGGTGCCGCTGAGAGGCAATATCTTTAGCGGTCCGGCGAAAATCAACAATATCAAGCTGGGCAAAGGCGCGTATTCCAAGCTGCCAACCAGGGCTTGCCTGCCCCAAAGCTGTCCGGACAAAATGGATTGGGCAATGGCAAGATGGCGGCGCAGGGCCAAACTTTCATCAGCCAGTAGGAAAAAATAAATCAGCAGCGTAATCAGAAGCCAAAAAGCGACCTCGATCAATTGTTTGCGGCTGAAAAAAAACTTGATTTTTGCAGGCATCAAAGCCTCCTTGACATTGGCAAGAGAAGGACATGAATCATTCTTGCGCTTCCAGGTGTTCAAATACCGATTCCGGATTAGCGAAATGTGTGGTTTTTTCCCAATGGTGCGGTTTGGTAATGAGTTGCAAGAAGCCTTTCCAGGCACCGATGCTCATTAGAAACCAGTAGAAAGGCATCAGGGCAGCGTAGTATGCCAGGCGTCCTACGCCACGGCGCATACAGGCTATTCCAGCGGTGTATGCGAAGATAAAATTGCCCACAAACAAGCAGACGCTGCCCATTATAAAGATAGGCAGGGGGAAGAATTGCGAGACAAAATCGGGTTTAAAAATAAGCCAGCACAGTGTTAGTATCCAATAGAGCGGATTAATTAACTGGCTAAAGAAATTTCCGCCTATGAATAGATGGAATTGTACGCTATTCCAGAGTCCCAGCTTTTTGTGCAGTCCGAAGAAGTCTCTGGTTTGCACCAGGTAGGTTTGTATGTATCCCTTTACCCAGCGTGAGCGTTGGGCGATCCAGTTACGCAGCACATGGCAGGCTTGTTCCCAAGTGGTTGAGTCTACAATTCTGGTACGCCAGCCGGCCACGAAGAGCCGCAGTCCCAAGTCGCAGTCTTCGGTCACATTGTATTCATCCCATGCACCAACCTGCCGCAAGATATGCAACTTGAAATGATTTGAGGTGCCGCCCAGGGGTATGGGGGCTTGCAGGAGGTCCAAGCCCGGTAGGCAAAGCCCGAACCAATTGGCGTATTCAGCAGTAAAGCAGCGAGTGAGGAAATTCCAATCAGGATTGTAATAGCTCAGTTTGCACTGTACGCAGGCCACTTCTTCGGGTGACTGCGCAAAGGCCCAGACCGCTTTTTTAAGCTGGTCAGGTTCAGGTTTGTCTTCAGCATCATAAATAACCAAGTAGTCGGCTTCGCCCCATTCTATGCCGATATTGCATGCTTTCGGTTTGGTGCGCGGCTCAGATTTAGGGATAAGCACCTGTTGGAATGGCGCTTTCAGGTTCAGGCTGTCAGCTACAGAGCGTGTTTCTTCATCATCCTCTTCGATCAGCAGCCGTATGTCCAGCTTGTCCTTTGGATAATCCAGTTTGGACAAGCTGTCGATGAGTTCAGGCAGCACCTCCCCTTCTTTGTACATGGGCAAGATCACCATATAGCTGGGCCATTCCTTGCCATTAGGCGGGCGCGAGAGCTGTTCCGGGCTGAATTTCATCTCCGGCGAATAGCGCAGCGCCAGTCCAACGAGAAAAAGTCGGTGCAGCATGGTCAGCAGGTAGAACAAGGTCAAGGCAAAGTTGATCACCAGAAGCTCTTGACGCCAATTACAGAGGGCCCATAAGAACATTAGGACAATAAATCCTATCAAAGCGCGCTTTTGCCAAGGGCACAAGACCAGGGTGGCTTGCGGAAAGCCACGCGGGTTCAAGATATCCCCGGTTAAATTGCCGCTCAGCTTGTACTTTTTATGCATCTGTCTATACCTTTGCGCCCTTTGCTTCTCTTTATATTTTTTACCGCCGGTCTTTCCATGGTTTCCTTTTCTGTCCTCCGGCAGTATGATTCAGCGTTTCTTCATTGGCAGTGCCATCAGCATTTGCTGTTGCATCCAATTACGTCCCTCCATGCTTGCAGAGCGGTGTTGCAAGCCTCGACTTTGCAGCCAGGCATGACTGTCTTGTTCTTCCAGTATACGCATTGAATACAGGTCGGCCACCGGCAAATTCATATTTAAGGCCAGTTCTTTACTCAGCAGTGCACTTTGTCGGACAAGCTCCTGTTTTATGCCCGGCATTTCTGGCAATGTAACTATCAGCGGCATGATTTGCGCTGCCAGGCAGGTTTGTGTCATGTAGAGCAGTTGCTTGCTCCAGCTTAATGCGTCCTGACCGGCGCGCAGTTCTGCCTCGCCCAGGTTCAGCAATACCATGTGCGGTTTTTGTGCCAGCATGGCTTGCAGAGCAGCCAGGCTGGGTATTTGTGCTTCTGTGCCGGGCAGTTGAGGCAGGTTAATACGTACAAGGCGGTAATCCTCACATTGCTTGAAAGAGCAGCATGGCGCGGCGGAATGTTGTTCAATAGTGTCGATAGCTTGGGTATCGCCCAATCCGTCGTCAAAGTATGCCAGTTTTATTGGGGCGGATATTTTTTTTGAGGGGGGCAGCTCCGCCGGTTTGAGCGGATCGCAGCGCAGCACTGCTGTTTTGCCTTGTGACAGCAGGTATTTGCCATTGAAAATCAGTTCACTGTTAAAGTCTTGTGGACGCAATACGGCGATTTCAAGCGCTTTGGCTAACGGTAAACCGGCGATTTCGCCGCTCAAGCTCAGGTTGCGACAATTCGCTGCCAGCCGAAGTTGAAAGCTCAATGATTCTGCATATTGCTGCGGTAGTATTTCGTAATAGAGCAATTCGCCGTTGCGACCGTACTGCCGACAGTGCAGCTGCCAATGCGCTTGCAGCTCTTGCGGCAGTTCATTATGCCATGGAGCGGCCAGCTGCACTGTGAGAGGCTCGGAGGCGGCAAGGAGCAAGCTGTGCTGACGCAGCAACAGATGCATTTGCAGTGGCTTAGCCAATGGCCATTGTGCCAGCGCCGGCAAAACCAGGGTTTGCCCATCCTTCTCCCATTCGATTTGTAAGCCCTGAGCTGCCGACAATAGCAGTTCGCCGGACAAGGGCAGCTCCTGTCGCTCACCGGTCGCATCGACATAAAAGCAAGTGCCTTCCGGCAAAACATTCTGTTCCGGTTTGCGGCAGTATGCCAAATACTGATCCGTGTCCAAGAAGTGAAAAATTTCTATTTGTTTCCAGGCAGTCAGGCAGTCGCTGAGTCTTTCTGCTTTTTTAGGCAGGCGCGTAAACTTCGGGGCGCTTGGTGCTTGCAGGTTGGGTTGGCATTCTCGCAGTCCTCCGGCGACTTTACGAAAAATCCGCAGTCGTGGTATCTCAGCACCCAGCTTTTGCACTGCGATAAATTGCAGCCTATAGACTCCGACCGGCAGCGCATGCAGTTCGGCTTCAGATTGCCAGCCGCCGATTGCCTTGCCGTTCAAATATACTGCCCAAGGTTGTTCTTCTTGTGAGCAGGAAAAAAGATACTTTCCGGCTTCGGACTCGTCCAGTAGCAATTCGGACTGCCAGTGCCAGTAGGCAGAAAGTCGGTTTTTTGCATTTAGTGCCGGAATTTCTTCTATTTTCGGTGTTTGGGCAAATGACAGCGCCCGGCCTTGGGTTTGGTGGCGTTTTTGGAAGATGAACTCGAAAAGCCGACGCATTTCGGCTTCACTGAATGCGCAGGTGGTCAAGTTCATGGTACTGCGCCGTACTTCTACCGGGTCTGCCTGAGAAACAGGCAAAAATAAGGCTAAAAACAAGGCACAAAGAAAATTCACCGATATTGTATAATGGATGCAAGCTTTAGTCATAATCCTGCGTTGAACGGCCTAAGGTCGTTTTGCCCCATTGAAAGGAGTACTCAGTTGCGAAATTCTATTATCTATTTGTCATTGTGTGGTATTCTGCTTTGTTCCTGTGGTCCTAGTACAAAAAAAGGCGCTGGATCCCAAATAGAACTCAGCTTTTGGCACATCATGAACTATGCCGGGCCGCGCGAAGTCATTGCCGATGCGGTTGCTCGTTTCGAAGCCGCGCATCCTGAATGCAAGGTAAAGTTGCAAAGTTTCGAGAACGACGCCTACAAAACCAAGTTGGCGGTGGAAGAGGCCAGCGGCAATGTGCCGGACATTTTTTTCACCTGGGGCGGCGGTCCTTTGCAGGAACGTGCCAAGGCCGGCAGGGTATTAAGCCTACAAAAATGTTTCAATGATAACGACTGGGAGCAGCGCTTTATTGGTCAGGCTTTGGACTTATGCCGCTGGGAAAATCAGCTTTATGCTTTACCTTTGGACCTTTCTGCGGTTTTGCTTTGGTGCAACAAGGGTCTGTTTGAACGCCATCAGGTGTCTTATCCCGGTAATTATGATGAGCTGCTGCAAGCCTGCACCAAGTTTCGGCAAGCCGGCATACATCCCTTCGCATTGGGTAATATGAAACAGTGGCCGGGGGCATTTTATTTCTGCTATCTGGCTAACCGCTGTGGTGGAACGCAGCTCTTTCTGGATGCTGCCGCCGGCAAACCCGGCGCGTCTTTTGCTGATCCCGCTTTTGTAAGAGCAGGCGAGCTTCTGCAGGAGCTTATTGCGCTGCCTGCTTTTCCGACAGGCTTCAATGGCATGGATGATGCGCCGGCCAGGGCCATGTTCTTGCGTCAGGAGGCCGCCATGTATCTGACAGGGACCTGGCTGGCGGCGCGCATATTGGAGGAAAAACCCGAGTTCATGGAGCAGCTGCGGTTGTTGCCCTTTCCCGATGTGCCGGGCGGCAAGGGCGCACCCGATGTGGTACTTGGAGGGGTTAACTGTGCTTTCGCAGTCTCAAGTTCCTGCAAACATCCCGAATTAGCCCTGAAGTTGCTTGAATACCTGTGTGCTGATGAAGTAGTCACACAATGGTGCCGCATTGGCAGGCTGCCGGCCATTAAAACCAATCCGGAACAGGAGGCGCTGCTGCCTGAGATCACCCGCCAAAGCCTGCAAGCGCTGCAAAAAGCCAGCTCGTTGCAACCATACTATGACCAATACCTCAGTCCCAGGCTGGCGGTAGAACACAAAAACACCACGCAACACTTGTTTAGCGCAACTATGACGCCGGAACAAGCCGCTAAAAAAATGGCAGAGGGAGGACGTTAAGGAAAGCTTGAAGTTTTTGTACTACTATCACTCGACTTCTTGTTTTTTCAGAAAGACTTTTACTTTATCCGCAGATTGAGTCTTTCAACTGGGTTGTGGACACTAGTCCACCCCAAGTTTTCTTGTACTTTCTGTGGACAAAAATGGGGTGTGAGCGAGTTTGTTCTTGCCGCTGCCGTCACTATCGAAAAAACGGCATGTGATAGCGCAAACACGAGTCATCTTTCGGACATTTGCTGCATGCCGGGTTGGCAAGGAGGGTTAATTGCAATACATTATAAGATTTTCCGCTGTTTAATTGATATACGGGTATTTTATGAAGACTTCTTTGCATTGGCTGAGCGATTTTATTGATATACCTTGGTCGGCCCGCGAGTTGGCTAAGCGCCTGACTGCCGCCGGCCTGGAGGTTGAGGGCATAGAGCAGACAGGCGTGGTGCCTGATGGAGTGGTCACGGCGCAGATACTGGAGCGGCGCAAACACGAGAATTCAGATCATCTTAGCGTTTGCCAAGTCGATTGCGGCTCAGGTGAATCTTTGCAAGTGGTCTGCGGCGCACCTAACTGTGATGCCGGCCAAAAGGTGGCTCTGGCTACCGTGGGCACTGATATGGGCGAGGGCTTTGTCATCAAAAAAGCCAAGCTGCGCGGCGTGCCGTCCGAAGGCATGCTTTGCAGCGCCCGGGAATTAGGCTTGAGCGACGAGCACGAGGGAATTTTGATCCTGCCGCCGGATACGGTTGTGGGGCGACCCTTGCAAGAACTCTATCGTGAGGACTCAGTCATAGAATGGGAGATCACACCCAATCGTGGAGATTGGCTTTCGCATTTAGGGATAGCCCGTGAAATAGCGGCACAAAGTGGTGCGACATTGAAAATGCCACAGCCGCAATTGAAAATAGCATCGGGCAAGGCTGCTGCGGACGTTGCCAATGTGCGTATCGACGCTCCCGAACTCTGCCCACGTTATATAGGTCGGGTCTTTGTCAATGTAAAGGTAGGGCCTTCTCCTGATTGGCTCTGTCAACGTTTGCAGGCAGTGGGTCTGCGTCCTATCAATAATGTGGTTGATATTACTAATTACGTTATGATGGAATACGGTCAGCCGTTGCATGCGTTTGACTTAAATGAATTAGCCGGATGCCAGATTATTGTGCGCCGCGCCAATGCAGGCGAAAAAATACGTACCCTGGATGGCACGGAGCTGGAATTGTGTCCGGACAATCTCTTGATTGCTGATGCGGAGCGCGGTGTGGCATTGGCCGGCATTATGGGGGCTGAGAACAGCATGATTTCCGAGACTACCGATTGCGTGCTCTTGGAGGCTGCCGCTTTCGAGCCAAGCAATATTCGTATAAGCTCGCGCAAACTTGGCAAGTCCAGTGACAGCTCTTACCGTTTTGAGCGTGGCGTTAGCCCCGAGACCACCGCCCTGGCCAGTGAAAGGGCAGCAAGCCTGCTTTGTGAACTGACCGGAGCACAGCAGCTGGAAGGGGTGTTGGATTGCTATCCTCGCCCCTGGCAATACCAAGAAATCAAGTGCCGGGTGGCTAAAGTGAATGCGCTGTTAGGGCTGGAATTAAGCAGTGACGAGATCGCCGAATGCCTGCAACGTCGCGGGCTGCAAGTGCTCAGCCAGGATGAACATGAGCTTATGTTGCGCACGCCGGCATGGCGCTTTGATCTGCATGAGGAAGTGGACCTGATCGAAGAGGTGGCGCAGGTGCGCGGGCTTGATGCTATACCGGCGACCGCCGGCAGTGCCGCATTGGGCGGCACTAGCCAGGATGACTGCTACTACGGCATAGAACAGGCCAGGCGAGAACTGCTCAGCCTGGGGCTGGATGAGATAATGAATTATTCGCTGTTCTCATTGCAGGACTGCCTGTCAGGCAGTGAATTCAAGGAAGAGCAGATATTGACGGTTTCTAATCCGATTAGCAGTGACGCCGCCTGCTTGCGTCCTAATTTGTTGAGCGGTCTGCTAAAAGTGGTCAGACATAACGTGGCACATAACAATCACCAAATCGGTATTTTTGAGATAGGCCGGGTGTTCAGGCGTAATACTGACGGTGTCGAAGAGTTTAATCAGATCGGCATAGCTATGAGCGGATTGCGGCATCCGGAAAGATATGGCGAGGAACGCAGTCTGGAAATCGACTTTTTCAGTCTGAAAGGCTTGCTGGAAAGCTGGCTTGAAGCACGAGGCCTTACTTGCGATAACTGCGAACCGGCTACAGACCCTGCTTTCAAAGAAGGGGCTTGCGCATCCTATAGACTGCCTGACGGGCAAAGTTTGATCTTTGGCGAGCTTGCTCCGGCATTGCAAAAAGGAATGCGTCTGCGGTACCCGCTGTTTATGGCTTTTGTTGCACTGACGGCTCTGGAGGTGCCTGAGGGCAGTGCCAAAAAATATGTTCCTCTGGCACAATTCCCCGGCACTACCAGGGATATTTCCTTTGTGGCGCCGCCGGGATTGACACATCAGCAGATTGTTGATTGTATCACGGGAATGAAGCTGCCATTGTTGGATAAGGTGGAGCTTTTTGATATTTATGAGGATGAGGCACAACTGGGACCGGGACGACGCAGCATGGCATATTCGCTGCATTTCAGCGATCCTGAGCGTAGTTTGCGTGATGAGGAAATCAATAAGCTGCAAGAAAAAATCAGGAGCTTTTTGGCTTCCGAGTTGAAAGTGGAGCTTAGATAGCTGAAACAAGCACTCCATATTGCGATGCAGATACGCGCATCATGCTTGCAGGGATGCCGGGCAGCGGGCGACTCGTCCGCTTTATCCACATTGTCCATCGCCATCCACAGCCTGCAAGATGGATCTTATCCTAACCTTGCACCTTGCACTTTGAGCCGTATGGGTATTTTGTATGTCATAGCGACCCCGATTGGCAACTTGGGGGACTTGAGTGAACGCGCCAGGGATTGCTTGGCCGGATTGGACTTGTTGGCCTGCGAGGATACTCGTCGCACCGGGCGTTTGTTTGCTTTGGCCAACATTCCGCGTAAAGCTCAATTAGTGTCCAACCATGAGCACAATGAACAGCAGGTCGCTGCTCGAATTGTTGCCAAGCTGGATGAAGGGCTGCAAGTGGGCTTGTGCAGCGACGCCGGTTATCCGTTGATCGGCGATCCGGGCTATCCTTTGGTGAGAGCGGCGTTGCAGGCCGGGCACGAAGTGCAGGTTATACCCGGTGCCAGTGCCATACCGCTGGCTCTGATAAGCTCGGGATTGCCGCCTTCAAGTTATACTTTCAAGGGCTTTGCCCCACGCAAACCGGGCGCGAGAACGCGTTTTTTGCAAATGGAAGTGGATTCGCCGCATACATTGATCTTTTATGAGTCTCCCTATCGTATTGGGCGTTTTCTGGATGAATGTCTGCAAGTATTTGGAGAGCGACGAGCAGCAGTCTGCTTAGAACTGACCAAGCAATTTGAGCGTGTGCGGCGTGGCTTGCTTTCAGAGCTGGCTGCCGAGTTCAAGGAAGGCAAGGTCAAGGGCGAAGCAGTGATTGTGGTCGAGGGGCAACGCAAGGACTGGGACAGCTCCTTATAAGGAAAGTATGAATAGTATTTTACTGAAAGAAGTGCAGTTGAATGGTAAGCTCTGCGATGTGCTGATAGAAGGACAACGCTTTAGTCGCATTGCCGAACGGATCGATGTGCCAGCAGACCAGCGTATTGAAGCCGGCGGAAAACTGGCCATGGTGCCGCCGTTGCAGAATATGCATTCGCATCTGGCTATGACCTTGTTGCGTGGCTACGCCGATGACATGGAGCTGTTTGAATGGCTGGAAAAACACATATGGCCGGCTGAAGCCAAGCTGACGCACGACGACGTGTATTGGGGGACAAAACTGGCTTTGCTGGAAATGATACATAGCGGCACGGTCTTTGTCAATGATATGTATTGGCATCAGAGCGCGACTTTGACGGCGGTCGAGGAGATGGGGCTGCGCGCTGCTATCGGCTTTATGTATATCTGCGTGCCGGGTGGCGGAGTGCTGGAGAGCAACCGGCGTGCTAATGAAGAATTGCGTGAACGGGCCAGTAATCATTCCGCACGCATTAGCCTGACACACGCACCACATGCTATTTATACAGTGAATGAAAAGACATTGCTGGAAATTCGCGCAGCGGCGGCCGAAGACGACGCGGTGCTGCACATTCATGCTGCTGAGACAGTACGCGAAGTGCAGCAGTGCCAAGCCGAACATGGCATGAGCCCTGTTGCCTACCTGCACAAGTTGGGCTTGCTTGGTCCTAAAACCGTACTGGCGCATTGCACCCACTTGAGCGACGAAGACATCGAGCTGATCAGCGCAAGTGGTAGTATGATCGCGCATAATCCGGTCTCAAATATGAAGTTGTGCAGCGGTCTGTTTCGCTTTCAAGATGCATTGCAAGCCGGCTGTCGCATAGGCATAGGCACGGATGGATGTGCTTCGAATAATAATCTTTCCATGCTTGATGAGATGAAATTCGCAGCCCTGTCAGCCAAGGTGCAAAGTGGAAACCCGGAGGCAGGGCGGGCCGTAGAGGTCTTCCGGTCAGCAAGCACGGCGGCATGTCAATGCTTCGGCATAGATGCTGGTGAGATTGCTGTGGGAAAGTTGGCGGACGCGGTTTTGATACGTCTGCAAGAACCTGGCATGATTGGCGACCATAATATGATCGCCAACTTGGTCTATTCTGCTGATAGCCGGGTGGTAGACAGTACTATCTGTGATGGCAAGATACTGATGTTGCATGGAGAAATACCCGGCGAGGAGGAAATATTGGAGAAATGCCGAGCAATATGCCGACGGATCGCCACGCATAATGCATAATACGGATCAACCTCATAAAAAGTCCAATTTTGCTGACTATGGCCCAAAAAGTTGCTTGCTGCATAATGTCGCCCCAACGAAATTTTTCGGGTGAAAACCATAAAAAAGCCTGATTTTTGCAAAAAAAACAAGAAAAATAAAGAATTTTGTGCAAAACGACTTGCAATTGTCCATACTTAGGTTATAAATTAGATTTGTAGCCAATCCTAACGGCAGAGCGGCTGTCCATTCGGGTGTGAGTGCATCCAGTAATAGGATCGCGATTAACAACAGTTGTAGAAGGACAAAAGGCATGAAAGCAAAGTTCTACGATGTCAAAAACAAAGAGCGCGTCGAAACCGAGGTCATTGAGGCGGTACAACTCCCGAATGGCGGATACGCTTTCAAGGGTAAAGCCAAAGACGGCCGTATCTTGACGGTGTTCTGCAGCAAGGCAGCTTATGAATCGTACAAGGGCGCTAAAGCCAAATGTGCTCCTAGCAAGGGCTGTGGCAGCAAAAAAACCAAATAAAAATGCCTCAAAAAAACCGTTGCTTAGCCGCAACGGTTTTTTTTTGAAAGTGCAGAAATTTGCAGGAGGCAGGCTGCACTGGAATGTGGGAAAAACAGAAAAAATCTTTGGCCTGTTGCTTGGAATTTTGCTTGCAGGTTGGCTAAAAAGACCGATAATCCCCCTGCAAGTGAAAAAAAACAAAAAAAATGCCCGATTGCTCTTGAATAAAATGCATTTGGCTTATATGGTAACAAAAGTCGCTCAATTCTCATTCGTGGCAAACTTCGCAAGCTTGGAGTCGTGTCTTCATGTTTAATCTGAAAAAATCTGCCGCCATTTATTTTTTTCTGTCGCTGATTTTTGTCTCCAGCTTCTGTCAAGCCCAGCGCAAGACGCGTTTTTCGATCAAGGAATCGGGTTCTGGTTTGAGGCCCAAGCTTGAGAGCCGACGCGCCCCTGAGTTCAAGGATTCAAAGCGTGGGATGAGCGCTCTGGGCTACTGGGGTGTGATAGATTTGGAATTTGAGCTTGATAATCGCAAGGATGAATGGCTCGATGAACTCGAGGTATACTGCTTAGTGCTTGCCATGCCTCGTGGCAGCGGCGGAGTGGTGTTGGAGCAGACTTTTCGCTACATGGATGTGCGTGGTGGTGAGAAAAATAATCTCAACCTTTTTATTACCCCCAATTTTTTCCGCCGTCACATGGATAGCAATAAACCGGATATGAGTCGGCTTAGTGTTTATTTGGAGCTGCGCATGAATGGTTCGCCACTGCATCGCAACCCCATTGTTAATACTGCCACCGGCGTTCCGCGAGATTGGTTTCAAAAGGTGGGCAACGCAAAGAAAATACCCAATGCCCTGTTGCTGAAGAGCAAGACTCCATTTGCTGATTTAGATTATGACTATTACTTATATGAGGTTCCCGGTCAATGATGGTTGTAGCATAATCAGTTTTGTTCACTACGTGAGTGTGTAAGCCCGCCGACCTTGAACTCGGCAACGGAATAAACTATGGCAAAGAACGAAAGAATTCTAGCAATTGACATCGGTGCTACCAGCATCAAGCTCTGCGAGTTTGAATATGGTGATGATGGCAGCATCGGCTTAGCGGTATTTGCCTATCGCGAATACGAAGAGGAGCTTTCCGAGGACACACGTATGGGAGTGGTAGCCGGACTCCTGCGGCAAATGCTTTCCGAAAGCGGCTGTCGCGCTCGCCGTGCTCTGGTGTCTATATCCGGTCAGTCGGTTCTTATGCGTTTCGGTAAAATACCCTACGGCAACTATGATCGCAAACAAATCAAGCAGCTGGCTGAATTTGAAGCTAGACGCAATATCCCTTTCGCTATAGAAGAAGTAATCTGGGACTATCAGCTTATTGTCGGTGAAGACTCCGAGTCCGTGGATATTATGTCGGTCGTAGTCAAGGACAGCATAGTCTCCCAGTTCACTAATAGTGTCAGCTCCATAGGACTGGAACCTATTTTGGTAGATGTCGCCCCAGTTTGCTGTTACAACGCAGCGCGTGCTAACGGATTGGGCAAGGATGAGTCTGTTGCGCTGCTCAATATCGGCGGGCGCAGTACTAATCTGATATTTCTGCAAGGCGAGCGTTTTTTCGCACGTACCATCCCTATAGCTGGGTATTCGATTACACAGCAAATCGCCAAGGAGTTTAGCATAGGCTTGCCGGAGGCGGAAGAACTCAAGCGCCATCACGGCTTTGTTTCCCTGGGAGGTGCTTATGCCGAGCCCAGTAGTGAAACGGCAGCCAGCGTATCCAAGATCATCCGCAATGTAATGGCACGTCTGCACGGTGAAATTTCGCGTTCTATAAGCATTTACAAGGCTCAGCAGAAAGGCGCCGCACCTACTCGTTTGTATCTTACCGGAGGCAGCTCCATATTAACTTACTGTGACACATTTTTTGCTGAGAAATTGGATATACCGGTAGAGTACTTTAATCCATTTCCAGTGATCAATATTTTGCCTGGGGTAGACCGCCAACGCCTGGGCGAGGTTGCGCACATGTTCAGTGAGACCATAGGCCTGGGTCTGCGCTTTACGGTGTCTTGTCCGATTGAAATCAGCCTGCTTCCTCAAGAGATACGTCGCCAGCAAGCCTTGACAGCCAAAAAACCCTACTTTATTGCGGCTATGCTTGCGGTGTTGATCTTGCTGGGCACCATGTTGATCGCTTTGCAAACCCGTGCTGCGAGCATACAAGACCATGCCGGAAGACTGCAAAGTGTACGCAATCAGTATCAGCCAAATTTGCAGAAGATCAAGAGCATGGATTCGGAGGCCAAGGGAAAAGAGGATCAATGTAAGCAACTTGCCGATCTGCTTATGCAGCGCACTATCTGGCCCATGCTGCTCAACGAAATATACCGCCTGAAGCCTGATGATCTTTGGCTTACGGCTATAGAGCCTATTTATGGAGAAGTTCAGCCATTCGAAGCTTCCTCGGTAGGCCCGGTAGTAGCAACAGCCGGTGAAGACAGCCTGTTTGGTCCCCGCGGAGGGGAAGATATGATGTTCGGCGGCGGTGGCGGCGGCCTTTTCGGAGAACCAGGCGGCGGCGGTCTTTTCGGAGGGCCGGGCGGTGAAGCAGCCGTTGCAGTTGGGCAAGTGGTGAGTATAGGCGGCCTGAACCTGGAAGGTGCCTTTGTGGTACCAACGCCGGGGCAGACAGCAGTGACTGACAGTCCCGAGGCTGACTATCCTTTTGCCGTACCGGATGCCGTAGCTGCAGATGTGACTGAGGAGGGAGCGATGGCTCCCAGGCCGTTGAGCGGCAATAGCCCTGAAATTGTGTTTGTCGAGCGCTTGCGCTCATCGCGTCTGTTTAGTTCGGAAAGCAACATGACCACTTTGAAGGTGTTCAGGCAGCATCCCGATTTCAAAAATGCCGGAACATTCACTTTGCAAATAAAATTTGAATTCCCCTTGGAATACACTCAGTATTCGGGTAAATGATAAAGCCCCGGCTTGGAGATTGCGTCGGGAGCCGAACAGGTCTTTTTGAACGATTGTAGGTAAGCAACATTTTTCTTACCATTTAGTTACTTCACGCTGCCCTTTGCCGGGCAATCAATCGGATTAGGCATGGACTTTGTGAAAAAAAACTTGGCGTTTTTGATTAGCGCCGCATGCAGTTTTATGGTGGCTTGCGTCTTGCTGTATTTCATGTTTTCGGCTGCCGGCAAGATGAAGAAAGGTAAAACTGCTGTGCAAAAAGAAATGAGTTTTTTTCAAGAAGCTGAACAGGCAGGATTGAAGCTTAGTTCAGCTCCAGGGGAAGAGCTTGAGAACCTATTGCAGGCCAGACGCAACTTTGAGGCAGCGGATAAATTTTATAAACTCAGCCTCCAAGAGTTGAGTCGGCGTTATAGCTTAAATATCGAGTTGCCCAGTAATAGCCCGGAAGCAGTACGCCGAATCAGCGAAAAAATCCGCCAGATGACGGATTATGTGTTGAGAAAGGGAGTTGAGTTTAACGGTTTGGCGCAGCAATTTCAAACGATAGTCGAACGTGGTAATATCCATAGTGCCGAATTTGAGGCTATTTTCCGGCAATTATATCTCTACGAGTATGTTGTCAATAAAATTGTCGAGGCCGGCATTAAGGATGTTATTGCGCTTGAATGGCTGCAAGGCTTTGCTATGGAAGAGATGGACTTTTATAATATCACTCCGGTCTGGCTCTCGGTGCACTGCGAATTGGAGCAAGCGATAAAATTTTTGAACGAACTTTCAAGCGATCAGCAAATCCTGTTTTATATTAAGAGTTGTTCCTTTACTGCGCCAGACCGCTACAGCAAAGCAGCTCAGGATTATGCTGCGCTGACAGGCAAAGGACAAACACAAGGCGTGCAACGTATTGGTGACCTTACAGCAGATGACCCCGGCGGTGTCCCAAGACGGAGTGCTGCGCCAGTAGTCAGAAGAGGCATGGTGCCGGACGCGGCAGGCCGCGATTCAGGCAGCACGCGCACGCAACAATTGGATCGCTTAGTCAAACCCGATCCCAAACGCCAGGATTATCTTGCTTTTGATGACAAGTATGTGATCTTGGACCTGCGTCTTGATCTTTACGAATTCAAGAGATCTGAACAAGAAGAATAAGGAAGCACAGGCTTGGACTTTCTTACCAAACATTACGAAAAACTTATACTGCTGGCTTGTTTGCTCTGTCTTATAGTCAGTATCTTTGCGGCGATTTCCGGCGTTAGCAAGGAGGATAAGAAACTGGCCAAGCAGATTGACTCTGCCAAGGTCATGGTGAGTGGCGATAAAATATTGCCGCCGCTGGATCTTTCTCGGGTGCATACGGTAGAAGCCAGCCTGAGAGATCCACGCCTGCAAATCAATATCACAGAGGCAACGCTGGATGCAAAGAAAGGCAATCTCTTACAGTCTAAACGCTACATTATTTGCAAAAATCCGCAATGTGGCAATCTGTTGCATGTCAGCAGCGACAAATGTTCTTTCTGCGGTACAGATCAGGATCAATATAAAGACACTATGCCCGAAGATGATACTGATAACGATGGCATACCTGACTTGATAGAAAAGAAATATGCACATTTTTTGAACTACCTGGATCCCTATGATGCATTCTTTGATGAGGACGGCGATGGTTTCCTCAATATCGAGGAATATCAGGCCGGCACTGACATGGCGAATCCAGAGGATTTTCCACCCTTGGCACTCTTGTTGCGCGTGCAGAATGTAGCCAAGGTGAGATTGCCCTTTGTGGTTCACAGAGTACGTACCTTGGACAGCGAACTTAAGTCGGACTGGAAAGTTGAGTTCACCGTAGCGGGTTCAGCGCAACGCCCCGCTGCCAGAATAGGTGAAGAAATCGTCGCTGGGTTTAAAGTATCGTCAATTAATGACGCAAAAGACCTGATTGGAGTTGAAAGCCGCGAAGGTAAGCGTTATAATATGCGCATTGGAGAGACGGCGGAAGAGGATACCCCGACTGCTGCCATGCTGTTTTTAGCCAGCAGAGAGCGCGGTGGACGCATAATGCGGGTCATACGCAAGGTGGGCGAAGAGTTCTACTTGGAAAAAGAGAGGGCAGGAATGCCCTATCGCGAGCACTATCGCATCATTGCCGGCACTAGCCGGGAAGACCTAAAAGTGGCGCAATTGGATCAGGCCAGGGGCGAGGTGATCGCGGAATTCGAGATCAGAACCTTGGATGTAAAGCGTGATTTCATACCGCAGGTAGATGGAGCACGTCGAGGTGGTAGCGTCAGCGGTGAATACGGGGAAGGCAGAAGGGCAATACGCGGAATGCGCTGAACGTTTGGTGCCTGGAACTTGATTAAAATTTTGCATAATACAAGAATGGACTATCACAACAATTCAGAAGGAGACTTGGGACGGGCTGTTTGCCACGCTCGAGTCGCATTTGATTTATGACAAAAATTCACAGTAAATTTCGAGTACTTGCATACGCTCTTGGTTTGTCTGCTGCGTTTGGTTTGGTGGCTGGGCTGTTCATGTCTAGTCTTGTAACTTATGCGGCAGATAATGTAAACTTGGCCGATATACAGGCGTTGGAGAGTAAACTAAAGAGCGAAGAGTCCGCAGCGGCAGCAGAAGGGTTGACTGCCGAAGAGTATCTGGCTCGGGCACAAAAAAGCTTTGACGAGGCAATTGTAGCTCTGCAGGCGGCAGAGACTGCAGTTGCGGAAAAAGATTTGGCTAATGCGGATAAGCAACGTCAGGCTTATGAACGTCACATAGCCAGTGTTAATGCCATGGTATTGCAGTTTTTAGGCAAGGCCAGTGAGGCTGACAAGGCTGCGGGTGAAAATATACTGAAGCGGCTTCCGGATTATAGTCCACGCATTACGGCGGTGCGCAGCGCCATCTTGTCGGCTCAGGAATCAGCGCGCAGAGCGGAGCTTTTCAGTATAGCGGACAAGACTTGCCGTGAAGCCGAGGCGAAAATCGATGAAGCTATGAAACTGGTTTTTCAGGCTTCGCGCAAGTTCAGCGGTGGCAGCCTTGAAGAAGCCTTGAAGATGTACGGTGACGTAAAGGAAAAAGCTGCTGAGGCTGCTATGTTGGTGAGTCATTTGGCTGAAGCTCAAAATGAGCAGGCTCGGGTGATCTTGCGCAAATGTGAGAATTACAGGGTGCATGCCTGCATGGAGATAGCTAAGGTTTACCGTTTGCAGGCCGAAAAGGAGCCAACCAGGCTGGGGCCAAGCAAGATTGACGATGCTATTGGCGAGTTGAGCAGTGCCCGTGTCACTGAGTATGGTGATCAGCCCCGGGATGCAGCATTGCTGGATCGCATAGACCAAGATATCCGCAACTTGCAGGTACTGCGTTCCGAACTTGAGTTTAAGTCCGAAACCTCACTGACTGCTGTGATTCCTGATATGGCTGAGCGCGATTACAAGATCAAGGTCAAGCTTGAAGAGGGCAGGGTATTTTTGGACAATCGCCGTTTTGCCCAGGCACGTGAGTGCTTTGAGCAGGTTCTTTTGGAAGACCCCTTTGAACTTACTGCCATACGCAATCTAGCCCGTATCAATGACGAACTCAAAAAGGTTGCAGACCTGAAATTGGAGACCATGCTCAAAGAGCGCCTAGCTGAAGTGCGTTGGCGTTGGAGCGAGCCGGTTACCCCGTTGATGAGTGGCGCTGTGGATGGCTTTGATGCCCGTACTATACGGCGTACAGATGACAGCCAGGGCATCAATAAGAAACTGGATCATATCATCCTGTCTAAGATAGTTTTTGATAACGATACATTGCGTGACGTGCTTAATGATATACTGCCGCGTAAGATCAAAGAGGCAGATCCGGACGGGATAGGCGTCAATATCGTTGCCTTGCTCACGCCTATGACGCAAAGTGCTGCTGTTCAAGAGACTATTACGCAACAGCGCGGCGTACAGGATGAATTTGGACCAGGGCTTCCTACCGATGATTTCGGCTTTGGCGATGATCCTTTTGGCGGTGGCTTTGGCGATGATCCCTTGTTCGCCCCTGCCGCACCGACGACGCAGGAAGCGGTTGCCATGGAGAGCATCGAGGACAAGACGGTTAACCTTAACCTAACCAATGTGACTCCGCGTGAAGTACTTACCTACTTGGCCATGGGCTATGGTCTGAATGTAAAAGTAGCCGAATCTGCCGTGCTGGTGGCACATAAAAGCATCGTTATGGATCAGATGGAAACGCGTTACTACAGCGTAGCCGCAGGCGTTTTTGACTCACGGCGTACACGTAAAAAACTTAAGCGCCTCAAGCTTAAGGTCAGTGACGATGACGACGATGACGACGACGATGACGACGATGACGACGACGATGAGGACGATGAGGAGAAATACTTTGTGGATGTGCAGACAGAATTTGCTGAGATGGGAATTCCAAATCTGCCCGGCTCACGCATCAAATTCTTTGCGCGTTCCGGCAAGCTGATCGTACATCATACCCCGGAAAATCATCAACGTATACGTAAAATTCTGGACGAAATCAATGATATTCCCGCTCAGGTGACCATCGAGGCCAAATTCGTCGAGGTGGTGCAGACCGATATGGATACCTTAGGCTTTGACTGGAGTTTGGCGGGCGGCGGCGTCACATATAATTCCGGCACGGGGGCAGGCGATCATTTCCTGCATAGTGACGTTACCGGGTCCAACACCGGAATTGGCAATAAAGGGTCTAGTTTTCAGCTGGGTATGGGCAAGGAGCCTGACAACGGCAAATATCGAATCAGCAACGGCTTGCGTTTTGCTGAGACTTTCTTCTCCGATACTGTGGTGAATGACGGCCTGTTTTCAGCAGTTTCTATTTTAGGCAACTTTGCTTTTGAAACCATTATTCATGCCATACAACAAGAGACGCATACCGACGTGCTCTCCTCACCTAAGGTGACCACTATCAGCGGTAAGACCGCACAGCTGAAAATGGTCAAGATAAGATACTTTCCGGAGAGCTGGACCGAACCCGAAATCGAAACCGATACCGGTGACGCCGGTAACGTGACCAGTTATACACCATCAGTACCTGAGCTGGGCGAAGAAACTGAACTCGGTGTTATCTTGGACGTGACGCCCAATGTTTCTGCGGACGAGTATTCGGTAGACTTGGAGCTGATTCCACAAGTTATTGACTTTGTTGACTGGGAAGATTATAGCTATGATATGATCATCAGCGGGCAGACGGTCTCTGTGCCTATGAAAATGCCTATCCTGTCCAAACGTGAAGTCAACACCAAAGTAATTGTTTATGACAACGAGACTGTCGTGCTTGGCGGTATGGTCGGTGAGCGCATGGAGCGCTTCAATGACCGCATCCCATTTTTGGGCAGCATTCCTTTGCTCGGCCGTCTTTTCACCAGCAAAGGCGAACGTGGAGTCAAAACCAATCTGATGGTCTTTGTTAATGTCAGACTGGTCAGGCCGGATGGTCAGCCGGTGCGTGCCAATGAGGTGCGCGGCCTGTATGATTTCAAACATTAATTCATAATATCGTTGCAACTGTAGGGGCAGAAAACCGCTTTATATGAAAGCGGTTTTCTGCTTTGAGCGTGTGTGCGCCAGATAGAGAAGGCCGGTGCCAAACCAATACTTCTGTATAGTTCTGAAAGGGTATGAAATATCAGCCCTGAAAGTTTAGTTTCTGGTGCGCTTGGCCATGAATACACTCCATGCTAAACGTATATTGGTTTTAGGCGCTGGCGTCAGCGGCGCTGCTGCTGCGCTGCTGGCGGTCAGCAAAGGCGCTCAGGTCGATCTACTTGACGAGCGTAGCATTGCGCAAAAGCCCAGTCTGGAGGCTGCCGGTGTTTTGTGTCACGAGGACTGGGAGCACGAGTACTGGCATGGACCTATAGACCTCTGCGTTATCAGCCCCGGCATTGCTGCAAACAGTCTTTTAGGGCGGATTGCGGCACAGCTACAATCGGAATTGGTACTCTCCGAGTTGTCTTTTGCAGCGCATTTTTGCCGAGTCCCCTTGCTTGCGGTTACCGGCAGCAATGGCAAGACTAGTACAGTTGAAATGCTCACAGCTTGCTTGCAAGCTGTGGGACTGCGTGCTCTGGCGGCCGGCAATATAGGCCTGCCCCTGTCACAAGTGCTGCTGGATGCTGCCGAGTTAGACTATATCGTGTTGGAGGTCAGTACTTTTCAGATGGAGCACAGCGAGAATCTCCCGCTGCATCGAGCCTTGCTGTTGAACCTTAGCCCGGATCATCTGGATCGACATGGCAGCATCCAAGCATACTACGCATTGAAAATCAAGATGCTGGAACAGACGCCTGAAACCGGGATGATAATACTAAACCGGGAATTGGCACAGTGGAAAGAGTTGCAAACAAGCCTGCGCTTGCATCGTTATTTGACTTTTAGTGCCAACGCTGAACTTAAGGCAGATTTTAGCCTGGCTGCGGATGCTGGCGCACTGGGACGCAACCTAAAAGGTTCTTTCCTACCTTTGCTTAATTGCAGTGAGCTTGCTTTTGCCGGATTGCATAATTATGAAAATGCGCTTGCAGTGCTAGCTACCCTTGACAGCCTGGAACTGCCGTTAGATCGTGCTTTGCCTGCATTACGTGATTTTCGCGTAGGTCGACATAGACTGGAGTTTGTTGCCAAGGTTGCAGGTGTAAGCTACATAAATGACTCGAAGGCTACCAATGTGGCGGCTATGTGTAATGCATTGACCTGCATCGGTAAGGCTAAAGGGAAAAGAATCATTCTAATTGCTGGTGGAATTGACAAAGACTGCCGTTTTAATGAAGCAAAAACAGCTTTGAGGATGTATGTTAAACAGGTGTTGCTAATTGGTCGAGCTAGACAGACAATTGGCTTGGCTTGGCAAGACCTTGTACCAATAGAAAAGTTTGATGATTTTAACTCCGCGCTTACAAAGGCCGTGCAAATCGCGCTGCCTGAAGATGTTGTTCTGCTTGCGCCGGGCTGTGCCAGCTATGACATGTTTACAGGCTATGAGCAAAGAGGGGAAATCTTTATAGAATTTGTGGAAAAGTTAAAAAGGAGTTTCCAAAAATGAAATTATGCCCGTCTGCTCGTTGTACGCGTTTTTTCTTCATGCTTTTAAGCGCTGCTGGCTTGGCTTTGCTGAGTTCCTGTAAGACGCAGACGCCGGTGGAACAGAATACCGGTGTTCTCGGCAGTCGTGGCATGGTTCCGCCGCCTTATGCGCGCCCTGTAGCTGTTACTTCTGTTCCGGCGCGCATGCTTCCGGCACGCGAGCCTGTATTTCCATCGGCAACAACTTCCGAATTTGAGACTGATACGGCTGTTGCTTTCGTTCCGGCACAGGATCCGGCTTTCACACCTTCTGAATCTATTCCCGAGCCTGAACAGGTTTTGCTCAAACCTGAATCTAAGCACGTGCCCGGCTCGGATGCTGCTGCCGATACAGCCAAAATAAGTACACCCGTTGAAAGTGCAGCGCGCCATTACCGGATTCAATCCGGCGACACTCTTTCCGGCATAGCACAGGCTTATGGTGTCAGATGGCAAGATATTGCGGCGCTTAATCCCTCCGTAGACCCCAAGCGCATGCGTGTTGGATCAGAGCTGATTTTGCCCTCTTACGCAGCAGAAAATCCCGGTACCATCGTCCGCCTAAGCGCTTCGACAAGCGGCAAAAAAGGCGCTGCCCGTAAGCCCAAGACTGTAGCTGTAGCCGGTATTCCTAACGATGGTCTTTATACAGTAGTAACCGGTGATAGTTTGTGGACCATTTCGCAGCGTTTCAAGGTCAGCATCGATGATATTCGCAGCTGGAATTCGCTGAAGACCGACAAGCTTGTCGTTGGACAAAAATTGAAACTTAAAACTACTGCCGCTAGTGGTACAACAACGAAGAGCGATCGCGTCTCAAACGAGCCGAAAGTGCCTAATACTCCGGTAACCGAGGAACCGCCACCGTCAGTCGATGCACTGCCTGTTGGGACACCGGAAATCGACAATGCAACTACACAGGACAACATCGTTATTCCAGAAGAGGTAGGCTCCGCAAATCTTATTCCGAAAAAAATTCTCACGCATTTGGCCGGCGATAGGGATACTTTGGAGTCTTTAGCGAGAGACTATGAAATCAAGATAGAGGATATTCTTCGCTCTAATCCGCAGATCAAGTCCAATGCCGACTTGACTCCTGGAACTGAGGTTAAGATCATCATCGATCCGAACCGGCCTTAATCAGATTGTGACGGACATTCAGGCACATTGATTTCTACCAAGTGTCGTGTCCAATTTACCTTACAAGCTGTCAAAAACGGTATGTTTAGCGCAATTTTACGAGCGTAGCTAGACATACCGTTTTCTTTGAAAATCCATTTTCGCTTGACATACAGCATTGCAAGGCGAAGAAAAAACAATTCGCTTAGTCCTAAAAAAAGCAGTCAAAGCTGAGGTTTAGCCCTAATAGCTTTATTCTCAGATAGTTGCAAGATTTATGCTGTTCGCCCTGTTGGTGACAGGGTGTTTTCTGTGCGGCTATTACTCGATTTCTTTTTG
>JAAZKR010000193.1 GCA_012799725.1 Oligosphaeraceae bacterium | reverse complement strand
TTGGGCGGCGCAGCTCCGAAGAGTGTACGCCCGGTCTGCAACAGATCAGGGCGCTGCAAGTAGAACTTCTTGTCAATAAGAAAATACTCCTGCTCTATGCCCAATGACACCTTGGTGTGTGACTCGGGATAGGCGAAAAGGCGCATAAAACGCTGCACAGCTTTATTAAGAGCCTGCAAGGAACGCAAAAGCGGAGTCTTTTTATCCAAAGCCGCGCCAGTATATGAGCAAAATGCAGTAGGGATACACAAGGTGGCTCCGTTGGCATGCCTTTTAATAAAGGCCGGACTGCTCGGATCCCAAGCCGTATAACCCCGGGCCTCGAAAGTACAACGCAGGCCTCCGGAGGGGAAACTGGAAGCGTCCGGCTCACTTACAATCAGGTTTTTTCCAGAGAAACTCATGACGGCCTGGGCCTGCCCACTGGCTTTCAGAAATGCGTCATGTTTTTCAGCGGTACCTCCGGTCAAAGGCTGGAACCAATGCGTGTAATGAGTTGCTCCCCTGGCTAAAGCCCAATCTTTCATGGCAAGAGCGACATCGTCGGCAATAGTAGGGTCTAAAGGCCTGCCATCATTGATGGTGGCAAGCAGTTTTTGAGCCGTGTCACTGGACAGATACTGCCTGATGGCATCGGTATTAAAGACATCTTCGCCATAATAGTCAATGTTAACCGCTTCTGCCGGTTTAGGGTACTCGGGCTTCAGGTTCGCGATGTCGCGAATAGCCTCGGAACGTTTAAAATTGCTCATGTCTCAACTCCGGACTTCAAAAAATTACGCACGACGCGCAATTGTATTATGACGCAATGGGGTCTGTTGTAAACAGGAGAGCAGACTTGGGCTTCGTGCCGCACATTTTTGCTGACTTTGCGCCTTCTGTCAGCCTCTCCCATGATTGCGCCTACGCGTCTTGTGCGCTTTGTCATCGTGTTTACCGTTATTTAACACCGCATGATTACGCAATAGACAATATTATAACCCTTGAACTTGTAAAATCCTCAAAAGTGGCTATTTTCTTATTTTACCTTTTACCGCACAGACTCGGGGACGCTTTCGCAGATAGCACAGTTCCGAACTCCCTTTACGCTGATGCGTTGCTCACAAGCTGGGTTGTGTTGTGCAAAGAAAGTTACAAGACGCTACAAAATTGCCCGACCCCCAGACCACCCTTGGAATCAGCGCAAAATCACAGGAGATAAAACATGCAGGATATGATAGCGCAAATTAAAACGCTAAGCAAGCAGAAAAAAGCGATTATCCTGGCGCACACCTATCAGTCAGCTGAAATACAGCAGGCAGCCGACTTTGTTGGCGACTCACTGGCTTTAAGCTTGGAAGCCAGCCGGGTAGAAGATGCCGAACTGATCGTTTTTTGCGGCGTTACGTTTATGGCTGAAACTGCCGCCATCTTAAACCCGCAACGCAAAGTCATCATGCCGGACAAAGCCGCCGGTTGTCCCATGGCTGATATGATCAGCGCAGCGCAACTGCGCCAATTCAAAGCACAACACCCCGGTGCCACGGTAGTCTGCTATGTCAATTCAACGGCAGCAGTGAAAGCCGAGAGCGACATCTGTTGCACATCTTCCAACGCCGTCGATGTGGTTGCCAGCCTGAACCCGGATACAGAAATAATTTTCGTGCCAGACAAGCACTTAGGCAGGTTCGTCGAAAAGCAGACCGGACGCAAGATGATCATGTGGGAGGGCTGCTGCCCCATACATGATATGCTGAGCGCAGACATGTGCAAAGAAATGCAATCACGTTTCCCCGGCATACCGCTAATGGTGCATCCCGAAACTAAGCCGGAAGTGCAGGAACTGGCCGACTATATACTGTCAACCGGACAGATGATCGAACTGGCTAAAAAGAACGCAGCTAAAAAATTCCTGGTAGGCACCGAAATGGGCATCATGCATGCACTACAGAATGCCGTGCCGGACAAACAATTCATCCATCTCAACGCCTGCCTGCTCTGCCCGGATATGAAGGTCAATAACCTGGCTAAATTACTCAAAGCGCTGCAAGACGAAGAAACACAAGTTGTTGTGCCGCCAGAAATTGCCAATAAGGCCAGACCGGCGCTGCAAAGAATGCTGGACTTGAGCTGACAGCGCTGTAAAACGCAAATTGTAGTCCGCCGATTTCATTGAAAATGATCCATGCTTCATCCCACAAGCAGTGAAACACGGCATGTTTATCCCGACTTCACACTTGGCCAAGCAGTTTTCTTCAAAAATCCATTCTCTATTTTTTGTTTTCCCCAGTCACCATTGGGACCGCAGGCAAGATATGAAAGGCACAGCGATCGCTCCTGCTGATCTGCTGAAAAACCTTCTATCGGGTCAAAACCCGAGACTGAGCATGGACAAACCACTATCGAGCAGCATCTTACACAGAAACCACACTCCTTGTTCTGAGAATCCGCCTACATCTGTGTAATCTGTGGATAAAATGGACGGGATTATCTGCTTTTGGGAACCGCACCATGTAGTCTCAAGGACGACAGTGAAAATGATCGACTTTTCCAGATACGACAGCTTTATCTTTGACTGGGATAATACGCTGGCTGCCACCGAGCCATTGCATATCAAAGCCATAGAAAAAGCGTTGCAGGAGATGCTGCAATACCAAATGAATTATGATGACTGCCTATTTTTTGTAGGCAGCACCAGTGCCGCGCTGGCAGAGAGAATCTTGCACAAACTGGACAGAGATGATGTCAGCGCCGAACAGGTGAGTCAACGCAAGGCAGATATATTACGCAAGCAGGATATCCATTTCAAACTCTTCCCCGGTGTACAAGAATTCCTGCATTTCTGGAAAGGACGCAAAAAACTGGCCTTAGCCAGTAATTCATCGCGCGAATTTATCGAGCGTAGCCTGGCATACTCAGGCTTGAGGAAATATTTTGACTGCATTATCTGCGCTGACGATGTCGAAAAACGCAAGCCGGAGCCGGAAATGTTTCTACTGGCCGCCACGCAACTCGCCAGCGATCGCAACAGGTGCCTGATCTTTGAAGACTCCACCGCTGGCCTGCTCGCTGCTCAAAATGCCGCCATGCCGGCAGTTTTAGTGCTTAATCCGGGCAACCCGCTGCCGGGCGTTTTGGAGCTTAGTCAGCCTATGTACAGCTGGCCGCAACTCCTGCAAGCAAGCAAGGGTTCGTGCAAAAATTAGTCTATGCACGAAGTCTTGATAATGAACTTGGGGGGCAAGCCGGTTCCTCCAGCCCATTTTTTCGCAACCCCAGGAAACTGGTTGAAATACCTTCCGCAGCTTAACCTGATTACGCAGATTTTCACGACCTGTTACAGTAAATCTGTGTAATCTGTGGATGAAACAAAAGTTCAGATAACTGAACCTCTGTGAAGTTGTGCTGGCACTGTTTTGGTTTTCGGGATGATTCATTAAGCCTTGCCAGCACTTCTTCGAGCGGTTTTCCCGGCACGGAGCGCCAAACGTGCCTTCCC
>JAAZKR010000192.1 GCA_012799725.1 Oligosphaeraceae bacterium | reverse complement strand
TCGTCATCAACTAATCAAGGAAGCAACGTGGGCTAACGCCCACAACCCACACGGACGGGACACGGACGGCTGATCGGTCGGATCGGCGATGTTGGGATTAAGTGGGTAAGGTAGAGGTTATGAGCCTCTACCTCCCCGTTGTAGCGATGGGGTCATTTCCCCATATTTACCAGCGTGCCGGTCTGGCACTGGGCTACCCCTACTCAGGTTGCCACGTTTCGTGGAGCGACTCTTCGTGTTTCACCATTTTCATCTTTGTACGTGCAGAACTGTTCAAGTGTCAGAAGCCCGAGTTTCCGGCAGAAGTACCTCCCGCTGATCCTGCGGTTGTCGTTGTAGTTCTTCCTCTTCTTCTTCTTCATGGCGCGCAGTCTCATGCGTATCCACGAGTCCAGTTTCTGGAAGAGCCACCGGCAGGTTGCGAAGGGTTGCGCGAAGTAGTTCGCCGTGCCCCGAATGACTCGGTTCAGCGCATCGATCACTTCCTTTCCGAAGTTTCGCGAGCGTGTGGTTATCTCCCTGACCTTGTCTTGAAATTTTCTCCTTGACTTGTCGCGCATTCGGCGCGATTGTACGGAAAGGCGAAATCCGAGGAATTCGTACCCTTTGCCGTAAGTCGTCAGCTTTGTCTTTTCCTCGCTCAGCTGCAAGCCGAGCTTGGCCAGGCATTTCCTGACGGCTCCAAGGGCTTCTTGCGTCTCGGCCTTCGTCCTCCCGAGCACTACGAAGTCGTCGGCGTATCTTACATGCTGATACCCGGCTTCGGCCAGTGCCCAGTCCATCTGGTTGAGGACAATGTTGGCCAGCAGGGGTGAGATGACCCCTCCCTGCGGCGTGCCGATTGTCGTCGGCTTGAACACGCCGTCCTCCATGACTCCGGCTTTGAGGAACTTCTCCACAATGCCGAGGATGTTTCCGTCCGCCACGCGCTGGCATACGGCGTCCATGATCACCTTGTGCGGAAGGTTGTCGAAGAAGCCTTTGATGTCGGCGTCCAGCACATGCCGGTAGCCTTGCTCATGCAACTCCAGTGTCCGCTCAATGGCGCCATGGCAGCCGCGCCCCTTCCGGAATCCGTGCGATGCGTCGTGGAACAGCGGCTCGAAGATGGGTTCAAGAAGCCTTCGCAGGACTTCCTGCGCCACCCGGTCGCGCACGATTGGGACGCCCAGCGGGCGGGTCTTCGTGCCTCCCGGTTTCGGGATGTTGACTCGTCGCAGCGGCTTGGCCTGAAACGTCCTGCCCTTGAGGTCGCGCATGAGCGCGTCCAGATTGGTGTCGAGGTTCGCTTCAAACATCTGCACGCTGACCTTGTCCACCCCTGCCGCTCCACGGTTTCTCTTGACGGCCTTGAATGCCTGCCTCATCAACTTGGGGGTTATGCGCCCCGTCAATGAGTGCTCTTTGATGATTTTTGGCATGGTTAGCCTTTCACGTTGATGTTGCCACGCGGTCGCCTCCGGCATGTTTTGGGACTGTCTCCTAACGCTTGCGTTTCACCAGCAAGAACCTGGCTGAGCCTTTTGTGGCTCACTGCGCTTATGTTAGCCTGTCTCGTGGTCTGCCCTCGGTCTCCGCGTCTCTTTTCGGTTTTGTCTTTCATCGGGTGTCGTGTCCCCGACTACTCCGACTCTGCTGCCATCTCCAAATTGGGAGCCGTCAGGCACGTTCCCCAAGCCGGCGCTTCAACCCGACCTTTCGCGTAACACTTATAGTACTAGGTTTACCGCTCCCGTGCGGACACTGTGAGACTTTCACCGGTCATGCCTCGAAACCATTTTCCCTCGATGACAGCCCGTTTCATCCGGCAGGTTCGCCTGCGGTAACCGCTGTGTCCGCAGGAGAGAGACTCGGGGGAGTCCCAGTGCTTCGCCTAAGGGCGGAGGCTCGCACACACACAACCAGACCTAAATGCCGTCCTCAAGAGTACCGTTGCCTGGCTCCTTCGATACGACCCCTTCTTCGGAACGCCTCCGTGGGTGTCGCCCTAGCTGCTTACCTCATCACTTCGTTTGTGAGTTCGAGCAACGGTTTCTGTACGGTCGCGGAACCGCACAGGTAGGATTCGGCCGTATTAGTTAGCCCTCCTTTCTCTTGGCCTCACCGTTTTCTAGAATGCCAGACTTAGTTTCGAGCACTGCGGCTCACGCGCCCTTGTCAGGGCTCAGCCGCCTTTCGGCCTCTGTCCGTATTTGGCCTAATGAGCGCGAGGTTGGAGGAAATGGCTCCATCACAACCGTCTGTCGGGTTCAGGCTGGAAATGCTATCCTCTCCATCTGGGAGAGGGGCTGGTGGTGAAGGGCAATCATAGTCGCCTTTCGGCTTCAGTCCGTATTGGAAGAAGGTGCTGATTGCCGGACAAGGGGAAAAGTCAACTGCTTTTTTATGTTTAATTGAAGTGTAGCGCTACAGTCGGCGCAGTGAACAACGGTTTTAAGACGTCCGACTTTAACCTAATACTCGATTCGATTTTGTTTTATGTTCCAAATTTGGAATGGCACAACGCCTTGTTCGGGCAAAAGAGGTATGAATTGAACTTGTCGGTTTTCAATTGGTAAAGCCACTTCCCGATAAATCAGTGCGTCATTGAAACCAAACTGTGAAGCAGTGTCTTGTGTTGCCGAAAAATACACGTGTTTTATGTGTGCCCAATAGATTGCTCCAAAGCACATTGGACAAGGCTCGCATGAAGTATAAAGGTCGCAATCAGTTAGCAAAAAAGTGTGCAAGTTTTTGCACGCATCTCTAATTGCCATAACTTCGGCGTGCGCTGTGGGGTCATTGGTTGAGGTTACTTTGTTTTGTCCGCGCCCTACAATTTTTCCATCTTTCACAACAATTGCTCCAAACGGACCGCCATAGTTCTTCAAAACGCCTTCTGAGGCAAGCTCAATAGCTTGGTTCATAAATATTTCTTTGGCATTCATGCTACAATCTCCCTCCTCTTCTTGTTTTTTCAAAAAAGTTTGCTGGTAACTTGCTTTTAAGTTCTTGTTATACAAGTGCTTTTATGACTTATTTTGCCGATCTGACTGATTGTAGTGTCCGCGCCTAAAGCGCAATGCCATTAGGTTGAGCATATTGGGCGGCTGAAATATAACATATAAGGAATGGAAAAGCAACTTACTGACCTGACTGGTTTACATCCCCTATAAACTTTCCATGCTTTCAATACAGCCATCTCATTACTTCTTGTTTTTAGTGAAAAGTCATGCTGTCAATTTATTTTTAAGTCATTGTTATACAAGCTCTTCTCTGGTCACTCAATCGATTAGCCGGAGAAACCATTTATTTTATCCGCAGACTACACAGATGTACGCAGATTTTTAGGGCGCGCTTTGAAAATTTGCGTAATCAGCGGATGAATCTTTCGACCAGGTTTTTCCTTGGGTTGCAAAAAAGATGGGTTTTATGGGCACCGGTAGGCGGCAGAGGAATGCCGGTGTAGCAAGTATGAGAGTGTACGAGTTAGGTCTGTATAGAATCGGAATTTCCGGCGGTGTTATCGGAAATGGGAGTCTGTCTATTACTTCATGGTTTATGTTATAGTTTGGGAACTATGTTTGTCAGGAAAATCGATAAGGTGAAAATCATGGATGCCAATTATGCTCAAGAATTATTGCGTAAACTAGTAGCGATTCCAAGTGTGAATCCCGGCTTTACTCATGCCCCGGCAGATACCGTCGGCGAAGAACAGATGGCTGAATTTCTGCTGCGTTGGGCAGAAGACAACGGTATCTTTGCCCAACGATTTGAAGTGGCAAAAGGCCGCCCATGCATTCTTCTTGAAACCGGTTCCAAAGACGGAGCAGCCCTACTGTTATCTGCGCACATGGATACTGTTTGGACTGAGATGGAGCAACCATTTACCCTCCAAGAAAAAGGTAATTATCTTTGCGGGCTTGGTGCTGTTGACGACAAGGGGTCCCTGGTATCTGCACTCTGTGCTTTACGCGTACTGAATCAGATCAATATTTCGTTGAGGTTTCTCGTCTTGGCTACATGCGATGAAGAATTCGGCATGCAAGGTATCCGCCACATGATCCCGGAGCATATACGTCCGGATGGTGTCATTATATCTGAAGCGACTAATCTGAAAATTGTCACTGCGCACAAAGGTTGCAATCGCTTGGTTATTCAGACCAAAGGGAAACGAGTGCATTCCAGCTTGGTTCCTGCGGGTGAAAACGCGATTTATAAGGCTGCTGAGTTGGCAACTGCACTCAAGGCATATTCGGCGGAGCTTCTTTGCGATCATCGGCATCCTCTGCTAGGGAGCAACACATTGAATGTCGGAGTGATCCAAGGCGGCACTCAAGCAAATGTTGTCCCTGACAATTGCACCATCACGCTTGATTTCCGTTCGCTGCCGGGAGAAACCCCGGAATCAATCCGCGCACATGTGCACAAAGCGCTTGCTAATTGTGAAGCTGATTACGACATAATTGAGGAAGATTATGATGCACGCGCTCTCGATACAGCTCCGGATATTCCCATGGTCAGGTATTTGCAGAAAATCCTGTCTGCTTCCGGGCTTGATGCCGAACCTCATGGCGCGCCATATACTACGGAAGCTTTTCGACCGGCAGAATTTGGAATCCCGACTATTGTTTTTGGCCCCGGTGATGTTGCTGTAGCTCATGCCATCAATGAAAGAATAGCAAAAGAACAGCTTTTGCAGGCAAGCGAACTGTTGATCCGCCTGGTAACAAGCAGAAACTGGCAAAAAAGCGACTTTATGACCGAATCCAAATAAATCGTCGACTCCCAACATACTTTTCCACGGGAAATACGGAAATTTTACACAGCCGTCCCATAGATTACAGAGCACGGTTCCCAAAAACAGCTAACTCCGTCCCAAAGTATTCAGGCAGCATTTTATCCGCAGACTACGCAGATGTACGCAGATTTTCAGGACAAGGGTTCGAGTGGCGGCTCTATTTACGAGATGTAAGGCCTTGACTATGCATAATCCCGGTTTTTAGCCCGACTGACGACTTTTTCTGCAGATAAGCAGGAGCGTCGAGTTGCTTTGCCTATCCTGCCTGTGGCCTCCATATCGAGTGGGGAAAGAATGAAAATCGAAAATGGATTTTTGAAAAAACAGTTTAGCCAAGCGCAAAACAGAGTTAAATATGCCGTTTTTTGCTGCCTATGGGATGGCTGTGTTATGAGTTCTAACTTTGGGTTCTCACTTTTTTCTTGTTTTTGTCCTCTTTGAGGGTATTCTCTTGATGCTCTTGCCTTTTTGGGTGGTTCGATGCACATTAACAATAAGTTGGTGGTATCAGCTTCTCGGCGATGCAAAGATCACCGGGAAAGGTTATACTATAGACATGATATCATGTCGTGGCCCTGTTCTTTTGCATTTATTCTGGTATCGTCTAATGCTGGATCAAGCCGGACGAGGGCAAGGTTTTAACTTCTTGGAATACATCTGATCATGAAAAATCTGACTTCATTGCTACAATCTTACTCTGATACAAGAGTCGCTGTGTCACCGAATGGCTGGAGTGCTTTTGAAGACTTGCTAGCTTCTCGCCGGCCAACCCGGATTGCTGCTTTTACCGGCGAACAATCTGCGGATCGCTCCGGTCTCTGGAATGATTTTGCGGCTTGCTGCCAAGGAGTCGGCTTGTGCCGTTTCAGTGCTATTCCGCCGGAGCCCGACCTAAATTGCATCAAGCGCTTGACAGCTTTCCTGCGCGATTGCAATGCGGACATGGTTGTCGCCCTTGGCGGCGGCAGCGTTATGGACGCGGCCAAAGCGGCTTATCTCAGCGCTCAGACCACTGCGCCTGTGGAGTCATTTTTTGGTGTTAATCAATACAGCGACAAGAACAGTCGTCCGCTCGATACAGTCATCTGTTTTCCGACCACTTCGGGAACCGGTTCGGAAGTGACGCCTTATTCAAATATCGTTGACCGTGATGCCAAGGTGAAGCGCCTGATTGCCGATCCTTGCATCATTCCCGAATACGCCTTCGTGTTACCGGAGTACACAGACGGTTTGCCGCAGCAGATCACCTTGGCTACCGGCTGCGACGCCCTGGCTCATCTTATCGAGGGGTTTCTGAACGTAGGTGCTGACGCCAATGATGCGCTTGCCAATGCACGCGCCCTGGCCGGTATTCGGCTGGTAAAGCAGTATTTGCCGATGGCTCTCGCAGATACAGGCGGACGCGTCGAAATGGCAATTGCTGCCACTTTGGGCGGTATGGTTATTCGTCATAAATCTACCGGTCTTCCTCATTTATGCAGCTTTTCCTGGTTTGGTCGTATTGATCATGGCTTGGCAGCTATCATGCTCTTGCCGGAATGTTGGCGTTATTACCTAGGCAATCCGGCGGTTTGCGATCGTACCATGCAGCTGAACGATATTTTTCCTGGCAATACACCGGAGGAAGTCATTGCCTCTTTCCGTTGTTTCCTAGATGCATGTGGCGTGCCGGCCCGCATACAGGGTCTGCCTGGTCTGGATCGAGAACTGATGGAAACCACAGCCAGAAGCGCCGGCTTGAACCGCATGAAGCTGGAACTGGCACCCAGACCGGTAGAGCCCGACAACAGCTATCAAGTCCTCCTTGACATACTGCTACGATCCTGAACGCCATCGAAAGGCGGCATACGCTACGCGTACACCTACACTTACTCCGGCTTTTATATTTGTTGCCGCAGACTGAAATCTTTTCTCTTGAAACACAACACGCAAGGCTGGTGGGAAAATCAATCCGAGTGATCCAATTAAAAACCAGCATGTTGTGGTGCCCTAACGGGCTCAGGAGCCGACTGATCGGACTGATCCGATTTGGATGCCTTCCGGTGCGTCATGAAAATGGAAGAAGGTATTGATTGCCGAGCAAGGGGAAAAGTCAACTGCTTTTTCACAGCCGTCCCATAGATTACAGAGCACGGTTCCCAAAAACAGCTAACTCCGTCCCGAAGTATTCAGGCAGCATTTTATCCGCAGACTACACAGATGTACGCAGATTTTCAGGACAAGGCATCGGGTGGCGGCTCTATAAGAGATTGTGCTGTAAGACCTTGACTTATGCATAATCCCAGTTTTTAGCCCGATTGACAACTTTTTCTGCCGATAGCAGAAGCGATCGAGTTGCTTTCTGCCTATCCTGCCTGCGGCCTCCATATCAAGCGGGAAAAAATAAAAATCGAAAATGGCCTTTTGAATAAAACGGTTTGGGCAAGCGCAAAACTGGGTTAAATATGCCGTTTTTTATTGCCTATGGGATGACTGTGCTGCTTTTTTAGGTTTATTAAAGCAAAATAGCTTCAGCCAGAACTCACTCGCGCTTTTTATCCTAAAAAAAGCAGCCAAAGCCGAGGTTTAGTCCTAATAGCTTTATTATCAGATAGTTGTAAGATTTATTCTGTTCGTCCTGTTGGTGACAGGGTGTTTTCCGTGCTG
>JAAZKR010000191.1 GCA_012799725.1 Oligosphaeraceae bacterium | reverse complement strand
TTACGGCAGCCATAGTTGCGGCAGTAGCCGGCCCGGAACCACAGATGGCGCCGAAGGCGGCACAGGCGGCAACGCTGGCCGAGGCCATGCCGCCCGGCATTCTGCCTACCCATTTATAAGCGACGTCAAAGAGGCGTTTGCTGATGCCGGAATGAAAGCATACCTGCCCCATGAAAATAAACAGGGGTATGACGGTATAATCGTATTTGCTGAAAGTCTCGAAAAATACGCTGGTAAGCATATAGCAGGCGGCGGTGCTATTGCTGATAATGGCAAAACCCAGGCAGCCCGCGATGGCCATGGCAAAGCCTACCGGCATGCTCAAAGTCAGAAAGAGAATAAAAAGCAGCGCGCCCAAGAGGCCGATGAGCGAAGTATTCATGGCTTGATCAGCTCCTTTCCGGGATTGGCCAAATGGTAGAACTTGACGAAAATGACCACCGCAAAGGCGAAGCCGGCCAGCCAGTAACTCCAGAATCTCGGTATGTTCAAAGTAAAACTCATGGCTTTTTCTTGCATCAGGTCATAGCCATGGCTGAAACTGAGGTAGGACAGCGTCATAAATAGTATGATGGCCAAGGTACGGGTGATACTGTCAGATACAATCTTGGCGGGCCGGTTAAAATGCCTGAAAATGAATTCAACTGCGATATGCCCCTTGACAGCGGTGGTATAGGGCAGCGCGAAAGCAACGCAGATAGCGCTGAGCAACTCGACTATGTCTATGGCACCATATACAGCCAGATTAAAGCGGCGTAGAATAATATCAAGGCCGGTGACGACAATGATGCCCAGCAGGCTGATGCCGGAAACGGTGGCCATGGCCAATACCAGGCCGGTTAGAGATTTGCGGTAAAAATGTTGCATAAGACGGTAGAGGGAACGGGCAGGGCGGATAACGGCACTGCCGGCAGGTTATTTGGTGAATTGCGCATTCATGAATTCAAGGGCTTCTTTGCCCGGCAGTCCCTGTGCATCCAGGCGGTCAGCCCAAGCTTGCAGCAAGGGGTATAAGGCTTCGCGTACTTGGGCGTTTTCCTGTTCTGGAAAGGCGCTGAATGATTTGCCGCCCAGTTGCTTGACGAATTCCTCACCATCGCTGTCGGCTTGGTTCCAAGCCAAGCCATGCTTCAGCTGCCATTCCAAGTTGAGTTCCTTGATCAACTCCTGCAAATCGGCAGGCAGTCTTTGCCAGCTTTTTTGGTTCATGACGACAAACATGGCGGTGGTATAGGCTGCGGCCGGCACGTGGATGACATGTTCAATTACTTCGCCCTGCTTCCAGCCCTTGAGGGTTTCGACGGGGCACAGAGTGGCGTCCACCACACCTTTGCGCAGCGCTTCATAGGCATCACCTTGACTCATCCCTACCGGATTGGCACCTAAGGCTCGAATCATCTGAGCCGAGACGCCGGTTCCGCGTATGGTCATGCCGGCAAACTCCTTGGCGCTGCTGATCTTTTTACGGCTGGCCAGGATGCCCGGGCCATGAGCGTGGGCATACATGAAAACGATTTTGTCAAGTTCCGCCGGCTTGAAATGCTCGATGAATCGATTGGCAATAAGGCTGGCCTGCTGGCCGCTTTCATAACCCCAAGGCAAGTCCAGGCCTTCTATCATGGGAAAAAGACCACGGCTATAAGAGAAGCAGCTCATGCCGAAATCAGAAACGCCCTTTGTCACCGATTTATAATTTTCAGCTGCACTGCTGAGCACGCCTCCGGGAAAAACATCTACCCTGATACGTCCCTGACTACGGCTGTTGAGCTCATCAGCCCATTCCTGTGCCAAAACTGCATGGATATGGGTGGAGGGAAAAAAGACGCTGTAAGTGAAGACAAATTCAGGCCTGCCTTCTTTCGAGCCGCAAGAGCAGAGCAGAACAGAGGCAAGAGAAAGAAGCGCAAGAGCAAGTTGTTTTATCATGGGGATAAGCCTCTGCGACGATCGATTTTCAAATGTTTGGCGTGACGGCGGTATCATAATAAGGCAGGCTGTTTTGTCGATCAGGCCAATTTCTGTTTGAGAAACTCGACCGCAGCTTGTATATCTTTCACCGGGTTTTCGCCGACTTCGCGCTCAATGGTCAGATATCCCTTGAACCCAACGTCACGCAGAGCCTGCAAGTACTTGTCCCAAGGCACGGCACCTTCTCCCAAGGGCACTTCGTTGAAGAGCTCGCCAATATTGAGTCCTTCTATGCCGCCTTCGGCAAACGAGGCATAGACCTGTACCGGGTCACAGGGCTTGAGCTGCACGCCATCCTTGGCGTGGGTATGCTTGATGTACTTGCCTAGAGTATAAACTGCCTTTACCGGATCGTCATTGAGCACCATGACGAGATTGGCCGGATCCATATTGACACCAATGGCGGGACAGTCAACCGCTTCCAGAAAACGTGCCAGCACTTCAGCAGTTTCCGGACCGGTTTCTATGGCGAAAGAAACACCACGCTCCATGGCGTATGCGCCGATGTCCTGACAGACCAGCAGCTGGTTTTTGAATATCGGGTCATTGGGATTGTTCGGGACGACGCCGATATGAGTGGTGACTACCTGCGTGTCCAGGTCTACAGCCAGATCAACGATTGCCTTGGAACGCCGTATTTTCTCCTCGTTCTCTGCCGCAATTTGGAAGCCATGTCCGCCCAAATCGCCACACAGCGCCGAGATCTCCAAGCCATTGTCAGCTACCAGTTGCTTAAAGCTTCGGCGTTGAGCTGCATTTAGGTTTTCGGCACGCATCTCGCCATCAACGACATAGACTTGCATGCCGTGAGCACCGATCTCCCTGGCCTTGCGCACGCCGTCGGCTATGGGCAAACGAAAAGAATCAACCATGACACCAATTTTGAAGACAGACATTTTTTCTCCTGTGTTATGGGCCGCCGTTGCAGGGTTGCACAGTGGCAGCACTATTTTTAGAACATCGCTTTGACGAACATTTCCGGATCAAAGAGCTGCAAGTCCCCCATTTGTTCGCCCAGGCCGATAAACTGCACCGGATATCCCAGCTCCTCTTTGATAGCGACAACTACACCACCTTTGCCGGAGCCGTCCAGTTTGGTGAGTATAAGGCCAGTGATAGGAAAGACCTTGCCGAATTCTTTGGCCTGAACCAGGGAGTTGCTGCCTATGGAAGCGTCCACAGTGAGCCAGATTTCATGCGGTGCCCCGGGCAGGGCTTTGCCGCAGATGCGCTTGACCTTGAGCAACTCATCCATGAGGTCAGTGCGGGTATGCTGGCGACCAGCAGTATCAATAATGACAAAATCGGCTTTCTTTTGTATGCCGCTTTTGATAGCATCAAAGGCTACAGCAGCGGAGTCACTGCCTTGTGGCGCTCCGATCACAGGGCAGTCCAGTCTTTCGCCCCAGAGTTGCAGTTGAGTGACGCCGGCAGCCCTAAAGGTATCTCCGGCACCGAGGACTATCGTCTTGCCCAGTTTGCGAAAATGGTAGGTGAGCTTAGCCGCGCTGGTAGTTTTGCCGCTGCCGTTAACTCCGACCAGCAGTATGACGGTAGGCCCGTTTTCATTGAGCCTGATGGGCTGTATCCCGTCTCGGCAGAGTATGTCCAGGATCAAAGTTCGAGCTGAGTCCAGGATATCGGCATCGGTATTAATAAGGCCGCGTTCATATTTGTCGCGTACATCGGCGACTATGCGTCGGCTGACAGATGGCCCCAGATCGGTGCTGATGAGGGTGGCCTCAAGACGAGCATAGCTGGCCTCATCCCAGCGTTCAACGTCACTGAAGAGGCTCTGCACTCCGCGCACCAAGGCGGTCTTGGTCTTTTGCAGCCCGCGTTGGAAAATAGAAAACATGGTCAATTTCAGGTTGTCAATTCTAGGGGGTAATACAAAACTGTAAATGTGTGAAGTTTTGTGCCATGGCGGCCCTGGGTTAAATGCTCCGTGCCCAGTTGCCTGTGAGTGGTGCCTTTATAAGGCACTTCTTTTGGGCGGGGCTCCTCCGCCGGCCTGAAGGCCGGGGTTGATCATGATAAGGCGCTTACAGCGCAATATCCTTAGATTGAACATCTTGTCGGTGAAATGCAACACACAAGACTAGTAGAAAAACGATCCGTCAACTCCAATCGGGTTGTCTGGGACTGGATATGTCACGTTTATTTCAGGGCTAAACTAAGACTGGCCTGCTCGGTCAGAATTTTGAACTTTGAACTATACAGAGCAGTTTTTTCTGACCTTGTCCAATATGCCATTGACGAAAGCAGCGGCTCCGGCGTCACTGTATGTTTTGGCCAGCTCGACTGCCTCATTGATGGCAACGACCGGCAACTTTTTTTCGGCGAAAGCGATTTCGAAGACAGCCATTCTCATGATGCTGCGATCCATGTACGACATTCGTGACAGGGTCCAGTTGCTGGCCGCTTCTTGCAGGCAGCGGTCTATATCTGGCAGATGCAAGTAGGTGCCCTGGATGATTTTCTGTGCGTATTTCCAAGCCTTGCGTTGCTCTTCGTCTTGCAGCCAAGTTGCTTGGAAACGCGCTAGCTCTTCCTGATCATAGCTTGTCTCTTTGCGTATGTCCATCTGGAATATGAACTGCAATGCCAGGCTACGCGCCATCCTGCGCCTGAGCTGAAAGGCCTTTTGGCTTTTTAGCCTATCTTTCTGTTCGCTGCTTGCCGAGCCCATGTCGTTTTTCAAGGCAGTTTTTTCATCAGATTTGCCATCTCGATGGCGCTGGCAGCGGCGCTGGCACCGCGATTGCCGGCTTTGCTGCCGCATCTTTCTATGGCCTGTTCGATATTCTCGGTGGCAACTACACCGTGGATCACCGGCAGATTGCGGCTTAACGAGATTTGCGCCAGGTTTTTGGAAACTTCAGCGTTGATATGGCTGGCGTGCGTGGTGCTGCCTTGGATGACTACGCCCAGGCAAATGATGGCGTCATACTTGCCGCTGTCGGCCATTTTCTGCGCTACTAAAGGAATTTCATACGAGCCCGGCACCCAAGCTACGGCGATGTCGTCCAGCTTTGCGCCATGACGGCAGAGCTGGTCTATGGCACCATCTCTGAGCTGCGAAACAAAGATGTCATTGAAACGGGCGCACACTATGGCAAAGCGCAAGCCCTGGGCATTGAACATGCCCTCATAAGTCTGATAATTTGACATGAAGATACTCCCGAAAGTACAATGGTTCTGAGAGACAGACAAAACTTAAAGCATATGCTGCATGCGCTCTTTTTTGGTTTGCAGGTATTTTTCATCGTGCTCGTTAACCGGTACGATGATGGGTTCCCTGCCGGTGACCTGCAAACCATAGCCTTGCAGGCCGACGATCTTTTTCGGGTTGTTAGTAAGCAGGCGAATGCTTTTGACTCCGAGATTGGCAAGGATTTGTGCTCCTATGCCATATTCGCGCAGGTCGGGCGGAAATCCCAGCTTGATATTGGCGTCCACCGTATCCAGTCCCTTTTCTTGCAATCGATAAGCGTGCAGCTTGTTGACCAGGCCTATGCCTCTGCCTTCTTGGCGCATATAGACAACTACGCCGCTACCGTTGGCTACAACCTGACGCATGGCGGCGGCTAGTTGCTGACCGCAGTCGCAACGCCGTGAATGAAAAACATCGCCGGTGAGGCACTCACTATGCACTCGAGTGAGCACATTTTCTTGCCCAGCGACTTCACCATAGACTAGAGCAAGATGTTCACGCCCGTCGTTCTTAGCTACAAAACAATGCAGGTCGAAAATGCCGAATTCGGTAGGCAGCTTGACTGTCTCTTTGCGCTCTACCAAGCTCTCTGTGCGACGGCGAAACTCAATGAGATCGGCAATGCAACCAAATTTGAGATTGAATCTTTTGACGAATTCCTTGAGCTGTGGCACCCGGGCCATGCTGCCGTCCTCATTGAGTATCTCACAGATAACCCCACAGGGTGTAAGTCCGGCCAAACGCATCAGGTCCAGAGTCGCTTCAGTATGCCCGGCACGTACCAGCACGCCGCCTTCCCGGGCAATGAGGGGAAATATATGCCCCGGAGAGTGAAAGTCGTCAGCACCGCATTTAGGATCAGCAATCTTTTTAATGGTAGTGGCTCGGTCGTGGGCAGAAATTCCGGTGCTGGTGCCCTGGACTGCATCCACACTGACAGTAAAGCAGGTGCCGTATGGGTCAGTGTTGCGGGTCATTTCATGCAGGCCCAGCTCCAAGGCACGCTCCTGACTGATGGGAGCGCAGACCAAGCCGCGTCCATGCGTGACCATGAAGTTGATAGCCTCGGGCGTGACCAGCTCGGCTGCCATGACCAGGTCGCCCTCATTTTCGCGATTCTCGTCATCGGTGAGCACGACCATTTCACCGGCGGCCAGAGCAACAATCAGCTCTTCTATGCTGTTGAACATGCCTTCGCTCCGAATGTAAGGAAAAGAAACCTAATAATATAATGCATAGGGAGAAAATTTCGCTAATGCACACACATTGCGATAAGTTGCGACGGATGTTTGTCGTGCCATTGAATTTGACTGCACAGTCTTTTAGCCGAGTTAACCTAAAAAAGCAGTTGACTTTTCCTCTTGACCGATAATCAGAGCTTCTTCCAATGCGGACTGAAGCCGAAAAGCGACTGTGACTGCCCTCGCCCCCAGCCCCTCCCCCGGAGGGAGAGGGCAGCATTTCCAGCCTGAACCCGACAGACGGTTGTGATGAAGCCATTTCCTCCAACCCCGTAACCGCTCATCAGGCCAAATACGGACAGAGGCCAAAAGGCGCCTGAGCCCTGACAAGGGCCGCACCATGCATGACCTCGGGTGGGTGACCGAACCCGAAGGCCAAAAGGCGCCTGAGCCCTGACAAGGGCTGCACCATGCATGACCTCGGGTGACCGCAGCCCTGGAAGGGCAAGGGAGCCCGAGGCAGGATCACCCCCTAAAGTCAGCGCCTGGAAGGCGCCACTTCATGATGAATTTGCCGTGTCGGCCAGAGAGGAAGCCGAGTGAGGCCACCTCGAAAGAGCTTGCATGACAACCAACAGGGTGAACAGTGCAAATCTTACAACTTCCTGAGAATAAAGCCATTAAGACTAATCCTCAGCTTTGGCCGCTTTTTTTAGGGTTAAACATGCTGTTTGTCAACAAGGCAAAGGGCGGGCCGCCTGAGCAGCTCGCCCTTTGTCTGCTTATGATTCGGCATGTATTACACGACGTATGTATTAGCGGTGGTCGAGCCTCCCTTACCGGTCCAGTTGGTATGGAAGAATTCGCCTCTGGGCTTGTCGACGCGTTCGTATGTATGTGCGCCGAAGTAGTCTCTTTGCGCTTGCAGCAGGTTGGCGGGCAGTCTTTCTTTGCGGTAGCCGTCGAAGTAGGCCAGGGCTGCGTTAATGCAGGGCATAGGCACGCCCATGCTGATGCCTGCTCCGGCTACTCTGCGCCAGGCGGCCTGTGAGCGATCCATGACATCCTTGAAGAAAGGATCAGTGAGCAGGTTTTTGAGCTTGGGATTGTTGTCAAAAGCCTCTTTGATCTTGCCCAGGAAGCGCGAACGGATAATGCAGCCGCCACGCCACATCAGGGCGATTCCGCCGTAATTCAAGTCCCAGCCGTATTCCTCGGCAGCCGCCATCATAAGCTGATAGCCTTGTGCATAGGAGACGATCTTGGCGGCGTAAAGGGCAACGCGCAGGTCATCTGTCATCTGCTTGCGGTCGCCGGTGAAGGCGCTGACTTCGACCTTGAAGACCTTGCTGGCGGCGACGCGCTCTTCCTTGAGTGCAGAGAGGCAGCGTGCGAAGACGGCCTCGCCGATCAGGGTCAATGGCATTCCGAGGTCCAACGCGGCGATGGCGGTCCATTTGCCGGTGCCTTTTTGTCCAGCGGTATCCAGGATAAGGTCTACGACTTCTCTTCCTTTTTCGTCTTTATATCCCAGTATATCTCTCGTGATTTCGATGAGATAGCTTTCCAGTTCATTCTCATTCCATTCTGCGAAGACCTCTTGCATTTCGGCGTTGGTCATACCAATTGCCTTCATCATGTCATAGGTTTCGCATATCATTTGCATATCACCGTATTCGATGCCGTTATGTACCATTTTCACAAAGTGTCCGGCACCATTTTCGCCCACCCAGTCGCAGCAGGGTTCGCCGTCATCGGTTTTCGCGCATATGGTTTGGAAGATATCTTTGATGTGCGGCCAGGCTGCCGGTGAGCCGCCGGGCATCATGCTTGGTCCGGTCAAAGCGCCTTCTTCGCCGCCGGACACACCGGTTCCAACAAAGAGCAGGCCTTTGCTTTCCAAGTATCGAGTGCGCCTGTTGCTATCCGGGAAATGGCTATTGCCGCCGTCTATGATAATATCACCGGGTTCCAATTCAGGGATAAGCATTTCGATGAAGTCATCCACCGGCTGTCCGGCCTTCACCATAAGCATGATTTTGCGTGGTCTTTTGAGGCTGGCGACCAGTTCTTTGATGCTGCGCGCGCCGATGATGTTTTTACCGGCTGCACGGCCAGCGATAAAGTCATCGACTTTGCTGACGGTGCGGTTGTAACAGGCCACCACGAAGCCTTTGCTTTCCATGTTGAGAATGAGGTTTTCCCCCATGACTGCCAGGCCAACCAGGCCGATATCGGCGAGTTTCTGCATTTCTGTCTTCCTTTTTTAACTTTGTATTGTATGGGTTTAGAAAGTTGTTACCAGGATGGGATTTCGGGCAGCGCCTTGTCAAACTCGGCCAGCAGCCTGTTCTGATAGTCGCCGATAAATTTGCCCTCGAAAAAGCGCGCCATGCCTTCGTTCAGGAATTCCCGCCAATATTTTTCTTCTTCTCCTGGGATGATGGGGAAGAAGAGGGCATTATTGGCTTTGGCGGCCTTGTAATCGCCAGGAGCATCGCCGACCATGAGGATTTTATCGCTGTCGTATCTGCCTTGAGCGGCCAACTGCAAATGCTCGGTTTTGGTGCCGGCTTCCTGGCCGGCAATGAAATTAACAAATTGGTCTATGTCATGTTCTTTCCATTCACGCCGCAGAGCCTCGATCGGAGTTTGGCTGACGACGATGGCGTCGGCCTTGGCATGCACTTTTTGCAGTGACTCGCGCACTTTCGGGAAGGGGGGCACGCCATGAACCATATCCAAAATCCTGGCATCGACCTCCATTGACCAGTCCAGTATTTTTGCCAGTTCCTCGTTTTTGCTGTCCGCGACTTTCTTTTTCAAGGTCGGTATGCCCAGTTTGTTTTCTTCCTTGACCCAGGCGTCCAAGGCCGGGATACTGGCGCCCAGCTTGATGCCGCGCTCTGCAAAAACATCCCATTGGCTGATAAGCTTCAGCGCCTTTTGTATGGCCAGATAACGGTTGCAACCCCGATCCTTGGAATACAGATTGACAAAGAGCCAAACCTCACGGGCATATTTGCTGGCGGCTTGCAGCTTGAAGTGTTTGATAAAGGCAGGGCAGAAGCATTCCTTCTGCTTTATTTCCATAGTGTCGAAAATGCAGCCGTCGCTGTCAAAGCCGACAAAATAATCGTGTTCTTTAGGCAGGTTCTTCAGCTGGGATACAAAATCCATTGTTTTCTCCTGGACGTAAACTTAAAATGTATTTGACAGATCGCATTTTGGAAAGAACATATAATATAACGCCTGCCAGGGCGCAATGCAGAAATATGAATCCGCAGATCGCGCGGATCGCGCAGAATGATGTTGCTGATTGCGGCTGCGGTGAATCAATTGACGGCCTTGCGACCAGTTGGAAATATTGGGGCGCCGAGCGGTTGCGTTATCGACAAGCCCGGCTCGAAATGCTTTTACATCTGTCAGTTATACCTTAAATAGAGCCTGATTGCCGATCAATGGAAAAAGTCAACTGTTTTTTGGGGGTTTATGGAATAGGATGCGCTCAGTGGTACAAACTGCTGCCGGTAGGTGCGCGGTGATACATTCATGATCTTGCGGAATTTCCTGCAAAAATAGTTGGCGCTGTTGAAACCGCACTGCTCGGCAATCTGATTAATGTTGTAGTTGGTCGTCTGCAGAAGTGTGACAGCAAAAAGTATCCTGCGCTGAACGATGTAGTTCAAAGGTGTCTGTCCTGTGATGCGATTAAACTGGCGATCAAAGTTACGGCGGGAAAGGCAGGCTTTCCGTGCAACTTCATCTAAGTTGATTTCAGAGGCAAAGTGTTCGTTCAGCAGTTCTATGGCCTGGGCTATTCGTGTGGGTCCGTCAGCCTTGCGATGAGCAGCTGCGGGTGTGTTTCGGGAAAGACGCACCAGAATTTCCATGAACAGGGCAATGCTTGCGAGCTGGGTGCCCGGCCGGGCGCTCAGCAATTCATCAGACAGCGCTCTGATGCGAGAGATAACTACCTGCAAAGATTCTTCATCCAGATGCAGCAATGGAACGGAGGTACAGTGGAAAAAACGGCGCCCACGTGGGAAAAAGTGACGGAATAGCGGCATGGTTTCACCGTCCAGCACGGGAAAGGGGAGATGACGGCTGTCATACAGAATGTTGACGAGTCCCATGGTCTTGCAATTGTCATATCCGTGTGTGACTCCTGGATGGATCAGAAGCACGTCTCCTGAGGCGATGCTTGTGGATTCTCCCGCGAGGATATGCCGTCCCCGGCCAGTGGTCACAATGACTAACTCCGAGCTGTCGTGACCATGAAACATGCGTTCACTGTGGTGCCCGTCAGGGATAGTCACTACACATAAAGGGAAATTCGCATTGTGGCAGTAGGCTTGCAGTGGATAACATTCTGGGCAAGGCATGATATAAACTCCATCATTTTGTCTATATCGTACTATAATTACCTTAAATTGCTATTTCAGTAATGTACAAAAGATACTATATTCTCTACTAATGATTTTTTGTTTCATTGGAGTGTCCCGTATAAAAATAGGAGAGTTCTATCATGAAAACAAGAGTAGACACATTCACTCTGATTGAATTGCTTGTGGTAATCGCCATCATTGCGATTCTTGCTTCCATGCTGCTGCCTGCATTGAGCAAAGCTCGTGATAAAGCGCGCAGCATCAGCTGTGCCAATAACCTGAAGCAGCTTTCTTTGGCCGATACGCTTTATGCGGATGACAACAATTCGGAGTTGTTTTATCTGAAATCCGGGTATGGCGCCAACTATTGCCCTTACGACTATGCCTATCGTGATGCGGACCTGCTTCTTTTGGGCGGCTACCTGGCTGGCAGCATCGCTATCAATACCGGCAATACTTGGAAACAGGTGGCGGCGGTGGGAAGCAAATTCTACAGATGTCCGAACGACCAGAAAAACTACGGGACAACCGCAGGCGTCACGGGATCGGAGAGCCGCGGGTCAAGTTGCCAGATGAGCTACGTTTACATGCACTTCAACCAAGCAAGTGCCGCAGCTTTATTTAGCTCGGACAACAATATGGAGATCGGTCGAAAGCGCCAACGCTGCCGGATTGACCGCGACAACCCCGGCCATATGATATGGCATGATTTCACAGGCGGCGAGGATGGTAATCAAGGTATTCATCAGATCAAAGTCGGCGGGCGCAATCACCTGGACGGTGCCAATGTGGCTTTTTTGGGCGGATATGTCAAATTCATTCGCTTGACGACGGCTCAAGGCAACCTCTACAACTTGGGATGGAGCCGATTCCCCTCTTATTTCGATGACAGTATCAAATGATTATCAAGGAGGAAACCAGATGAAAGCAAAATATATCCTCATATTCCTGTGTCTGTGCCTGTTGTTGTCCAGTTGCAGCCGTCCTCGCATTGATGCACGTGACGAAGAGAGTTACCTGCGTACTGTCCAAGTGATGAAGGAATCTCTGTCAAAGGCCAAACGGGAGCAGCTGGAGGAGGCACTGACGATAATCTTCGAAGGTGAGCGCGCTAATATAAAAAAAATGGGAGGTACCATGGGAGAGTTTGGGACTATGCTGCTGTTGGATGAAATGACGGCGGATGACATCATCAGTAAAGCAAACTCTTATAAAAAATCCAACTGAAATTCAGGAGATTAAATGAAAACACGAACATGGGTCTGGGCAGGCTGGATGTTGCTTTCTCTGGTATGTTTTTCTACCGAGTCCGCCTTTCAGTGGACAGGAATGAAACATGCGTTTAAAGACGGTGCGGTGGAATTGCTGGACGATCGTACAGACGCAGGCTTGTATCTTATCACCACCACCAATATCCCGTTTGACCGGAACAAGGATTGCTTCTGTCAAGTCCAGGTGCATGTGGAAGACGGCGCCATCAACCGACCGGGGGTTTTTGTCCGGGTATTTGATGCCGACGGCAAGGCCTTGTCTGCTTTCCGGGCGCAGTTCACCGGAAATCCGGATAAGGACGGATTTCGGACATATGCCAAAACCATAGAGGCGTCTGAATGGCCTGCCAATGCAGCGTATATCAAACTGATGCTTCAACCCGCTTCGGGAAATGCCTCCGAAACAGGTAAGGCGACTTTCCGAAATATAGAGTTCAAGGTAAAAGAACAGCCGGCAGTACAGTACGTCCCTATGGAAAAACAGCGTTGGACCGGGATGGAATACATCATCAGGGACGGTGTGATGGAATTAGAGGACAATAGGACGGATGCAGGGATGTATCTGATAACAGCAGACAGTACTCCCATTGATAGCAGCAAGGCGTATTTGTTCAATGCTCAAATTCGCAAGGAAGCCGGGGCAGCCAATCGTCCTGTTGCTTATCTGCGGGTATTTGATGCATCCGGGAAGCTGCTGCGCAGTTTTACCACCACGTCAGTTGGCAGTGCAGACAGCGATGGATTTCTAGCCTGTTCCAGCAAGATCCTGCCTGCGGACTGGCCAGTTGGCGCCGCCGCTGTCAAGTTTATGCTCCAACCTGCCGCAGGGAAAGCCGAAGAGCTGGGAAAAGCGCAATTTCGCAATCTCCAATTTTCAGTCATAGAAGAGGCTGCCATGCTAGATGGAATCAACCGCACTAAAGATTTTTTTTTCAAACTCAATAATATTCAGGTTGCGGATAAGGAGCTGAAATGCTCACCCTTTGCTCGCAGGGGAGCCAAGAATGCAAGACTGGAAATTGCTGCACCCGCTATTTGCGGTTATCAGACCTTGCAGTTGGTCGGCACCTCCCTGCCCGCATCCGCCATTGGTTATCTGTGGAATGAAAAGAGGCAGCAATTCGAGGCTCAGGGGCATCTTTTGAAAGCGACAAAAGTCGCCGGAGGCATGGCATACGCTCTTGAAGCTTTTCCGGACTGCTGTCGCGTCGCTGTGGAATTCCCTGATGCGCCGTCTCTTTTTCTAGAGCAAATCCGTGTTTATTGCAAGCCATATCCCGAGGAGAACTGGAATGCAAACTGGATTTGGTTCACTCCAGAACGCATAGACAATATCGATCTCTGGATGCGGAGGGAATACGAGTTCAAGGAGACCCCGGAACAGGTGATACTTCAGTGCGCGGTGGATGATGTGGCAGACCTCTATGTCAACGGGCATCTTGTCGCAAAATTCGGAGGGCGTGAATCCCCACCAAATTTTGATATCCGGAAATTCCTGCTGAAAGGGAAGAATGTAATTGCGGTAAAGGTTCGTCAATACCGCTATTCTGCCGGTTTTCTTGGAGAATTAGATTGCCGTTATGCAGATGGTCACGAGGAAAAATACGTGACGGATAAAACCTGGCGCTGGAGCCGCCAGGAACCTGCTGAAAATTGGACTCAGCCTTCTTTTGACGCATCCACCTGGGGATTCTGCATCGAGCTTGCCAAACCACCTCAGGGAGAATGGGGAAAAGTACGTTATAGACTGAACACCAGGGCTGTCTCAATGACGATTCAAAATCCGGAGGAAATTCCGGCACGGTTGACGGCAGGAGAAACCCTGAGAGCAACCCTGAAGATACAGGCAGAAAATGCGATAGCAGCTACACCGTTAGTTATTACGTTACGGCAGGGGAGTACCCAATTCCAGCAATGGGATGCGGGCATGCTGCCGGCGGGACAGACAGAAATTGCACTTCCCATCGAACTGGATTTCCATCAATTCCTTGTGCCTGGGGACTTTGTTTTGGAGTGTAGCGCAGCATATTGCCAGTTCTTTGCAAATCAGAAACCATTTCGGGCAATCATGCATATTGACAATCCCCGTCGTGCTGATTTAGGCACTGCGAAAATTCAGCCGGTCTTTGGTGTGCCAACGATTTTTGTGGAGGGGAAGCCGGTTGCCAGCTCATTTACTGCCGTCAGTATGTGCACCTTGCCATTCCGCATGAAGCATCATCGGATTTTCCAGGCGGCCCAGTGGAATTTTGTACATCTCTACATCAAACCGGGGTGGCAAGGAGATGTCCCTGATTTTCGAATGTTAGATGCAGCCGCCGCCAACATGCTGGCGGGGAATCCCAATGCCAAGGCTGTGCTAAAGGTTGTCCTGCGGGATTCTCAAAGCAGCTTTGCCAAGCAGCACCCCGAGGAGCGTGTGGTCTTCGATGATGGAAGCATCCGGGGAAATTGCTCCTTGGCAAGCATTTTGTGGCGTGAACATATGAAAAAGTATGTCATTGGGTTGATCGACCACGTCGCCGCATCCCCTTATGCAGACAAAATTGTAGGCTGCTGTGTGGGAGAAGGCGAGGAAGGACAGTGGCTGCACTATTGGGGGGCTGCGGACCCTGCTGTGAAAGGGGCCTTTAGTGATTATAGCGCTCCCATGCTGAGGAGATTCCGGCAGTATCTTCGTGAAAAATACAGCACAGTGGAGAATTTGCGCAAGGCCTGGAATCAGCCTGAAGTCACTTTCGATACAGCCGCCATACCAGACCAAGAGTCCAGAGCCGCCAACGATTACGGTTTCCTGCGGGATCCTGTAAAACGAGCGCCAGTTATCGATTATGCAGAAGCTCTTTCCATAGTGGTCGTCGAGGGAATGGAATACTATGGAAAACTGATCAAGGAAAAGACCAATGGGCGTTGGCTGACCGGCGCGATGTATGGGCACGTTATGGATGTAGGCATGTATATGCTCCTGGAACAATGCGGCGCCCTGGCGCAGCGCCAGGCTTTGGATTTGCCTCATGTGGATTTCTTCATGGGGCCGCTACAGTACCATCAGATGTTTCGAGACCTGGGAGGCGTGGGTAGCTTTGATACGCCTAGCCCGGGCAGCTGTCTGCTTCATAACAAAATATGGATCAACGAGGATGACTTGCGGACTCATCTGACTTTCCCGGTTGGTTATGCCTACAGTGTGCGGAGCACAGCCCAGATGGATCATGTTCTTGCGCGGCAAGTGGGGAAAAGCATCTGCGGACGTGCGGGGCACTATTTGCTCCCCTTGGGGCGGGAGGACAACCACAACTGGTATGACGATCCGGAGTCTATCATAACGCTGAAAGAACTAAATACCATTGCCCAAGGAGCGGCTTCGAAAGATCGCTCCAGTCGCAGCCAGATTGCGGTGTTTGCTGACGCAGATGGCGTCAAGTATACCCGTCAGTTGCGTCATATGTGGCCGGAGGATAGTGTGATGCGCTATGCTATTTTCCAGCGGGAACCTATTGGCCGCATTGGTGCCGCATTTGACGAATATATGCAGAGCGAACTGGAAAATCCAGCATTGCCGTCCTATCGCTTCTATATCTTCATCAATCCTTTCCATTTGACCTCAAGGCAAGTGGATAAAATCACAGAGTTGTCGAAAGATCAATCGATCAGGATTTTGTTCCTGTATGCCCCGGGCATCGCCTCAGAGAAAGGGCTGGGCCTGGAGCTTGCCAATCAGCTGACAGGAATGGACTTTACCTTGGACATGACAGTGCGCCCCAGCCTGATTGAGACCCGTTTTGCTGTGGGAGACCTGAAGGTGGGCTCCCAGTTTGGCTGGCCGAAGGAAAGATTTTCACCTGCGCCGGTGCCACGCTCCTTTGATCGTCTGCTGGCTGTATTTCCGGATGACGCCACGCCTGCGGCTGTAACTAAGGGGAATATCGCCTATAGTACCATCGGAGCTCTGCCTGTGGAAATTCTGCGGCAGCTGGCTCTGGAAGCGGGCGTGAACTTGCGTTCTACCGACAACCTTGCGGTATATGAGTGCGCGTCCTATCTTGCGGTGCATTCCTCAGTCAAGCCAGGTCCTTGCCAAGTGATGGCTCCCGACGGGTTTAGGCTACAGCAGTTGTGGCCGGTTCAGCAGGAGGCCTTGCCTTTGACCGTGCAGAAGTGGAACAACACAGGCCCGGTCACTAAGATTTTCCAAATTGTAAAGTGAAAGTTTTTCAAAAGATGTTAAGCAAGACGGAAGAATTAACCGGAGAAGTATCGCTACACGGCTTTTTCGATTTTGGTAAAGATGCTTTTGCTACACTGGAGTTTGAACTGGAAGGCGAATTCACTGAAAATACGGAGGTTATTATTGGTGAAGTAGCCAAGGACGGCAAGATTGTTCACAAACCAGGCTTCAAAACGTTTCTGCAACATATCTTCCAACAGAAGAATGGGCGCCATGTCTATCGTTTCCCCATTCCGCCATATATTCCCGCATATGGCGGCTTTCCCTACTGTACCGCGCCCCGTGAAGCGGATGGCGAAGTGGCGCCATTCCGATATGTAGAGGTCAACCGCTATTACGGGAAAGTCACCCTGCGGCGGAAAGCCTGGTTCGGGGATTGGAACGATGATGCATCATTCTTCACCAGCAGCAAACCAATCCTAAACGAGGTCTGGGACTTCTGCAAGTACTCCATTAAGGCAACCAGTCTTTTTGACTGCTATGTGGATGGAGAGCGGGAGCGTATGCCCTATGAGGGAGATGCCTATATCAATCAACTGGGACATTTTTGCAACGATGCCAACTTCACTATCGCGCGAAATACCTTGCAACATTTCATGAATCAGGGACAGTACACATGGCCTACGGAATGGCTGCTCCTGACTCCCCTGATGGTGCGGGACTATCTCTACTATTCCGGAGACAAAGAGTCGGTTTCCCAATGGCTCCCGCATCTGAAGTATAAATTGCTGCCGCAATTTATGACGGAGGAGGGGCTGCTGGCACCCGCGCTCTTCGCTGATAAGGGAAATGCCGATGTCAGGGATGAAAACAACCACATTATTCAGTGGGGAATTAGAGACATCATCGACTATCCACCTACTGAGCAGGATGGTTATGATTTGCGACAGGTGAATTTCGTGCCGAACGCCTACTTATATGCGGGGCTGCTGGCAATGGAAGACCTGACCGGCGATGACAGCTATGGCAAACGGGCACAGATGCTTAAAACGGCTATCCGAAAGCATTTCCTGAAGGATGGTTTATTTGTAGATTCGCTGGGGTCCAATCACACCGGAATCCATAGCGCCATGTTCGCTATCGCCTTCGGTCTGACAGAAGGGAGCGAAACTGCTGCGCATGCGGCAGTCCTCTCTGCTCGAAAAATGGCCTGTAGTGTCTACGGTGCTCAATTCCTCTTGGACGCATGCTATCAGTGTGGTTTGGCGGAGCATGCCTTGTCTCTGATGACCTCCACGGAGGAACGTAGTTGGGTTAATATGATGCGAGAAGGTGCCACTATTACCATGGAAAGTTGGGGAGACCGCTGGAAGGCGAATCAGGACTGGAACCACGCTTGGGGTGCTGCCCCCGCCAACATTATTGCCAGGCGGCTCTGCGGTATCCGCCCCACCGCTCCCGGATTTACAACTTTCATTGTGGAACCGCAGCCTGCGTCGCTGGAAGAGTTTCACTGCGTGCAACCCACCATTCACGGGGCTATTGAACTTGCCTACTCCAAGGACAAAGGCTACCGTCTGACAGTTCCCGAAGGAACTCAAGCCACCTATTTCGGGCAGACATATACTGCCGGAACTCACTCTTTCCCCGATGTTGCTCAAAAATGAAGCTTCGTCTTCTTGATTAAGCTTGCCCTGTCACAATGATGGACTTCGGACGGCGCCTACTGCCCTTTTTTATTGCGAATCCGATGTAATTTATCCTAAAAAAAGAAGTTGACTTTTCCCCTTGCCCGGCAATCCATCACCCTCCTCCATTTTTATGACGTGCCAGAAGGCGTCCAAATCCGATCTGTCCAATACTTGTTACTTAAGATTTTTTAACCAGGAAACACACGAAAATTTTCTATGGGGTTGCTGCTTTGACGGGAGGGATTGCTTGGCGTTCTTTGCGCAGTTGAGTCGCTTGTGTGGTTACAAAGCGTTAAGTAAGGAGTATTGGGGGCTGGTTTAATAAGGTTGGGGCAGGATGGCGCGTGTGCGCGACCACCCCCTGCCTCCGAAGCAGACATGCATATTTCCCGCATCTGGCCATCTGGTCGCCAGTCTCTCTTCCGAGATTGGCATTCCGTTGCGAAGGCCAATTCGAGCAATGGCTCAAGCGCATGAGAGAAGACCTTTGGCCAACATTTGTGCTCAACACCGATTTTCACGGTTTTAAATTAACCCTAAATTCATGAAATTGTCGCATCGGGAAAAACTGGCTTTCTATTTCCCATCCAAGGTGTTTTTGCGTGGCTAAGCTCCTCACCAGTTCCAGCAGCAATGGCAGACTCCTCTTTTTTTAGCGCAACCTCGATCTCCTCTCTGCCGTATTGGTTTGTCGATAACATATCTCTGACTGCGGCTGCTAACAAAAAACGGCCTGAATCCAGACGGGACACGGGAGGGAAAAAATTCTCTCCCATTCTTGTTTTTGTCCCTTGTTCATAAAAAATCTTTCACATTCATCCCATAGGCAGTAAAAAACGGCATATTTAGCCAGATTTCACGCTTGGGCAAACCTCTTTTTCCAAAAAACCATTTTCGATTTTTTGATTTTCCCCCGCTCGATATAGAGGCTGCAGGCAAGATGGGCAAAGCAACTCGACCGTTCTTGATTATCTGCATAAAAAGTCGTCAAGCGGGCTTGAAAACCGGGATTATGCATAGTTAAGGTCTTACATCGCTTAAGTAGAGACGTCACTCGACTCCTTGTCCTGAAAATCTGCGTACATCTGTGTAATCTGCGAATAAAATGCTGCCTGAATACTTTGGGACAGGGTCGGCTATTTTTGGGGGCCGCGCTCTGAAATCTATGGGACGGCTGTGAAAATCTTTCACAAAAACGAGATTCTGGGCGATAGTAGCATAATATGCCGATATCCAAGGTTTATATCATCTGATCCTGGTGATTAGTATTGTCTTGGAGCATGCGGCTATATCGGGAGAGCATCCGGGGATAGGCCAGTTGAACCGGGACGCACCAGTCGGTGAAAGCCCGGCGTGGGGTGTCGCCTTCAATTTCCGCATCTATGCTTTCATATGCGGTGAAAGTGTCGGGAGACAAGTCATATAGGTAGTGGCTATGGATAACCTGGTGGAGCCGCTGGCGTTCGCCAAGATTAGCCAGCGCAATGCCGTATGAGGCAATGGGCCAGTTGTCTATGCAGAACGGCGCCATCTTCGTCAGCGACGGGAAAGCAGCGCGGAAGTTGAAAAGTGTCATGCCTTCCAGTTCACCGTTGCGCTCTTCCCGAGCTTGGATGAGAGTCAACGCTTCCTCGCGGGTGAGGAAACCGCTCTCAAGCAGTTCCAGGTAGTAACGGTAGTTGGCATAAGTGATATCACGGTTTGCGGCAAAGTCAGGCAGAGCTTCCTCGGAGGGTAATTTGTATGGTGGCAGGCCATCCGAAAGTCGATTGGCATCCAGTGCAGAACGCAGTGCTTTTCCCAGCCGCTCTGACTCCATCGCACATTCAGCAGCTGCTTCTGTCAGCCCCTTTTCAGCTGCGGCCTGGCTCCATTCGCGAAGTCCTCGCCATATCCATGCGTTGTTATGGGTGTAGATGGCGGGACGGTCATGAGTGTCTGCCTCGGGGATACCGCAGAGTAGGCCGGGAAAGCGTTGCTCGCCGGGATGGAGGATGAAGTTGCCTAGGCGGCTCAGCATGCGGATGATGCGAGTCATGCCGGCGGCGTTGCGCCGTGTCCACTCCGCTCCGGAAGGCGAGAGGGCGCAGCGCGCACCCAGGGATAGTATCATGCCGTATTCGGAGATGGCCGGGCCGTAGTAGTCTATGGTGCCGTCCGCCTGTACAAAGCGCTCCAGGTAGTATTCCAGCCGCCTGCCGGCTGCTTCGTGCTTGCCCAGTTCCAGCAGCATGTCCACCATGGCGATGGTCTGGGGCGGAAAGCCGTCATGGACGCGGTCATGGTAACTGCCCACGCCGTATTTGGGGTGATTGCCGCAGCCGGCGAGAAATCCCTGGACGATGGTGGAGCGCCAAGCGGCACGCTCCTCTCCAGGCAACGGTTCCGGCTCTGGCGTGCCCGCAAAGAATGCGTACCATTCCTGCTGAATTGAAGTCAGGCCTGCCTCAAAGGCGTTGATGTTTGCGTCACATGAATCTCCATCGGCTGTGAAGACCTGAACATGATGGCCTTCATTGTGCCGAAGCCAAAGTTCATTTCCTGTAGCAAAGAACTCCAGTTTGGTATTCTCATCACTGATTTCCAGTACGGGAAGCCAACCTTGACGCCACCGCCAATGCGCCGTTCCCGGGACAGCCTGGCGCCAGTCAAAAAGCGCCGGGCCACGATGACCATCCTGGAAGACCGCCTTGGGAGAGGGAGACAGCCGCCATATCACGCCATCCCGTTCCACCATGAAAGTTTCAAAACTGCAGCTGGAGGAGAGATAGACATAATCAGCCAGCGGGGTAAGTTTGGATGTTGACATTTGTGGTATCTTTGTGAATGGAGATCAAGGCTTTACAAACTAAAACAAATAGAGTAACGCTAAAAAACGAATTTACGACACAGTCATTCATCCTAAAAAAAGCAGTCAAAGCTGAGGTTTAGTCTTAATGGCTTTATTCTCAGATAGTTGCAAGACTTATGCTGTTCGCCCTGTTGGTTGTCATGCAAGCTCTTTCGAGGTGGCCTCACTCGGCTTCCTCGCTGGCCGATAAAGGCAAATTCATCATGAAGTGGCGCCTTCCAGGCGCTGATCTTAGGGGGTGATCCTGCCTCGGGTTCCCTCACCCTTATATGTTATTTGCATTCCCGCAATTTCCCCCACAGCGAGAATGGGACATCAACTCGTCGGAGC
>JAAZKR010000190.1 GCA_012799725.1 Oligosphaeraceae bacterium | reverse complement strand
TTCTTGTTTTTTAGGAAAGATTTTTACTTTATCCGCAGATTTACTCAGATTAGCGCAGTTTTCTTATCTTAGGAGCGCATTTTCAAAAGTGAGCCCTAAAAAATCTGCGGCATCTGTATAATCCGTGGATTGAGTCTTTCAACTGGGTTGTGGGCGTCAGCCCACCCCAAGTCTTTTTGTGTCTTTTCGTTGTTAAAAAGTGGGAATCAAGGCAAAAATGAGATTTTTATATTCCTTAGAGCATTTTTATATGTTAAAATAGGTTGAAAACTGAAACTTTTATATTATACTTATGGTAGAAAACAGCCTCCCGGTGATTCCAGTCAGGCCGGGGGGTACGGAGTTTCGGAAGAGTCAAAAAAACAACCGCCAATCTCGAGGAAGGTCATGTCTGATGACGTAAAACCAGAAAAGTTGTTTCCGAAGGATTCACAGTCAAACTGAAATGAAGGACGAAAACATAATGGAGGCAAGTTCAACATGAAAGAATCAACTCACAAATTTGCGTTCTGTGCCTTTACGCTCATAGAACTCCTCGTCGTGATCGCCATTATTGCAATCCTCGCCTCGATGCTGCTTCCGGCGTTGTCTTCGGCCCGCGCCCGTGGACAGGCCATCACGTGCGTCAGCAACCAGAAACAGCTGATGGTGGCTCTGTTCATGTATAGCGACGACAACAAGGATTATTTCCCACCGAACTATATAGGGCAATACATGCCGATCTACGATATTTCGCGCTCCGGCAGCAAAAACCCGATGCTCCCTTATTTCGGAGGCACCGCCAAAGTCCCCTACTTCAACGACTTCAAGCCCGTCGGGACCGGCTACTGGATCATCAAGTATTTTCTCTGCCCGGTCCGGCGTCAGCGTTCTGAAGATTCCTCTGGGGGACTCCAAATTCCTGGCCGCCATCATCCATACTCGTTAAACGCCTATGTTACCAAGAACTGCTACAGCGACTACCCCCCCGTCGTCGCCCCGCGCTCCGCGATTGTCAAGCCTTCGACATTGCCGCTGCTGGGCGAAGCCGGATTTCGCGACAGGATGTGCCATAAGTGGGGGCAGGATCAGGGCGTCGGAAGCACGTACGGTACCGAGGTCGCTTTCCCACACGGCACCCCTGGCAATGTTACGTGTTATCCGGCGAGCGGCGCCATCACCAACATCGGCATGGCCGACGGTCACGTCGAATCGATCAAATACGGACCCGGCGGCAGCACCTTCCAGACCCTCCGTCACCCTGCCGACATCAAGAACAATAAAACTTACTGGGTTGACGGCGCGGCGATTCCGAGCAACAGGTAACAAGCAGTTTTTTAACCACGAACTACACGAACAGACACGAAAATTTTTTATAGGGTTGTTGCTTTGACGGATGAAATGGCACGCGAATTTGTGATCTGGCCTATTGGTTTCTCCGACTGATCAGTCGGATCAGTCGGAGAAAAAAGAAAGGAATTGGTGGTGCCTTAAAAGAGATTGCACTCCAATGACTTGTAGGTTGCTTTTCAGAAAAATCTTTCACAAAAACAGTTGAAGGTGCTAATATCATGAAATCATCAAAATCGTCATTTCCTCCGGCTTGGCGCATTCTGTGTCTGACTGCTGCTGTTCTGCTCACCCAAGCCGCCTGCACGACATATGACGCCCCCGTCATGAGCGAGAGCGAATACGCTGCTGCCAAGGCCGCCATGCTGGCTAGGCCGCGCAAGATCATGCACAACAACGACGGCAGCGACGTGGTCTATTTCAAGAAAAAAGATCGCCCGGTCACGGTGCAGAAATTTCTCGACTTGCGCACCAGCTACACCGCTGGAACCGTCGATACCATTATCTACAGCCCCATTTCCAGCGGCTTCGCCCAATTCACGGTCGAGCTGCCCGGTTGCAGCTGGCTCACAGCCGACCCACCGCTGCGCAAAGCCCCGCCAATTCCGGAAAATGAACGGGTTTACATCAACATCGCCAAGGAGCTCAAGGAGCTGGGCACCGATGCGCTTCAGGCGGTCATCGAGTTTGGCCACGCGCACAACCAGGAGGTTTTCTTCGGCTTCCGCACCAACGACACTCACGACTTCCATTACCATCCCGAATACGACAACAAATTTTTCAGCGAATGGAAAGATGTCCACCGCCACTGTCTCTTCGGCGAAGATCATACCCAGAATAATATAGTTCACGGCAGCTGGAGCAGTGTCGATTTTGCCCATCCGGAAGCGCGCCAGAAGCAGATCGACATGGTTCAGGCGGTGGTGGACAAGTACGACATCGACGGCATCGAGTTTGACTTTTCGCGTTATCTGCCAATGTTCAAACGAGTCGCCGCCGGCGACGAGGCCAACCAGGCCGAACGCGACCAGCTCACCGGCATGTACCGCGAAATCCGCAGGATTGTCGACCGCAAAGGCCGCGAGCGCGGCCGCCCGATCCTGATCTCGATGCAGCTGCCCGACTCGGTCGGCTACTGCCGCGCCATCGGCATCGATCTGGAAGTCTGGCTCGAGGAAGGGCTTCTGGACATCATGGCGCTCCCCGACAGCTTCCGGCTCAACACCTACGCCGACGGGGCGGCGCTGGCCCACAAATACGGGCGGCTCTACTACGCCCAGCTTGGCTATCCGTCACCCTTTGAACGCCGCGAGGAGAACAGCACGCTCATGTCGCGGCTGCAGGCACCCAGCTATTATGCCCGCGCACTGAACGCCCTCGAGTCCGGAGCCGACGGCCTGCTTTACGCCAACATCACCGAACGCGGCGGCGTGAGAAACCTGATGAAATCCGACGTTGAATGGCTCAAAAAACAGGACAAGCGTTATTTCATCACCGACATCGGCTGGGACAACATCGAAGGCGCGCTTGCCTCCGGCGAACGTTACAACAATCTGCCCCAGATCATGTGGCGCCCCCGTCCCCGCTTCATCACGCCCGGCGTAGCGCAGGAGTTCATCCTCGAGATCGGCGATGATCTCGAGGCGCTGGCCGCCGCCGGGAAATACCCCGAAGTCACCGCACTGGTCGATCT
>JAAZKR010000029.1 GCA_012799725.1 Oligosphaeraceae bacterium | reverse complement strand
GCCTTTTAGCCTCTGTCCGCATCGGAAGAAGGTTCTGATTGCCGGGCAAGGGGGAAAAGTCAACTGCTTTTTTAGGTTAAATGAAGAGTATTGGCTCCACAGGTGCCATGTATTACTACGTTAAACCAACGCTGCAGAAAACTGATGCATTACCAGATTTGTAGTGTGTCAGTCTTCTGTAGTGCTGACTTAATTGCTTGGTGTCCTCGGCGTTCTTGGCGGTTAAATGAAGAAGCATTAACCACACAGAAGACAGACCCATTACCCAGATTTTTTCTTCCGGCTTCAATTTATGGTTTCTTTGGCTGGAAAAAACTCATTTGTGGGTTATTATTAGTAGGTAACATAATTTTTTGCCTTTAACCAAATTTTGGAGTACCACTGATGAAGAGAAGCTTAATTTTTTGCAGCTTAATTTTCTGCTGTTGTTTCAGCTTGTCGGCTTTTGACACCTCTGCCTTGCAGATCAGTATCTGGGCGCCCAAGGCTCAATTGGTGCCTGAGAAGATTGACATTTCCGGGCTCAAGCTCAACCTGCCCTACGGCAGCAATAACAATGCAGCCGGGCTGGACTTGGGTTTGGTTTCGATTAACGGCAACACTTCGGCGCTGCAAGTCAACTTGTTCAATCGTGCCGGCGACAATTTTTCCGGTCTGCAAGTCGGCTTGATCAATCTTTCCGGTGCTTCTTCCGGCATCAGCGTCAGCCTTTTCAACTCGGTTGAGAGCATTTCCCGCGGGGTTGATGTCGCTTTGTTTAACACAGCGTTGGAGCATCGTGGTGTACAGATAGGTCTGCTTAACTATTGCGAATTCCTCACAGGATTCCAAATCGGGCTGATAAACGTTGTGACGCGGTCCACCGTGCCATTCTTCCCCATCATCAATTTCTGCTTCTAAGAAGACCCACATTTCACTCTGTGAGATATGAGGCAAGCAGCTTTCTGGGCCGCAGCAGTACGAGGTACAGCTGCGGTCATCTTATCTTGAGCATATATACGGGTTTCTTATAATGAAGTTCAAAGCAGATCGGGCATTCATATTCTGCCTTGGTTTTGTTTTGCTTTCCCTTATTCTTCTTTTTGTTGGCAACGCCAAGCTGAAACGCATCTTCAGCCTGAGTCAATGCAGTCAGATCAGCAGTGAAATTGCCGGGGCTCTGAGCTGTCAGCTGGAGACGGCGCGCAGTCTGCGCAGCTTTTCTCCTGCTCGTGAACAAGCCAGGGCTAGCAGTCTACAGCTGCGCGACCATATAAATCAGCAATTTGCTCTGCTTAAGCAGAGCTGTCCCCTCAAAGATCAGCAGCTGCAGAGCTTTACCTTGCTGTTGCAAAAAGACTGGAGTCAAGTAGAAAGCTACATGCAGGACTTGCGCGCCGGCTTCGAGACCGCATGGCAGAAAAGCAGTACCATCGTTGAGAGCATGCGCGAAAAAATCGCTGAGCGCAACCGGCTTAATCGGCTTGAGGCAAAAGCCAGTCTCAGGCAACTTCATCTGCTATTGGGTCTCTGGGTATTAACGGCACTAGCACTGTCTGGTTTTCTGCTATTGCAAAAATATAGACATGAACAAAAACAAAAACAGGTGCTGACCAGTTATTTAGCCTTAAGCCGAGACTTTTCCGGAACGGGTAGCAGCCCGATGCAGGCCGCCGAACAGATAGAAGGTTTGAACTTGGCCTTATTGTCTGAAGATTTGGAAGGGTCTTTGGCTTTCTGTTTTGAAAGGTTTCAAAAAGAAAGCCAGCTGAAGGACAGCTTTTTTGCCTCGATGAGCCATGAGATTCGTACCCCCCTGAATGGATTGGTAGGCTTTTTAGGCAACTTGGCCGAAACGCCGCTGAATGATCAGCAAAAGCAGTATTTGCGCATCATTGACTCCAGTGCTCGCAGCCTCATGCATATCATCAACCAAATACTGGATTACTCGAAAATACAGGCCGGCAAGATGAGTCTCGAGGACATAGCTTTCGACCTGCATGCCTTTATCGAGGAACGAGTGGCTATCGCCAAGCAGCTGGCCAGAGGCAAAAGCATCAAGGTACACCTGGATTATCAAGGTGAAAAACCGCAGATCATCAGAGCTGACGCTGGGCGTCTACGCCAAGTGCTCGACAACTTGCTCAATAACGCGGTGAAATTTACCGAGCGTGGGGAAGTCGTGCTGGAGCTGCGTTGTCTGCCTGACGCCGCAGACCCGGCTTGGTTGAAGTTGGATTTTGCTGTATGCGACAGTGGCGTGGGTATTCCTTTCAACATACAGCAGCGCTTATTTAAGCCCTTTGCACAGGCGGACGATTCGGTGGCCAGGCGCTATGGCGGCAGCGGCCTGGGGCTGAGCATCTCTTCGTCACTGGTAAAGCTTATGGGCGGAGTCATGCAGATGCAAAGCCGGCCCGGCGAAGGTTCCAGCTTCTCTTTTTCGCTGCGGGTACGTATTGCCAGACCTGAGGAACAGGTATATATGTCCGAACTCTACAAGGTGGTACTGCCACGCGCTGAACTGAAGAAATATTGGGCTTTGCTGGTAGATGATACGCCGACCAACCTGTTTTTGCTGGAAACTATCTGCCAAAGCGTAGGGCTGCCTTATAGGACTGCCGAAAATGGACGCGAGGCGCTGGAACTGTGCAGACAGCAACGCTTCGATCTCATTTTTATGGATATACAAATGCCCATTATGGATGGATATACCGCAATCCGGGAAATACGCAAGCTGGACAACAGCGGCAGAACCCATATTATCGCTCTCACCGCCTCCGCCTTCCAGGAGGATATAGACCGGGCACTGGGTGCCGGCTCCACCGGCTTTATACCCAAGCCCTTTGAACGCGATCAGCTGCTGCTTTGCATCGCTGAAGCCCTGGGACTGGCACCGGAGAGACAATTCCGAGAAGCGCAGCTGCCGCAGGAAAGCAACGAAGAGGCCATAGTGCGCCGAATGCATGATTTCATGCGGGAACAGTATCAAATATCACTGGGCGAAATTAAGATGATCCTGGCACAAACCGTGATGGATTGGCGTCCCGTACTGGACAATCTCAGCACTTACTCGCAACAGGGCAATGCAGAGGAGACCATAGCTATCTTGCAGCGCTTGAAAGGACAGTTGGTCTCTATAGGCTTGGTCGAGCATTCGGAGCAAAGCGTGCAGATCATGGAAGCTTTCCGTGGCGAAGATCGTGAAGCGGCACAAATTTTGGTGAGCAACTTCTGCCATTCGCTTAGCCGTATTTTCAAAGCATTGGAACAAGAAGTAACGGTTGCTTGAAACCGTTGTGCTTGATACTTCTGAGCAGTGGGAAGCTTGGGGTTAGCGGGTGCGTACGGCCTGTTTTGCCGGCCAAGTATGGCCGGCCACAGAACAGCAACCACGGCAGCGGAGATGGGAATGGGCTGGCAGGCTAGATTAGGCGGGGCTGGGCGGGAGATGAAATGCCGGTCACAGGACAGCAGACAAAGCCACAACTTTTGCCAAAGCTATATTTTTATAAATTTTATCACGGTTTAAGCTGTATTGGCAGACTTTTGCTTCGTAGGGGTCGAAGCTGTCTTCCATACGTAGTTGTTGCACGCCGATAACGTGTTAAATTAGCTGCCAAGGTCTTCGCAGGCTTGGTAAATTGTTTCGAACAATGCAGGTATCTCATTCTCTTCGAGACAGCTGAAAGCAATCCTCAAATCGGTGGGCGTAATTGATATAGTACCGGCCTGATATTGTTTGAGCAAATGCACACGCAATGCCTCTGCATCGATTTTTTTGAGCTTCAGACACATGAAGTAGCCGCTGTTAAATGGATATGCTTCAAAGTGCTTCAGCCAGGTCGGGTTGTTTCGTAACACCTCCCTAACTTTCAAGGCGCGTTTCTGCATCAGTTCCGCTTTGGCGGCACGCTGGGCGTAGAACTCAGGATCGCGCAAGGCACATGCAATGATTTTTTGCGACAGCATCGAGCAATTGCTGATGGTGCTTCTGATTATGCCGGCGGCCTTGGCCTCCAAAGCTGCATATAGCGGGCTGTTTTCAGCTACACCGCCTATGGAGAAAGTTATAAAGCCGACTCTGAGACCCCAGACATAGACTTCCTTGGTGGCAGCATCGGCCTTGATTGCCATCAATCTGGGGTGTTTACCAGCCAGCTTACTGAACAAGGACTGCTGCATAATTTCTGAATCGTAAAAAAGCCCAAAGTAGGCGTCATCTATGAGCACTACCATATTTACTCCACGCTCGGCACTTTGCAGCAAGGCTTGAGCTAAAGCGCATCCCTCCTCTTCAGTAGCAGTATAACCGCTGGGATTGTTGGGAAAATTCAAGATGACCAATAACTTTTCGCCTGCCTGGTATTTTTGCAGAGCGGCTCTAAAGGCTTCTAAGTCCAAGCCATTGCCGGCAAAATAGTTATAGAACTCTAATTTTGCTTGACAACGGTCACCAAAATTCAAGTGATAGTTATCCCAGTTCATATTTGCGAGTAGCACTGTGTCGCCGGGATTGATAAAGAGATCGGCAGCAACAGAGAGCGCTCCGGAGAGTCCGTTGGTGACTACAGGCAAGCTGCAAGCCGCCCCTTGCAGGTCAGGATTGTCGTGTAGATTTTTCTGCCGCCAGCCTTGGCGCAATTCGGCGATGCCCGGCGAGGGCGCATATAGCAGCGCTTCATCTACATTAAACTCGCCTAATTGCTGCATGACACAACCTAAATGCATGGCCTTCCCAACTTCCAAGGCGGTGCCGATGCTGGCGTTGAAACGCTTACCCATGGCCTTGGCCTCGGCAGACTGGCTCAGTATGCCTTTGCTGGGAAAATACATGCGTTTGCCCAGATCAGACAAGAGCTCCAATACTAAGGGATTCTCTGCGGCTATTTTTGCGTTGAGTTCTACAGCTAAAGGATTCATTATTGCTCCGGTTAGCATTTTTTCATACAGGGCGAAACTTGTTTTGTAATGTCAATGACTAATATAGTCCGACAATGTGCCAAATCTTGTGGTACGATGATGCTTCGTTTGCTATTGGCGGACTAAAAAGCAAGGATCCAGTCGTCTGTAGTGCGGCGTATGGGAACTGGAGAATTGCATGGGGCGCATGGATGAGACAATGAGACAAAAGGCATCTGCGATTTTAGCTTGCCGGTTCCATGATCCCCATACGTCCAATACTCTTAACTTAACGCTTTGTAACCACATAGACGACTCAACTCCATAAAGCCGGCCTTGGTGTCCTTGGGTCTTGGCGGTTCAATGAAGAAGAATTAACCGCCAAGGACGCCAAGCAATTAAGTCAGCACTACAGAAGACTGGCACATTACACTAAAAGTTTTAGCCATGACCTTTCATGGGTTTGCAATCATCCTATGAGTGCCAAGTGGATCGGAGTGTGCACACCAGGCCATAGCACAGCTCATATTTCATGCGGCAACTGGTATAATTTCAAGCCATTGGAGGCTTTCAACAAAACATAGCTGCCATCAATGAGCTCACTCTTGATTTTTTTGACGCTTTGCAAATCGGTAAAATGTTCCATGTGCAGGCTTTCGGCAGCTGCGCGAATTTGTTCGCCCACAGAGACAATCCGCGCCTTGGGCAGTATCTCCAAGGCTTTTTGCAGCAGGTTTATATGCGCCTGTGCTGAGTTCTCGCCCAGCTCGCGCATATCGCCCAGCACTGCTACTTGTGCCTTCGCATTTTTGCTTAATTCAGCAAACCAATGCAGCGCTGCCAGGGCGCTATCCGGATTGGCATTGTAAGCATCGTTGCACCAAGTAATGCCTGCTTGCTGGAAAACCTGCATGCGTTCACCGGGCAGCACGGCATTTTGCAGCCCCAGGACTATTTCATCCGGACTCATGCCGATTAGAGTTGCCGCAGCGGCGGCGGCGGCTGCATTTTGAGCTTGGTGCGCCCCGCCTATATGCCAGCCGAACTGTTTTGAGATACCACTCTGTTTCCAGGTCAGCCTCACCCTATAGCCATCTTCATGGTAACCCAGATATTCGGCGCAGAGGTCGGCTTCAATGCAATCGCCAAAGCTTAGGCATTTTCGTTCTTTCAGCGCTTCTTTCAAGCTTGCATAATTACGGGCGGCGTAAGGGAACACAGCCCGGCCATCAGGCGGCAGGGCTTTGAAAAGCGAAAATTTTTCCTTGGCAACGCCTTCCAGATCATGAAAAAATTCCAAGTGTGCCGCGCCTATATTTGAGACAAGTGCCACGCTTGGCGAACTTAGCGCGGCCAGCTGCGCTATTTCACCGGGATGATTGCTGCCCAATTCCAATACTGCCGCAGCATGGTTTTCTTGTAAGCGCAGAAGATTTCGCGGCACACCATAATGATTATTGGTATTGCCTTGGGTCTTGAGCACCCGACCCGGCCAGCGCTGTTCGAAAATGGCGGCACAGAACTCCTTGGTGCTGGTTTTACCGCTGCTACCGGTAATGGCCAGCTCCAGCAAAGCAGGGAACTTTTGACGATGCGCACGAGCCAAGGCCTGGAAGGCGGCAAGACTATCCTCAACCAGCAGGCAAGTTACGCCCAAGCGCGCCAACTCTTGTTGGGCAGCAAGACTGGGTGCTTCCTGCAAGCAAAGCGCTGCCGCGCCGGATTTGACAGCCGACGAAGCATGCCGGTGACCGTCTTGAAACTCTCCCTTAACAGCTACAAAAAGAGAACCCGGAGTAACCGTACGGCTATCATCCCATACCGCAGTAACACCGGAGGAAAGCCCAGTATCAGGCGACAACAAATAATTGCCCTGACAAATTTCGCCCAGTTGACTCCAGGTAAAATATGGTGCCGACATAGCTCTTCCAATAAACAAGAGAATCCGGATTGCTGAGACGGCACAGCCCTCGCTCGAGGCCGTACCGCTGCGTTATAGCCTATTAAGCCTCCTCATCAAAAGCCTCTTCCACCTCGACATCGCCCTCCTCTGTCGGCCTGGCTCTTCCCGGGATCACTTCACGTATTTTTGCCAGCAATTTTTGCTCCAATACACCGTCTTCAGCGATGGCCTTTTTCGTTTGTTCGCGTCCCTGCCCTATCTGCACATCTTCGAAGGAGAACCAAGAGCCCCGTTTTTCGATGAGATTAAGGTTCAATGCCACATCAAGGATGGAGCCAGCCTTGGAGATACCTTCGTCATACATAATATCAAACTCGCATTCCTGGAAAGGTGCCGCCAGTTTGTTTTTGACCACTTTGACTTTCACACGGTTGCCCCGAGCCTGTTGGTCCGGCGACTTAATAGTAGCCATGCGCCGTATATCCAGTCGCAGTGATGCATAAAATTTCAGGGCGCGTCCACCCGGTGTGGTTTCCGGGTTGCCAAACATGATGCCGATTTTTTCGCGTATCTGGTTGGTAAAAATAATGCAAGTACGGCTTTTATTAACAATAGCGGTCAGTTTACGCAGAGCCTGCGACATGAGCCTGGCTTGCAAGCCAACATGTGTATCGCCCATCTGTCCTTCGATCTCGGCCTTGGGTACCAGGGCTGCCACAGAATCGATCACGAGTACATCAATGGCCCCGCTGCGCACCAAGGTGTCCGCAATATTCAAGGCATCCTCGCCGCAATCCGGCTGGGACACGAGCAAATCGTCGGTATTGACGCCGATAATTCTGGCATAGCGCGGATCCAGTGCGTGTTCAGTATCAATATAAGCACAAATCCCGCCCTCCTTCTGCGCATTTGCCACCACATGCAGGCAGAGCGTAGTTTTGCCGGAGGCCTCAGGGCCGTATACTTCGACGATTCTGCCGCGTGGAAAACCACCTATGCCCAAGGCTATATCCAGCGACAACGCCCCGGAACTGACTACCGGCACATCCAGATGACTTTGATCCCCTAAGCGTATGATGGAGCCCTTGCCGAACTCCTTCTCGATCTGTCCTAAGGCAAGCTTTAAATTGCGTTGGTTTAACTCGTTTGCTGATACGTTGCTTTCTCTGGCCATAATATGCTCCCTATATGAGTTGAATGAAAAATGGATTTGGGTAAAAAGTTTCCAGTGACAAACCCCGTGAGCTGAAAAAACCGCTTGGCAGCTTAAGCTTAACAGTTATTGAAAAACACGGCAACAAGAGATGAATTTTGGCCGGACGGGGTGGCTTCGGGCTGTTTATTTACCGTAATACCTGCAAAAAAAGCTGCAACCCCGAAAGCGCCTTATTCCCAAAAATGCATGATGTGCCGGTTCAAGGCAAGGAACCGAGTCCGGGAGTTTTCGAGCAAGTCCTTACTTGTGTGCAGCTTTCATTTCTGCGATAACATCGCTGATGATTTGCTGCAAGTCTCTTTTTGCTTTGTAGCCAATAAGTCTGTGTACCTTGCTCAAGTCAGGCACTCGGCGGCGCATATCGTCAAAGCCTTCACCATATGCCTGTTCGTAGGGGATTTTTTTGATTTCAGAGCTGCTGCCGCATTGCTCTTTAATACGCAGAGCCAGCTCATAGATGCTTACTTCTTGATTATTGCCGACATTGATCACTTGTCCACGAGCCTGCGGGCAGTTCATAAGAGCCAGCAAGGCCTCGACCACATCCTGCACATGGGCAAAGCAACGGGTCTGCATGCCGTCGCCATAAACCATGATGGGTTCGTTATTCAGGGCTTGTTTCACGAAATTGGGCAGCACCATGCCGTATTGTCCGGTCTGCCTGGGTCCCACGGTATTGAAAAGGCGCACAATAACCACCGGCAGCCGGGTTTCAACCCAATGTGCCAGGGCCAGGAACTCGTCCAATGCCTTGGCACAGGCATAGCTCCAGCGCCTGGTGCTGGTTGCCCCCATGACCGTATCATCATCTTCGGCAAAAGGCACCTTTGAACCTTTACCATAAACTTCTGAACTAGAAGTTAATAGAAATGGCCTGCGATAACGCGCACAGGCCTTGAGCACCGACTCGGTGCCCCCGACGATGCTGTGTATGGTGCGCACCGGTTGTTCAATGATAAGCCGGACACCTACAGCGGAGGCCAGATGATAGACAGCGCTGCTTTGACGCACGCAATCATCAACCAGAGCCTGATTGTTGACATCCTCGACGATAAGTCTAAAGGCTTGGTTGCCCTCTAGATCGGCAAGATTATCATAGCTGCCGGTGGACAAATCGTCGATCACCGTCACTTCTTCACCTTTGGCCAACAAGGCCCTGCACAAATGCGAGCCAATAAACCCGGCTCCTCCAGTGACTAAGATGCTCATATCTTCATCCTTAATTTTCGAACGGCCTTCTAGCTGTCGGCGCCTAGTTCTTTAGATCGCAAGCAAGCCGCTTGAGTGAGTCTTTCGACCAGGCCCCTGAAATCCGCCTCCTGCATTACTTTAAGGGCGGCGGCGGTGGTGCCGCCCGGTGAAGTCACAGCCTGACGCAATTCCTCCGGACTGGCTATATCTTGTTGCAGCATTTCGGCGGCGCCGACCATAGTTTGTATAGCCAGTTCCAAGGCAAGCTCATCGGACAGTCCCAGCTTGACGCCGGCCAATCGTAGAGCCTCGACAAATTCGAACATATAGGCCGGGCCACTGCCGCTGATGGCGGTAACTGCATCCAGCAAGTCTTCAGAGACGCGCCAAGCCCGCCCCAAGGCTGCAAAAATTTTCTCTGTAAGTGCGGCAGCCGTCTCGTCTGATTCACTGCCCAAGGCGTAACAACTTGCGCCTTTGCCGACCATCAGCGGGGTATTGGGCATGACCCTGACTATACGTCCGGTGGCAAATCCTTGACGCAGTCTGGCGATGCTCAGGCCGGCGCATATAGAAATCACCAGGGCTTCCGGCTTGCGTGGCGGCAAGTTAACCAGGAGCTGTTCGAGGCTTTGCGGTTTGATGGCCAGCAGCAGGACATCCGCCTTGCCGACCAGGGACTCCGAGCTTTCTGCACAGCTTATGCCGGTGCGGCGCCTGAATGCCTCTCTGGCCACCGGATCAATATCGCATGCCCAGATATTGTCATGCGGGAACAGGTTTTCTTTCACAATTCCGCTGGCAATGGCTGTGGCCATTTTGCCTGCGCCGATGAAAAGCAGGTTCATAGTTAGAGGTCCTTGCAAGCCTGGTGGGTTTGCTGCGCTTAAAACAGGCCGAGTTTTTCGCGCATGTTGTAGATGCTGCGTTCAAGGCTGTCGAAAGCGTTCATTTCACCGGAATCACGTTCGACAATATACCATTTTACGCCGGCATAGCGGCAGGCCTGTATGATGCGTGGCCAATTCAAGTTGCCGTCTCCGATTTCACAGAATTGCGGTTCTCTGCCCTCATATTTCAAGCTCATATCCTTGAAATGCACGCATGGTATGCGTCCGGCGACTTTTTCGATATATGCCGCCGGGTCTGCACCGCCGCGCACCACCCAATGGGTATCGATTTCCAATATGATTTCGGGGTCGAAATTATTGATGAACAGGTCCATTGGGCGCACGCCATCAATTTGGGCAAATTCGTGATGATGATTATGATATCCGATTTTCAGCTTGGACTTTTTATATTTAGCTGCCACGGCGTTAAAGTCATCAATGAATTTATCTATTACGGTTCTGGTCCACTCTGGAAACGCGTAGCCTCCAATGCAGGCATATTTACAGTTCCACAGTGCATGTTCATCTATAATGCGCTCGGGTTCTTTGTCCAGTTCATCAAAGCTGACGTGGGTGGCAGCCATAACCAGCCCCTCGCCATCAAGGATTTTTTTCATTTCTTCGGGGTCTATTTTTGCCATGCCTGAGGCCTGTATGCCGTCATAGCCCATTTTTTTCACTTTAGCACAGGACTTGCCTATGTCTACCGCTGATTTGCAGTAATCACGCAAAGTGTACATTTGTGCTGCGATCAATGTCATTTTCAACTACTCCTGATTCAACTTCAACTATTTGGAAAGCAACAAAAGGGGATTGCTAAGACGGTATTTATGCTTGTGGTTTTCTTGTTCGCAAGAGCTGGTCAAAGTAGGCTATGGTACGTTTCAGGCCCTCTTCCAAGTTTATGCCAGGCTGCCAGTTCAGTTTTTCCTTTGCCAAACTGATGTCAGGCCGGCGCTGTTTTGGATCATCCTGTGGTAATTCCCGATATATCAACTTCGACTTGGAGCCGGTCAAGTCCAGCACTTTTTCGGCCAGCTCCTTAATGGTAAACTCTCCGGGATTGCCTAAATTCACCGGGCCGGTGAAGGTGTCGTCGGACTGCATCATCTTGATCATGCCGTCAATCAGATCATCGCAATAACAGAAAGAGCGCGTCTGGCTGCCGTCGCCGTAGATGGTTATATCCCGGTTTAGCAAGGCCTGCATGATAAAGTTCGACACCACTCTGCCGTCATTGGGGTGCATCCTCGGGCCATAGGTGTTGAAGATGCGGATTACCTTGATGCGCAATTTATGCTGTCTCCAGTAATCAAAGAAGAGGGTTTCAGCGCAGCGCTTGCCCTCATCATAACACGAGCGTATGCCTATGCAGTTCACCCTGCCCCAGTAGCTTTCCGGCTGTGGATGCACCTCGGGATCGCCGTAGACTTCGCTGGTGGAGGCTTGCAGAATTTTGGCTTTCAGGCGTTTTGCCAGTCCCAGCATATTGATGGCGCCATGTACGCTGGTCTTGGTGGTCTGCACCGGATCATGCTGATAATGTATCGGCGAGGCCGGACAGGCCAGATTATAGATTTCATCAACCTCGACATACAGTGGGAATGTAACATCGTGCCTGATGAGTTCAAAACGGGGATTATCCAAAAGATGGGCGATATTGTCCTTGCTGCCAGTGTAAAAATTATCGACCACCAATACATCATGGCCTTGTTCAACCAGTCGTTCAGCCAAGTTGGAACCGAGAAAACCGGCGCCGCCGGTGATTAAAACGCGTTTTCTAGTCAGTGTATGCATGATGAAAAGCAGCTTACAGGTGAATCATCGCCAAAGAATCCTTAAATATAGCATAACATGAAGGAAAATCGGCTCAAAAATAAGGTTTTGGGTCATATTTCTTGTTAATGTGTGAAGATTTATCACAGCCCCTCCCACAGACTGTGATGTAATGTACGGAGTTGCCGGGCAGACCAACGGCTCAAAGTTCAAAAAAAACGAATTGTCAGCAACATCGTTCTGACTTTGCCATTTTCTTCCTTTGCTCGGCGTCTTGGCGTCTTGGCGTTCTTGGCGGTTAAATGAAGAAAACTAACCGCCAAGACGCCAAGGGGGCTACCCTCGAGACAGCAAAAACAGGTAAAAAACTTAGGTCATCGGCATCCTGTAAACCTTTTATCTTCTTTCTGTCAGATTTTGGGGATAAGCTTGTAGAAAAAGCGTTATATTTATCTTGCGCCGGATTTTCCTTTATGCACAGCTTCACACCATGAAAAAAGCCGAATTGTCCGCTTTGTTTGAGCGGCTTGACTTTCATCCCAGCCGCAAGTTAGGTCAAAACTTTTTACTTGACAGCAATTTGCTTGATGCCATGCTGAAGGAATCTGCTCCGCAAGCAGGTGAGGAGATACTTGAGATAGGGCCTGGTGCTGGAGTGTTAACTGAGCGTCTGCTGGCTTCCGGCTGCCTTTTGACTGCGATTGAGCTTGATCACCGTCTGGTGACTTGGCTGCGGGAGCGTTTTGCTGACTACCCCAACTTCAAGTTGCTGCAAGCTGACGCTTGCAAGCTGGACTACCAGGAGCTTTTTGGTCAGCGCCCTTATCGTTGTATTGCCAACCTGCCCTACTCTTGCAGCTCGGTCTTTCTAGCCAAGGTCTGCTCAGAACCCAATCCGCCGCAGGAACTCTACGTGCTTCTGCAAAAAGAGATGGGTTCTCGTTTATTGGCCGAGCCCGACAGCAAAGAATACGGTGCTTTGAGCATCAAGCTGGCTTGGAAATACGAAAGTAAATTACTAAGGGACGTGCCGCCGCAGGTCTTTTTTCCGGCACCGAAGGTGCTGTCCTGCTTTGTTAGGATGAAGCTAAAAAAGGAATTACCCGCAGCAGAGAGCTTGGAATTAGCTGAAAAGTTGATTGTTCAGACCTTTTCCCAACGCCGTAAAATGAGTCTCCGGCTGTTGCAAAACCTGCTTCCTGAAACCGACATGAGCCGGGTCTTTCTTGAGTTGTCACTGCACAAGGAAAGCCGGGCTGACCATATTTCGCCTTCGCAATATCTGGCACTGGCAGAACTGCTGCTGGCGCAACAAAAGGAAAACAAATGATAGAAACCGTATTATACGCATTTTGGCAAAGTGATCGCATGGGGCAAGCCATAGTTATAGTTTTGCTGTTGGTCAGCGCCTATGCCTGGTGCCTGATGCTGCATAAAATCTCCAGTCTGCTGGAAATACGCCGGCATTGCAACAAGTTGCGCCAGGCCTTTGAGCAAGCATCTTACTCGCCGTTGTCCATAGCCAATACATTGCAACAGTATCAGGGGCCGTTGAAAGAGGTCTGCGAGGCTGGCATCTCCGAACTGAAAAAGATACTACAACGCGATGGTTCACAGGGGCTTTCATTTCGGCATTGCCTACTGTCAAGAAAGCTCACTGATGATGAAATCGATAAAATCCGCAGCACCATGAACCGGGTAGTAACAACTCATTCTCTGCGAATGCAGGAGCGCATGCCCACTCTAGGCAGTATTGTGTCTATGAGCCCTATGCTCGGACTTTTCGGCACCGTCTGGGGCGTTATGCTCACCTTTATCGGCATAGCTAAAGTCGGGCGTCCTGACCTGATGGCCATAGCACCGGGTATCAGCGGTGCGTTGTTAACTACTGTGGCCGGGCTTCTTGTCGCCATGCCCTCTCTGGTCGCCTATAATAGTTTAGTCGCCCTGCAAGATGCCATAGAAGTAAGCATGGATACATTCACCGAGGATTTTATCAGCAGTCTGCGATTGGAGGAAACCAAGCTGCCACAAAGCGTCAGGCAGGAAGCCGAGGATGAATAAAAATGCGACGCAGCAACCGTAAAAATCACCGCAAGGCCTTCGATGGGATAGACCTTACCTCGTTGATGGACTTGACTTTCATGCTCCTGATCGTATTTGTTATTACCGTGCCGGTCATTGAGTATGCAACTGATGTGACCCCACCGGAGATGGACGGCAAGACCAAGGCTGAAGAAATGGGAAACCCGGTGCTCATCACCTTGAACGAGGCCGGGGTAGTCGCCCTGGATTCGCAATCAGTCGCCATGCATGAACTCTATGACAGGCTCATACTCCTGAGACAGCAACGCGGTCAAGTTAATATTATGATACGAGCCCATGGCGAAAGACCATACGAGGATGTCGTGGCTATCATGCGAGCAGCACAAAAAGCGGGCCTTACCTCTGTCTCGCTTATGACACAAGCCGAGAAAATGGAAGTAAGGCGCTGAGGAATAAGCGACAAGGAGTTAAGCAAGACACTAGCTCTCGCCCCATTGTCTGTGTTTTACGAACAGGCAGCTATATTTATTCTTTGAAGTCTTGTATTAGTATTTCTTTGAAGCTTTCACCGAGCAACTCTGCTCTCCAGCCTTGTGGCAAGGCGGCCTCGTCCAGCCTGCGATCTGCGGCGGCACTGACCAAGCTTGCGAGTTCCTTGCGAGTGGCCAGCAAGGTCGGGTCTATGCCCTGCGGCTCGGCTCGTTTTTTAACCAGATTTTGCAAACGTCGCACGCGCTTGCGAAATATATCTGTGGACAATTTTCTTATGGGCTTTGTCATCGTTTCCTGTTGGTGATTTTGCCTGCCTTGTTCCACTGCTGTCAAAATTTCAGCGCCATATTTTTTTATGTTTTTTGGCCAGAGCCCCGGCACCTTGTGCAGTTCAGCGATGGATCGCGGCTGCAACTCGATGATAGCCAGCACCTGTTCGTCGCGCAGCAGCCTGGGTCTTGCCAAGTCTAATTCGCGAGCTTTGCTTTCACGCCATGCGGCCAGCGTCTTCAAAGTGGCCAGAGCTTCTGGGGGCATATGCGCCGCACTGGCAGCAAACCTATTCCAGGCATCGTCGGGTTGTTCCTGCGCATAGTAGCCGGGCTGCTCAAACTGCTGCATTTCTTCGGCAAAGCGGTGTAGATTGTCAAATTTTATCATCCTCTTTTTGAGTTCTTCGGCCAGTTGCGGCAGCCAAATAACGTCATCGCAGGCATACTGCATTTGCTTAGCAGTCAAGGGTCGCTGTAACCAGTTGCTGCGTGTCTCCGACTTTTCCAAGGTGATCTGCAAGATATCGGTGAGCAATTTGTTGAGCGAACATGCCAGCCCCATGCCACAGAAGGCTGCCGCCAACCTGGTATCAAAGATAGACGCCGGCATCATGTCCTCCTGATTGCACCAACGCCATATGATAGGCAAATCGCTGGCAGCCTCATGCAATACTTTCGTGATATTTTTATTTTTCAGCAAGTCAGCCAGCGGGGTGGGATCGCTGATGCTTAATGGATCAATAAGCACGCAGCCGCCGCCTCCCCAAGAAAGCTGTATAAGAGCAAGCTGGGCATAATAGGTGCGTTCCCAGACAAACTCGGTGTCTAATGCAAGGCAGGCTTGCTTGCTAGCGCTTTGACATATACGCCGCAGAGCCTCGTCCGTGTCAATCCAAATTGGCATCAAATATATTTTTCTTGCTGTCTTTAACAGCACTGAGGAGTTGTTCAAAAATCAAGGCAACAATTCATAAGGAAACCGGAAATGCGCACTTGACTTTTGAACAACTCCCCCATGTTAATTAACCTTCAGCTTGGGCATTTTTTCAAGCACTATCTTCTCGGCTTCCAGGTTCCACATTCCCATATTGCGGGCGCAAGCCTCAGCCAGTTCTGCGTACACCGGGTTGTTTTTGCCCAGTTCAGGCAGGTCGGCGATAGCGGTAAGCGGGAAGTCCTGATGTGTATAGATCAGCTTTTTGCCGCCGGGTATATTGGGCAGGTTCAAGGTGCTGTCTTTGGCTGCCGTCAGGCCTCCTATGTGAGTGATCATCATGGCGGGATTGATGATGCCCTTGCTCATGAGGTCCAGGGCCTCACGAATATCATCGGTAGTGCCGCCAGAGGTACCCACGATATGTGTGCCGGCATAGTGCACATTGTAGAAATTGAGCTTGGCGCTAAAGCTGGGATCAGTAGGTCCGGCAAAGAAATTCAGGCAGCCGTCACGAGCCAGGATAGCATCAGCCTGCTCCACCAGGGAAGCGACCGGTGCCATAACGAAGACATCGTTATAGCCCTCGCCTTGACTCAGAGCCATCATATCCGCCACAGCGCTGGCCGTCTTGGTATTCAAGTACACCAACTCTACGCCGTGCTTCGCTGCATTTTCCGGGCTCAGTATGGCGCGGGCACGATCCAGCCTGGGCTGGTCTATATCGGTGACCACAATGCGCTTCGGTTTGCGAGGGCCATGCACCAGGTAATCGATAAGGCCTAATCCCATGGGGCCGGCGGCGGCCAAGCAAGCACAATTCCCGCCTTCGATAATCTCCATATGATGTTCATAGCTACCCGGTTTAAGGTGATACTGCGCATGGCAAGCACCGATCAGGCAGCTCATGGGTTCACTCAGCGAGGCCATGAAAAATGCTTCGCCATTGTATTTCAGCAAGCAGTCCATCTCCATGACGCATGAGGGTATGCGTACATAGGTGGCGTCTCCGCCTATTTCAGTGAATGAGTAGCCCGGAGCGTCCAGACTGCCTTTGTACATCAATGCCGGCTGTATGCCGAAATGGTCTCCGGGCTTAAATTGATCCTGCCATTTTTTGCCGACCTCCAGGATACGGCCGGCGAACTCATGTCCTATGATAGGCGGGTTGGTGGCGCAATCTTTCGGGACGCGCTTATGATCACAACCCTGTTTTGCAGCCTTGTAACTGGACATGCAAATGGAATCACAAACCACTTCGGCAATGATGCCATCATCGCCGCAGGGGGACAAATTAAAACTTTCAAGGCGCAAATCGTCCTTGCCATACAAACGTAAAGCGGTTGTTCTCATTTATTTTCCTTCATTGTAAACCCTAGTCGAATGACATTTAAAAAATGTAATGCTCATTAGCGGAAAATCAAGAAAGTCAGCGATGAAGCTGAATAGGGATAAAAGGCAGCAGGAAGGGTGCTGTCTTCTGCAAGGTGCGGCGAACCGGAGAATTGCATGGATGGAACCAATACTCTTCACTTAACAGCCTAGCCGCCATCTACATTTTGCGTTTTTTCCAAAGCCAGAAGGCTGCCGGTGAAGAAAAACCAAGTTGAAAGGCAATCTCCTTCTGTGAAATATTTCTTTTTTGCGCATCCTCGACCATGCGCCGCCGCACCTGATTGACATATTGCAGAATAGTAAAACCAGTCTGTGCTTTGAACAGACGCATCAGGTAATAGCGGTTGTATCCGGAAAATTTTTCCAGTTCTCCAATCGACGAATTCCGCCCGTAATTGATTTCTATATATTTCTGCACCTGTTCGATGATCTCGTTATTTGACCGGGCACTATGCGAACCATCTTCCCCATTCAGCTCCATTTCAGCGCGGAGCAATTGGGTCATATATCTTTGCAGTTTTCTTTTTGCCGGGCTATTATCGGGACAATTCTTCATTTGTTCCCAGCGTTTATTCAGCAGGCTGTAGAGTTCCGGTGGAAAAGAGAAGATGTCCCGGCTGCTCACGCCACCGGCAACTGTAAGTATTGAAGCATAAAGCTTACCATCATGAAAATGCATCCAGATATGTATGAAATCGGTTTCATCGTCACGGTATCCGAGTTTATGTGGCACCCAATGATCGATAAAAAAGACGGAGCCAGGCACTGCCTTGTGATACTTCCCGTCCAAAACAAAATCCGTTTCACCGGCAATAACCATTAGGATTTCACGGGTGACGTGACGTTCTATCTGCACTCCTGCATTGGGGCAATACTGCTTTGCAGTGGCATTTTCGTCATATAAGTAGCGAAAAAAAGCAGAATCTGAAATAACCTTGAGGATTTCTTGGTCCATTGCAAAAACCTCCTTCTGCATAGAAGATAATTCTTTTTTCGAGGAAAACAACGCAAAATGTCACTTTTAATATATTTTTTGCAACAACGATATATTGCATTTGCTTTAATATGCGGAATATTAAAATTGGTAAGCAAGCACAGGAGATCATTGATGAAAGACTGTTTATTTTTTGATGCCAACTGCAAGTTGGGTGCCGGTGCCGCCGGCGAAGCCTGTCTGCCGGATGTTTCAGCCTTGCTGTCCGAGATGGATTATTACGGAGTTGACCGGGCATTGATCCGGCATACCAATATCATCAAGGGTGCATTGACCAGCAATGAAAAAATTGCGGAGTTTCTATGCGATGATCCGCAAAAGCGCCTTTGCGGCACCTGGTGCATTCTGCCTTCACAGTGTGATGAAATACCTGCTCCGGAATTGTTTTTTTCGCAGATGAAAGCGGCGCGTGTTGGTGCCATTACGTTGTCACCTTTTGAACATCGCTACGTCCCTTGCCGACTGACCCTCGGTAAAATCCTGGATGCCGCAGCTGAACGCAAAGTTCCGGTTTTATTGGATGCGTTTGCTGGGCGATGGACGGAACTGTATGCCTTTATGAAAGAATTTCCGTATCTTACCTGCATCTATCTGGAGTCGATTGGCAAGTGGGGTTCTGACCGAAATCTTCGCCCTTTGCTGGAAAACTACGAAGGTTTTCATATTGACACGGCAGGCTACTGGGTGCCGGAGGGCATACGTGATCTTGCTGAAAAATATGGTGCGGAGCGCATTCTTTACGGCAGTGGTTCGCCGCGCTACAACCACGGCAACGGCATGCTTCAATTGCGTCATAACGGATTAAATGACAACGATTTTGCCTTGATCGCCGGAAAAAACCTGGAAAGATTGTTGAAAGGAGCTGAACTGTGAGAACTTCCATCTGGGAAAAACCGGGTTCTATCGCGGAAGCATACTGGAAACAGGGACATGCGGACTTTCCGGTATATGATATGCATGGACATATGGGAAGCCATTACGCCATTTATTTTAAGCGTTGTGAACCTGCCGATGTGGTCGCACATATAAAACGGGCCGGTGTCAAACGCCTGGTCTTCGCCCATCATGACGCGCTTTGGGGTGGACTGCGAAATGAAAAAGTTTGGGAAATGTGTTGTCAATTTCCCGAACATCTGCGTATGTATGTAGCCATAAACCCGCATTTTCCGGAAACCATCAAAGAGGACCTGGCAAAATTCGATCAATGGGCGCCCTTTGCCGTAGGTCTGAAATTTCTTGCGGATTATCACAGAGTTGCAGTCACGGACAAGGCTTATGAATATGCTCTGAAATTTGCCAACGAACGCGGCATCCCCATATTGAATCATACCTGGGGCGGCAGTGGTTTCGATGGCGGGCCAATCATGCTTGAAGTAACCCAAAAATATCCACGTGCTAAATTTTTCATAGGACACTGTCTGTATGGTGATTGGGACTACGCGAGCCGCGTAGTCAATGAAACCCCCGGCAATGTCTGGCTTGAGCTGACCGCCATTCCCGGCGAACGGGGCATTATCGAGATGCTCGTCGAGATGGTAGGCAGTGAGCGGATTTTGTATGGAACTGACATGCCTTGGTTTGATGAATTTCAAGGCATAGGCGGCGTCCTCTCCGCAAAAATCACAGAGGATGACATGCGCAATATCTTGTATCGCAATGCGGAAAGTATTTTGGGCAAAAACTGGTAATGCTCATACAACAAAAGGAAAAAGTCAATGACAAAACTAGCAATTGATGGCGGTACTCCTGTATTCTCAGAACCCCCGAAAAGCATACCCCCATGGCCGCCGGTATATCCCGAGACGGCAGTTAAAATGTCGGAACTGTATTTAAGCCGGCAATGGTCATTTTATGGGCCTCTGGAAGTTTTGTTCAATGAGAGATTTGCCGAATACACCGGTGCCAAGCAGTCGATCATGATGTGCAACGGGACAGTTACCCTGGAATGCGCCTTGCGCGCCTTCAGGATTGGCCGTGGTGATGAAGTCATTGTTCCCGCACACACCTGGCTGGCTACAGGTACCTCAATAGTTTCCTGCGGCGCCACGCCAGTGGTTGTCGATATTGAGCCGGATACTCTCTGCATGGACCCCGCTGCCTTTGAAGCGGCCATCACTCCAAAAACCAAAGCAGTAATTCCGGTGCACCTGTTTGGCTCGATGGCAGATATGGATAAAATTATGCCTATAGCCCGAAAACATGGCCTGCATGTCATTGAAGACTGTGCACATGCCCATGGCGGTTTCTGGGATGGCAAACATGTAGGTACCATCGGCGATATCGGCAGTTTCAGTTTTCAGCAGAGTAAACTTTTAGCTTGTGGTGAAGGTGGTGCTTGCATCACCAATGACTTGGAAATCGGCGATCTTTTGGGAAGACTTTCACATATAGGTTATGCACGCGGAGCTAAACAGGGCGAGAGCGGAACCCCGCCCCCAATGGGACTGATCTGCGAAAACTACCGGGTGACGGATTTCCAGGCACTGATCCTGCTCAGCCAACTGGAACACCTGCCAAAAGACACCAAAAAACGAGAGGAAGGCGCAGAATTTTTACGTCAGCGCCTGAATGCTCTGCCGGGACTGCGTGTACAGGCGCGTGGACGGCGGGCAACGGCGCAAAGCTATTACGTATACTGCATCATGGTGGACCCCGCACAGCTCAAAGATGGCATTGGCCGAACGGAAGTAATTAACGCCTTGCATGCCGAAGGTCTTGCAGACATCGGTGAAAGCTGGGGCGCTCCAATGTACAAACAACGCCTCTGGACGGTCCCAGAAGACTTGTATCGCATCGAAAGCAATCAAAACGCAGAGGACATTGTTTTCAACCAGCTGATGGTCTCCTCTCTGACTTGGCTGATGGCGGATCGTTGCGATCTGGAAAAATACTGCGCCGCCTTCGAGAAAGTCATGAAGGCATACAGCCGATAAGCAATACCGGAAAATTGTCAATCTGCGCAATCTGCGCAATCTGCGGATAAAGGAAAATTGTCAATCTGCGCAATCTGCGGATAAAGGAAAATTG
>JAAZKR010000004.1 GCA_012799725.1 Oligosphaeraceae bacterium | reverse complement strand
GTGAGGGAACCAGAGGCAGCGCCTGGAAGGCGCCATTTCATGATTAATTTTCCGTATCGGCCAGCGAGAAAACCGAGTGAAGCCACCTCGAAAGAGCTTGTATGGCAACGAGTTAAAGAAAAGTTGCCAGCGTTTCAGTTCATAAAAGAAGTCATGCTCCATATTTCACTGGGAAAGGATTGCCCAATCTACGTTGCTGCTTAACATTTGTCCGTTAGCCCGAAGAAAAATCTAATTTCGGAAGTGATTGTTAGATATCGTCGTCGAATTACAAAAATAATACCTGGCTTTCATTTCCTCTCGGAGCAGCGACCGTGTGCTGCCATCACAATTGACGACATTCACTTTTAATCGGCCATCATGGCGAAAACGCATCGGATCACCTGTGCTCTCCTGAAAATGCACGTTCCAAGAAAGTGCTTTCATGCGTTCCGCATCTGCAAACAACGGAGTGTAGCACGGGTGCTCAACACTTGTAAAGCGCTGGATGTAGCTCTTGTAAATATTGGTAATGTATTCTTGGATACAGTAGCTGGTCAGGGTATTCGCAGAAGTATCTGACGGACAGCGTACGATCCCTATACCGGGACGGTCATACGGGAAATAAACGGTGGAAAAATATTTGATCGACGTATTTAACTGCGTTCCAGTCTGATAGACATATTTTGCATCTTGCCAGGTATTGGTGCCACTGATAATATATCGCGGAACCAGGTAGTCATCGTAATCATCACCATACATCACGGCAGAAAGACCAAGCTGCTTGAGCTGGCTAAGGCAGGTGGTAGTACATGCTTTGTCGCGAGCCTTGTTTAACGCCGGTAAAAGCATAGACGCCAGAATCGCAATAATTGCGATGACGACGAGCAGTTCAATGAGTGTAAAAAATCTCTTCATTTTTCTTTTTCCTTGCTGGTTTTGATTGGTCTTAACAGGTTTTGATGACAAAATTGTAGGCAGGATATCGCTTTCCTTCAAAGAAAGCTCAGTCAGTGCACTAGGGTTTAAGCTCGCTGATTTCAGCGGTGATCTTCTGCGCTCCGAAATTACCCAGAATGATCATCATGCGGCTATCGGGCTTCCGATAGATGGCCTTGCGCAGGTCTGCGCAAGGCTGGAATGGCACGACACAAGTTTGTCAAAGGAAATATGCAGGAGCAGCCCATGGGCGGGTTTCTCTGCGCCAGATCTGTCATCCCGTTAGCGCAATTCGACCCCGTCATAATCGGGCGCCTTCTCCAGTGTCCCCCATACATGTTCCGCAGCCGGGTTGACATTGCCGTAACTGTATTGAGGAATGGAGCCGTGGAAGGGCATCATGGCACCGGAAATCCCATAGATGCAGCCATTGTGAAGTTCAATTTCCATATTGAAAAGCTTGCCAAGTGTCTCATCCATGCTCCTGGTCTTCCATTTCGGAACATACGCCAGTTCATCGCCACGGAAAGGCACACAGTCTGCAAAGGTGAACCCGGGAATGGGATTATTCATGGTGCCGCAAAGCTGAACTCTCATCTCACCATAGCGGCAGGAGACATTGATTGACGGTACGGGGCCATCACGATCCACCAGCAAATTCTTTGTATGGATCCGTCCTGAAAGCCCGATCGACTCCAGGCCGCAGTTGCGTCCCGGCTTCATCCGGAATATGGGGCGGCGGCCATTTGCAGGGTCGCCGACCTTGAACGCGCTGGGCAGATGGTTGCTGTCCTTGTGCTTATACATGCCATCTGCGTGACCATTCCGCGTCATTGTCCCAACCGTCAGCCAGGCATCGCTCTCGCGGTTGAGGATGGTGTTGTACAGTGTGATATTGAAAACACCATAGCCATCGCTGTCATAGTCCGGCATTTCCACCGCCTTCTGATAGGTGCGCATCCAGTAAAGCCCATCATAGCTGTACGTCAGCTCCGGATAGTTCCGCCCTGCCATTTTGTATGCGACCGGATCCTCATCATCGGTCTCATATATCCACAAATGCCCATAGAAGATGCCATTATGATAGAAGACCGGCATGGCGTAGAATTCTTTATTGGGGCCATCGGTGCCATCCGGCTGGAGAACCAGCCGCGGCTCGCTCCAATGCAGCAAGTCCTTGCTGGTCACCGTGCAGATGCGCCGGTCGGTCCCGGCGGCTCGGCAGAAGACCTGATAGCACTCTAATACCGGATTGTAGATAAGCGCATTGTAGGTGTCGCTCCAGAACCTTGACCAGACATATCGTTCGTCCGCTGCCGACCAGTGGCTGCCATCTGGACTGATCGAAATCGTACTGGGGGAATAGGACATGATACGCCCGGGCTCATCTAAAGATGCCGCGCACTTAAAACGACGCGCCGGATCGGGGTCCAGCGGATCGTAAAGTACCGTCGCCCCATGGATGCTGCGCCCCAGTCCCGCATAGACTACATTGTCCGTCTGGGGGAATCCTGAAAGCGTTCCCTGTGCCGGACGATAGTGAATGCCATCCTCGCTCTCCGCCAATGCCAGGAGGCATTGCTCGGAAGTCTTCCCTATCTCGCAGAAGACAGAATTGAAGTTTACCCACATCAGATAACGCCCCTGTTCCGGGACATACTGGAGCGTGGAATATCCCGGACTCAGCCGTGGATCATTGTAGCCGGAATCGGGAATCTCTCGCAAAGGGAAAAAACGGCGCTGCATCTGATGACGCTGCTGCAAACAGAAATCATTTAAAAAAACAAAAGTGTTGGTCATGGTTCCTGCTAAAATTTTGATGTTCAGAACGACTCCTTAGAAATGTTCTTTTTATTCATTTCTGCTTTTATTGTGGTACCAAAGCGCTTGAAACGTATTATAACCAAAAAATAGCGGTTGTCAAGATTGCCAGCCAAAAAATCATTCAGCCATTTCTGGAATTAAAAAGCATGATTCGTATTATAACCATAAAAAGGCACAATGTCAATATGTTTTGTAAAACGGCCCATAGGCAGACAATTGCTCTGAATAAAGACGAGATTGCTGGAGTCTGTGAAAAGCAATCATATTCAGCCCATAGGCAGCAAAAAACGGCATATTCAGCCGGATTTCACGCTTGGGCAAACCTCTTTTTTCAAAACTACATCTTCGATTTTTATTCTTTCCCCGCTCGACATATAGAGGCCGCAGGCAGGATAGGCAAGGCAACTCGACCGCTCTTGATC
>JAAZKR010000189.1 GCA_012799725.1 Oligosphaeraceae bacterium | reverse complement strand
TCTTTTCCTTCCAGTACTTCAGCGATAAAACGCAAGGTTTCTTTAAAGTCAGGGATAAAGATATGTTCCAGGGCATTGACCCGCCGTTGTGCTTTTTTCAATTCCCTGGCCAATAAGATAATGGTATTTTCCATCTCGGCGACTTGTCCTACAATCTCCAGGAGCGCCAGAAAGTCTTTCATAGTCTGATCCACCAGGGAGTCTGTGCCGACAAAGCCGTATTGAGCAGTAAACTGGCCATGTTGCACCTCGATGAGCGGCACTCTCACGCCGGCGGCGACGCGCTGCCCGGTACGAACAATATGCCTATAGCGTATGCCGCTGGCAATCATGCGCATCTGAACCTGGCCATTTTGTGCAACGGCACGGCAAAGAGTGTCATAAGCCTCTTTACGACGCCGATTGAGCTCGATCTGCACCTCTTTGACTTGGTTGAGCAGGCGCATCAGCTCCATCACCAATATCTCACGCTTCTGCTCCAGCAGGGTAAAGCCCTCGCTGGCCATATCCAGATCGCGCTTCAGATTCAACTGATTGCTTTTAGTAGGCGCGACATTGAGTCGGCTCATCGGCGCACCTCCTCGCTCACAGCCAAAGCCGGCTCCTGGTCAAAATGCTTCTTGAGTTCCTCTTCACTGACCCGCAACAATTCAGAGCGTGGCAAAATGCGCAAGGCTTCCCAGCCTAGCTCCAAGCTATGCTCAATGCTGCGGTTCTCAAACTCACCCTGTGAAATCACCTTGTGTTCGAATTCTTCACCGAACTTGATATAGAGCTTGTCGGTGGGGCTAAGTTCCTCTTCACCAATCACCGAAGCCAAAGAACGTATGTCCTTGACCTTGGAATATGCGGCAAAAAGCTGTGAGGCCAGGCGTGGATGGTCATCCCTGGTGCGCCCCTTGCCTATGCCGTCTTTCATCAAGCGCGACAGTGAAGGCAATCCGGCTACCGGCGGATAGAGCCCGCGCTGGAACATCTCACGATCAAGCACGATCTGTCCCTCAGTGATATAGCCGGTCAAATCGGGAACCGGGTGGGAGATATCATCGCTGGGCATAGTAAGTATGGGCATCTGAGTGATGCTGCCACTGCCATCACTGAGGCGTCCAGCTCTTTCGTAAAGCGAAGCCAAATCACTGTAAAGATAGCCCGGATATCCTTTACGGCTGGGTATCTCGCCGCGCGCCGTAGCAATCTCACGCATGGATTCGCAGTAGTTGGTCATATCGGTGATAATCACCAATACGTGCATATTTTCTTCAAAAGCAAGATGTTCAGCTAAAGTCAGCGCCGCTCTGGGAGTAATCAGGCGCTCAGCCGAAGGATCATCAGCCAAGCTCAAGAACATACTCACGTTATTAAGGACACCGCTTTCCTCAAAGGAATCGATAAAATATCTGGCCACGTCATACTTGACGCCCATAGCAGCAAAAACAATGGCAAACTCAACATCCTCGCTAAGCAACCTGGCTTGGCGGGCTATCTGCGCCGCAATGCGGTTATGGGGCAGACCATTGCCGGAGAAAATCGGCAGCTTCTGGCCACGCACCAGCGTATTCATAATATCGATGGCGGAAATGCCGGTCTGAATAAAATCACGCGGATATTCGCGCGAGTAGGGATTGATGGGAAAGCCATTAACATCCCGACGCTCAGCTGAAAGAATAGGCGGCATGCCATCCTTGGGACGCCCCAGACCATCGAACACGCGGCCTAGCATCTCCTTGCTCACAGGTATCTGCAAAGCCGAACCCAGAAAGCGTGTACGCGTCCCGGCCTTCGATAAGGATTCGGTGCCGCCGAATACCTGAATCACAGCACTGGTGCTGCTGACATCAAGCACCTGCCCAATACGCAACTCGCCGCCAGGAGTCTCGATCTCGACTAATTCGTCATAAGCGACATTGCGGATGGAGTCCACAAAAAGCAGCGGGCCGTCTATATTGCTAACACCCCGGTATTGCAAACCGGGCATTTTTATGCGGGCGTTGTCCATGGTCTAGTTTGAATTCGGACGCGGTGCATGCGGGTCAAGTTTGACAATCGCGCTTAATGCGACCAGGCGTCTCCCCCTTTTTAGCGTTTCAGTTTTCTTTCCAAGGCGTCCATTTCTCTGAGCAGGTTTTGCTCCAGGGTCGCCATGGCAGCGATGTCATCGTTTTTTATCTCGCTTTTCATGCGGTTCAAGCGGTTTAGCTCATCTATTTCCATAAGGTCGGCAATAGAACCACCAGCTCTGACGATTTCACGCGCCCTGCGGCTGAACGAAACCAGCATGCGCAGCATCCAGAGCTGTTTTTCCGGAGAGCAATACATGTCTATGTCGTCAAATGAGTTTTGTTGCAGAAAGGCATTTTTGATGATTTCGGCTATCATCAGCGTCAATCGCTGCTGTTCCGGCAGCGCGTCCGGCCCCACCAATTTAGCAATGCGTTGCAGATTTACCTCTTCCTGCAAGATATCCATAAGGAAATCACGATTGCCTTGCCATTCGCGGTCTTGGCGTTTCCACCAGACCGAGGTCTCCGGGAGGTATTCGCTATAGCTATTACGCCAGCTGATAGCCGGATAGTGCCGGGCATTGGCCAGATCGCGGTCCAAAGCCCAGAAGCAGCGTATAAAACGGCTGGTATGCTGCGTCACCGGTTCGGAAAAATCGCCGCCCGGCGGTGAGACCGCGCCTATCACTGATATAGAACCGGTTGCACCACACTGGGTTTCCACCCTGCCGGAACGCTCATAGAAGCTGGCTAGCCGCGCCGGCAGATAGGCCGGAAAGCCTTCGTCGGCGGGCATCTCCTCCAAACGCCCGGAAAGTTCACGCAACGCTTCGGCCCAGCGTGAGGTAGAGTCAGCCATGACGGCCACATCATAGCCCATGTCGCGATAATATTCTGCCAAAGTTATGCCGGTATAGATACTTACTTCACGGGCAGCAACTGGCATATTCGAGGTATTGGCGATTAATATGGTACGCTCCATCAGGGAGCGCCCGCTACGCGGGTCTATCAAGTTGGGGAATTCACGCAGCACCTCGGTCATTTCGTTGCCGCGCTCGCCACAGCCTATGTAGATGATGATCTGCGCCTCGGCCCATTTGGCCAGAGCCTGCTGCGTCATGGTTTTACCGGTGCCGAAGCCGCCCGGTATGGCGGCTGCACCGCCCTTGGCAATGGGGAAAAAAGTATCGATAACGCGCAGACCGGTAAGCAAGGGTTCAATCAGAGCCAGGCGCTGACGCACCGGCCTGGGACGACGTACCGGCCAGTAGTGGAACATGCTCAGAGGTACTTGACTGCCGTCATCCTTGCGCAAAAGCCCAATCTGCTGCTCACCGCTATAGTGGCCGGCCGCTGCCAGTTCGACCAGCTCGCCACTTAGACCGGGCGGCAACATAAGCTTGTGCGATACACTCATGGTCTCCTGCACTTCGCCGTAAACCATGCCGCTCTCAAGACGATCCCCGACCTTGGCCTTGGGTTCGAAGTGCCATTCCCTGCCGGCATCCAGAGGCTCCGCCTTCTCGCCGCGCTCAATCATAGCACCGGAACTGGCCGCTATCTGCTCCAATGGACGCTGTATGCCATCGTAGATAGTGCCGATCAGCCCCGGACCCAAACGCACCGAAAGCGGGCGACCGGAGCAGTAGACCGGCTCGCCTGGCAAAAGACCACCGGTGTTCTCGTAAACCTGGATGGTAGCGACATCCCCGCGAATACGAATCACCTCGCCAATCAGACGCAGCCCGCCAACCTCGACCACCTCCAGGATGCCTGCCGAGGCCATGCGACGCGCCTCCACAATAGGCCCGTTGACTCTAGTTATGATGCCGGTATTCACGCTTGCTTCAGATTGCATTAGACTATATTGCCTTCAAAAAAAATGTCGTTTGTCAGAGCGGCCACAGCAAGATTCGGAGCTTTTCGCGCCGCTCTATTTGTTATTCGCCCGCGCTGGCCAGTATGTTGCGCAGTTCACTTTGCAACAACTTCAACCTGCCGGGCAAGGTATTATCAAAAATGCGGCTTTGGTCTGCGGCCTCAAAACATATGCCGGCCTTAAGTTCAGCATCCGGCACCAGTTCAAAACGGCAGTCGCCGCCCTCTTCTCCCAAGGCTTGTTTGCTGCGCTCTTGCAGCCAGGCCTCGTTGACCAAATGGGCATCGCACGGCGCAAAATTGACCTTATACGTACCCGGCCCCAACTGAGCCAGAGCCTCCTCGGCCAGGAAACAGAGCGATTCTTCGCGGAGCTTACCACTGCTGTCCTCGGCCTGCTGCAAGGTCTCGGCAAACAGCTTCTGTATGCTTTGCTCGCGCATGGCCAGCCAGCGCCGACGCCTTTCCATGCTCAGACCATTACGCAGATGGCGTTCATGGGCGGCGATCTCGCGTTCCACCTCTGCCAAGCGTTCTTCACGCCTGGCGTCAAGGTCTTTCTGCATGCGCTTCAAGGCTCTTTCACGATCGGCTTGCGCCTTCGCCAGGATACGCTCCGCCTTTTTTTGGGCATCAGCGATAATTTCCTGTTGCAGACGCTGTTCCTGGCTATTCATCACAGCTTGGTCCATATTATTTCTCTTCCACTATGCGTATACCCACAGCTTCGTATATCAGGTCTTGCAAACTACGTCTTTTGCCGCGTTTGCCCCAAATATCCTCGACTACGGTCAGATATGGCGGTCTTGCTTTCAGGCGATATTCGGCGACTTGCTCTTCCAGCATATCCTCCACCGCTTCGGTGATAAGCAGTATCCCACCCCTTGTTTCCCGGGTTGCCTCCGCAAAAGCTTTCCTAGCCTGTTCCGGGTTGCTTACCACCGTGCCGGTCACACCGGCAAAACGGTAGCCCAGCACTGTGTCTTGATCTCCAATGATATGATATGCTGACATGGCCGCAGCCCCGCCTTAAATCCTGAATATCAAAAAGAGACTGATCAGAAAGCCGAACAGAGCAATACCCTCTCCCAAGCCGACAAAGGCGATGGCCTTGCCCATGATCTCCGGCTTCTCAGCGGCAGCCCCCATAACAGCGGCACCGATCTTGCCCACTGCATAGGCAGCACTTACACTGGCGATACCCATAGTCGCGGCGATGGCATAGTAGATAGCACTGCCTGAAGTTTTACTGACCTGCGTCGAGGCGGCCTCGGTGGCGGCAGGCTCTGAAGCCAAAAGCAGACCGCCGAAACCGACTGCAAAGACCAGCATTGCTGCTAGACGCAGCGCCCTGGGAACCACATTTTTATTGCCGAGTTTGCTCACTTTTTCTACTCCTTTTGAATTAATGCTCCGTTATGGTTGGTTTTCTTCGGTTGTTTCCGAAAATTGAAAAGGCTTATATGCTTTGCCGCCGCCTTGGAAGAAGCGGCTGAAAAGCTCGTAGTATTCCAATCGCACGCACTGAATTGCAGCCACCATTCCTTCGAACAGAATAATAAGCAAATTGCCCAGTATGGCTACAATTATGGACAGCCCGGTGCCAAAGGTCATGTTTTTGAACATGCCGATTACAGCAAAGACCGCCAGACAGAGCGCGGCATGGCTGATAGCAAAGGCGCCTACACGCACAAATGAGACCGTACCGCTCAGGTATCCGGTCAAGGTTTCCATAAGTTCTATGCAGCCCTCCAGGAACATGTCCATGAAAGAGCTTTCATGGAAGGGATTGCGATGTTTGATCAGGTTATACAGTGGCTCACGTAGAAAGAGCAGCACCAGCGGAATAGCCACAAAGATCAGCTGCCAAGCAGCGAAGCTGCGCTTCAATGCCACATTGATCCCTATGGCCAGCGTACTCCAATAAAAGATGACGCCCAGCAAGCCGAATTTGTCAAAAGTACCGGCAAAGTATTTTTTTGCCAGGAAATGATTGACTACGTTAATAAGCACAGCCACACTCAGGAAAACTACCCCTATGCCAACAGCAGTGAGCAATAAGCGTGGTATGTCCTGCTCATGCAAGGGGCTGAGCCAAAGCGGCTTGAGATGGGGACTCTCATAGCCGAAAACACTGCCGTAGCAAAAGCCGAAAAACACGGCAGCCAAACCGCAGAAGACCAGCAGAGTGCCGACATCACGCAACATAAGAGAGAAGTTCCGCTTGCTGAAGCGCAAATAAAGACCCGCCAGGGCAAGCACCGCGCCCTGCCCCACATCACCAAACATATAGCCGAACATAATGACAAAGGTGATGCCGACAAAGATGCTGGGATCGAGCTCGTAGTAGTTGGGCATGGAATAGTTGGTCACCAGCATCTGGAATGGACGTTCCAGGGGGCCGCCCTGCAACTGCACGGGCACCTCGTCCAAACCGGCCTTGACCAGCTCATCATCATCGGCGTCTATGACCTCGACGATGCCCACGCCGCCAGTAGCCTCCCGCACCAGCTCCTGCACCTGGCTCACTTTATCATGTGGCACCCAGCCGGAAATGCAGTAGAGCTGCCTGGTCTTGCCAAACATGCTCTGCGCCTGCTGCACGGCAAGCAAGGCGCTCAGTTGCCTTTTGACGGCCAGCAGCACGCCGCCATATTGTTCACTGAGGCGCAATACGCCCAGCCTGGCCTGGTCCAGCTTATAGCGCAGCCGGTCTATCTCATCGTGGTACTCTTTCTGTTTATCAGGAATATCACGATCCAAGTTTTCAGGCAACTCGATTTTTTCAAAGCCCAGCTTATTCAGATCCTCCTCCACCATCCAGCGATTAGCTCTGGAAGAGATGGCCAGCACCTTGCCGGAATCGTCTTCACTGCGAATTAAAATGGCTTGTTTATCCAGAATTTGCCTGGCTTTCAAAAAAGTATCCAAGCGCATTCTTCCGGTAACCATATAAAAGTGCGAAAGGTTGCGTATTGCGCTCAGACTGACACTTTGCAAAGGATACTCGCTGAGACGCTCGGATTCGCGGCTGATCTCAGCAGAATCCTCCAGCAAAGTGGCAATCTCACGGTCATACTCCTGATAACGCTCGCCCACCTTGTTGAGCAAAAGCTCCACTTCTTCCTTTTCAAGGTCATTTATCTTGGGGGCTTCAGTATCCTTTTCTACTCCCAGAGCCTCCAGCAAAAGTGTGCAGCGAGTGACCAAGGCTTGCAGCTGTCGGCGTTCATAATCAAGATTAACCGCCGACAGCAGGCGGTCTTTTGACTGGCTCGCCGCGTCAACCAAATGCACCAGCCCGCTCGTCGCCAAAGCACTGGTGATAGCGTTCAGGTGTTTCTGCATAAGCAGAATGTTGACTTTGCACATTCTGACCGGTTTAAGCATTGAGTCTTCCTTTTGGCGCCGGCAAGCTTACAATCACGACTATAAGCCCTGGGCAATCATCATCTCTTGTATGATATTGGGCGGCAACGCGAATCTGATGCCTTCGTATATTCTTCCCAAGTTAATGTTTTCAAAGCGGAGCAAGTAAGGATATGCGACCACAGACAAGGCCGGATGACTGAAATCCATAAATATCTGCCAGACTCTTTTTGCCAGCCAATTCCACAAAGCCTGTTCGCTGTGGTAGAGTTCTTTCTCGCGACAGTCCTTCAGCAGGGCTGCAAAGGGCGACGGCAGAGCCTCAATCACCAAGCCTGGATTCTCAAATATGGCCAGGCGGTTCAATTCAGACAAAGACAAGAACTTGCCCCCCGGTATCCAGAACTTCTGCAATCTCTCCGGAGTGATGTGGTACATGTTGACATTGCGCAGTAACATGCTGAGATTGCTGACATCGATTTCGCGGCTTAAAAGCTCCACCGCCTCGTTGCGCATAGACAAGGGCAACTTCTTGGCCTGCTCCATTTCGGACTTGAAGCAAAACGAGTCTATGGCACAGTCCGCAGTCATGAAATCACGGTCCTCAGCAAGCCTGGCAATAACCTTGCCCAGCTCCGGAAAATCCTGGCAGTCCGGCAACTGCTCTATAAACTGCTCATCGCCCTCAATCTCCAGCAAGGCCTTGTAGTCATAGCCGCTTTGCCCTGGCAGGCTGGTCAACAACTCGGCAGGCTCCAGATCAAGCCGCTCTTGAAAACGATAACTTAATAGCAGTTTCAGGCTCTCTATGTTCAGGGTACGGATGACAACAGCCAGATATCGCGCCACTGCCGGACTCGACCACAACATCAAATCCTCCAGGCAACGCGTCTCACGCAGCATGAGCTGCTTTTGAAAATTGTCCTTGGGATCAAAGTCATAGCCTAGATTGGCCAAGGCTTGAAAGAACAACTCTTCAGTAACACAGCTGGTAAGGTGGCGCAGACGCTCGCCTACGGCTGCACGGCTTATAAGGCCGTGCAGCCTGGCAAAAATAAAATCTGAACCTGTTGACAGAGGAAAACGTCGCATCACTCGAGTAGTTGAACGTGAAAATCAGGAGCCCAACAGTAATGCCCGCAACAATTCGGGCTGTAATTGCCGGATACGGGCGTCAAAGGCCTCCAATTCGCCTTGCAGTTGCACGATGGACTGCTCCAGCTCCTGCTCCACAGCGAGCTTGCTCTTGGCAATAGCCTCTTGATATATATGGTCTGACTCCGTGACCAGCGCCGCTTGCGCCTTCTCGCGCTCGAGATTGATCTCTAAGCGCACTGCCTCGGCCATCTTGGCGGCCTCAGCTTCGGCCTCTTGGATAAGCTTCTCGGCCTCACGGTCTATGGCCAGCATCCGCTGCAGAAGATCATCCATGCTTACTCCTCACTGCGAATCACATCCAGAACTTCTTGCGGGCTTTGCGCTCTCCGCAGGCGCCCCATAAAGCCGGGTATGGAAAAAAGTCTGGAGATTTCAGCCAGCACCCGCACATGATGTCCCGGGTTTTCCGGCTCGGCAAAGATGCAAATAACCACATATACCGGCTCGCCATCCAAGGAATCGTACTCTATGCCCTCCTCGGAAAGACCCAGTGCCAGCAATGTCTTCTGCGCCTCGGGCAGCCTGCCATGCGGCAAGCCAAGCCCGTTGGAGATACCGGTAGACATCTTGGCCTCGCGCTTTTCAAGCACTTCAATGGCCATATTGCGGTCTTTAATCATGCCCTCGGACACGAAAAGCTGCACGAGTTCCGGAAAAAGATCCTCCTTATTGTCCGACTGCAGCGATATTTTTATTAGAGATGGCTTCAACAACTCGGAAATTTTCATGCCTTTAATAACACCTTTCCCACTCATAAAATAGGGTAGTTTTTGGATTCATGGATAATATAATACTGATTCAAATAATTACCCGGTGAAAACAGCGTCACTAGCCTACTTGCGCCGCCCCCCAAAAACAGTGGCTAACTTAACGATGCCGCACTCCGTCTTTATTCCATAAAAAAAACTGAAGTCTTGTGATATGAAGTTTTTAGCAGCTTAGTTTGATCCGACTGATTTTAGTGCCATTGACAAATGACAAATAACCAAAACACCCACAGTCGCCCCATGAGCAGCAAAAAACGGCATGTCTAGCCTTGTTTTGCGCTTGGCCAAGTCCTGAAAATCTACGCAGGCCTGTGTAATCTGCGGATAAAATGCCGCCTGAATACTTTGGGACGGGATTGCTATTTTTGGAAAACGCGCTCTGTGATCTATGGGACGGCTGTGACCAAAACGCGTAATCAATTGCAATTCGCGGTAAAATGTGGTATCTTAGCGTTGCGCCGAATTCGCCTTTCTCGTTAACAGTTTTCACCCCAACCCAAGAGCTTACCGGATGCCCGATACCAGCAAGCAGCTTTTCAACTTCAGATTCAAACAACAAAGCATGAAATTGGATGGTTATCCCAAACTTATGGGCATCATCAATTTAACGCCGGATTCATTTTCTGATGGCGGCAAATATAACAGCCTGGAAGCAGCCTTGCAACAGGCCGATAACCTTGAAAAGCAAGGCGCAGATTTTCTGGACTTGGGCGGCGAATCCACCCGCCCGGGTTACAATGCGGTAAGCCCGGATGAAGAAATACGCCGCGTCGTGCCGGTCGTTGCTGAACTGGTCAAGCGCACTCGCCTGCCCATCAGCATAGATACCACCAAGGCATTGGTAGCTGAGGCGGCTCTAGAGGCCGGTGCCGACATCATCAATGATGTCAGCGCTCTGAGTGATCCTGCCATGCCGGAAGCCCTGCGCCGCCATCAAGCCGGCTGCATTATCATGCACTGCCAGCAACTGCCGCCGGAAGACTCTGCCTATGCACAGGTATTTGACTTCTTGCAGGAACGCTTGAAATGGGCACAAAGCCAGACCGGACTGCCCGCCGAGTACTTCGTCTTGGACCCAGGCGTAGGCTTTGGCAAGACCCTGTCGCAGAACCTCTCCGTAATCAAGCATCTTGCACAGCTGCGCCGCCGTGGCCTGCCAATATTGCTGGGCGTTTCGAATAAGTCCTATATAGGCAAGATTTGTGACGAGCAGCGTCCTCAGGCCAGGCTGCCAGGTAGTTTGGCAACGGCGGCTATCGCCGCATATCAGCAGAGCTGCGATATAATCCGCGTGCACCAAGTAGCCGAAACCAGGCAGGCACTGATGGTGGCCAAGGCAATTCTAGACAGCGTCTGAAAACAGACCCGACCAGGCTCCCCCAACGCCCTAAATAAACAACCCCGCCAAAAATGTCAGCTTTAATGATCTTGGGCAATCTCTTTCAAATTGCCATCTTAACCTTGGTATTCTATTGGATACTGCGCTTTCTCAAGGGCACGCCTAGTATCCTGATGCTCGGTGTGCTGATTATTGTCTTTCCAGCGCTGTATTTTTTTACTAACCGCTTAAACCTGCAAGTGCTGCACTGGCTGATTGAACGCATGCTGGCCCTCATGCCAATCTTCCTGATCGTGGTCTTCAAGGAAGATATACGCCGTATATTGACCTTTTTGGGCAAGCAGCGTTTTCGCACCTTCAGACGTCTTAACACCGCCAATAAACAGCGTCGTATATTGGCTATGATAGATGAACTTATTGATTGTGTGTGTGCTTTGACGGCGCAACCGCACTGGGTTTGGCCCAAGGGTAGCGAGACAGGCAGCCGCAGCAGAGGCAAACACGTGCGCTACAATACCGGCGCCCTGATCGCCGTGGAAAATGCCCCTAGACTGAACGAATACATCGAAAAAGGAGTCAGGATAGACGCTAAGTTGAGCAGCCTCATTTTGCAGACCATATTTTACAAGGGCACTCCACTGCACGATGGCGGCGTCATCATACGCAAAGGCAATATCGTGGCCGCAGCCTGCCAATTCCCTGCCGCCTCACACTCGGAAAACCGCCCTATACACACCAGGCATAACGCCGCTATAGGGCTCTCCGAACAGGTGCCGGACATCACCGTCATTGTGGTCTCGGAGGAAACCGGCAACGTCAGTGTCACCACAGGACCGGGGCGGCTGGAGCTCATGGAAAATCCAAGGCATTTCCGCAACGTACTCTGCAATCGATTGGGAGTAAGTGAAATTGCCCTGGAAGATGAGCCTCACAAGAAAAGCAAAATGTCTGAAAGCATCTGGAACAGATTGCTGAACCGAACCGAAAGCTGGGACAACCCAATGGAAGAACCGCCCCCTGAAACTGAGGACAGCAACAAAATCGAGGAATAAACACCAGGCCGTCCACAAAACAATTTCATTGACTTTTTTTCTTTACGCGCCATGAATTTCGCTAATCTCAAAAACAAGCTCCTGAACCTTTGTTTTGCATTTTGGTTCTGGCTCATTCACGACATTTGGCGCAAAGCGGTGGCTTTGGTACTGGGAGTACTGTGCTGGTATTTCATAGCTAAGGTGGTTTTGCCGGATAATTTAGCCAGCCGCGAAACCATCACTATCAAAGAAATCGAGCTGAACAGCAGCTCCAAAAACCTGTATGTGCCCGCAGATCAGGAATTCGGCGATATCAAATTAAGACTGGCCGTTGATATCTCGGCCCGCAATCGTGCTTTCACCGCCAATGACTTCCGCATCGTTATAGACCCGGCCGAGGCCAAAACCCGTGAAGACACTATACCGCAAGGCGAAGCAAACACCTATTTAGTGACACTGAACGATGAGGACATAGAGAAAAAACCCGCCGGCGTCAAAGTAATCTCTATAACCCCCAAAGCCATACCCATTAAATGGGAAAACATAGACACCCAATTCAAAGAGCTGAACGTGCCGGTGCAAGGAAGGCTGCGACCCGGATTCACCCATGAGCTAAAGCTTAGCCCAAGCCGTGTGAAAGTCACCGGCCCGGCCTCAGATGTAAACGCACTGCTAGTAGTCGACACCGAACCCCTGCTGCTGCACAATAACATCGTATCGGACTTCAGCACCACACTCAATGTCTATAGTCCGGACAGCAGTACTATGCAGCTGAACTTTGACAGCGTGGACGTAGATGTGCAGATCACCGATACTAAAAGCATCTCCAATTTGAAACTGCCTAAAATCCCCCTGAGCCTGTTGATACACCCCAATAGTGGATTAAACCTGCAAAATGAACTGCCTGGCAGCGTCGAGGCCATCATACGCGGACAAATCATCGCTTTCGAAAGTTTAGACCTGAACAAGATAAAGGCGGTTTTAGACCTAAGCAGCTTCAACACACCGGGTGTATATCGTGCCGAAGTACACATCATCGGACTGGGCAGCGATCTTAGGGCGGAATATATAGAGCCTTCTATTTGTGAAGTCACTCTAGTCAATGTCAAAAACAGTGAAAATGTGGGTGCTGAAGCTGCCCCTCAGGAGTAAGATAATGCCGCCCGAACTCAGTGATATCGCCTGCTTGGCGGTAACCGGAGTCACCGCCTCAGGCAAAACCAGGCTGGCGGTAAAGCTGGCCAGACATTTTGATGGCGAGATCATAAGCGTTGATTCCAGACAAGTCTATAAAGGCTTGGACCTGGGCACCGGCAAGGACTTGGAAGAATATGGCAGTGGAGAACAACGCGTGCCGCTGCATCTAGTGGACATCATCGAACCGGGCACACAATTCCATCTGTTCAAGTTCCTGAAGCTGGCTAGACAATGCATTCTGGAAGTGCACGCACGGGGTAAGCTGCCCATTCTGGCTGGTGGATCCGCCCTCTACTTGCATGCTTTGCTGAGTGGCTATGAAACACCGGGGGCCGGCCCTGACCACGAACTGCGTCATTCCTGGCAAAAGTTCAGCCTGCCTGAGCTGATAGAGATGCTGCGCCGGGAAGCCAGCCCGGAATTGTTTGCACGCAGTGACCTGACTCAGCCCAGAAGAGTCATCCGCGCACTGGAAATAGCACGCAGCGGCGAAAGCAAACAAGCTTGCCATGCCTTGAATAACTGCCTCATCCTGGCGCCGCGCTTCCCTAGAGCAGTCTGCCACCAACGCATCGAAAAACGCTTGGACCAACGCCTGCAACAGGGTATGATTGACGAAGTGAGAAACCTGCACCGGAATGGACTTTCATGGCAGCAGCTGGAATGGCTGGGCCTGGAATATCGCTGTATTGCCGCATATCTGCAAGGACAAACCAGCTTCGAAGAGATGCGCGACAAGCTGCTGGCGCAAATCCGACAGTTCTGCAAACGCCAGGACAGCTGGTTTCGTAAAATGCAGCGAGAAGGCAAAACCATTCATTGGATCGACGAGGCAAACCCGGAAATGGCCATTAAACTAACCCGTGAATGGCTCAAGGAACAAGAACAACACACAAGTTCTAAGAGCCGAAAACTGAAACCCACTGCTGAAACAGAGCTTATATGACCTCAACCAAGTCCACCACATACGGGCGCGGCCAGCTACTTATCCTCTGCCTGCTGGCTCTGTTCTTATATTTGCCATCCGTGCTGCTGGTCGAATTGTATGGCGGTGAAGAAGCCGGCTTTGCCGCTATTGCCCGTGAAATGATCAGCAGCGGCAATTTTTTGCAGCCACATTTACAGGGCAATCCGGTTAAAGTTTTCCCGCTCTACCCCTGGCTTATCTGCATTTTTTCTTTTGGCAAGGCACCCTGTCTGCTCAGCATACGTCTGCCTGCCGTGCTTTCGGTCTGGGCCCTGGCTCTGATTTGTGGTTTAACCGCTCGCCGCAGCAAGGGCGACCTGGCCGGCTTCATTGCGGCGGCCGTAGTCTTATGTTGCGTTGCCTGTCTACGCATCGGCTATAGGGCTCAAACCGCCAGTTTACAGGCTTTTTTCCTGGCTCTGGCCTGGTTCAGCTGGTATCGCTACGGGCCACAGGAACAACGCTGGCATGTGGCTTGGGGTACGGCTCTGGCTTGTCTTTTTCTTAGCATCATGAGTGCAGGAGCCGGCGTTATTCCCCTGTTTTACCTGCCCTTGCTCATCACCAGGAATCCCCCCAAGACCCTGCGGCAACTGCAATCCGCACCACATATTATTATTCTGGCGGCATTCGCCCTGCTCTGCTTTGTTTACATCAAATTTATTTGTCACCAGCCTTTTTTCCCTTGGGATGCCGTCTCATTCACACTTCCGGATAACCGAACCGTCTCTTTTTTCGGGCATCCTTTCAATTTCGGCGCCAAGGTCTTCGTCTATCTTTTGCCTTGGAGTCTATTCGCCTGGGCACCTTTTTGTCTGGCCATGCGTCAATTCGAGCCGGTAGGAACCATGTGCAGCTTCTTCCGTGCCTTAGTCTTTGTGCCCCTGCTTCTATTTCTTTTCTGGCCCGGAGCTGCTGCTCTCTGGCTGCTGCCCACCTTGGCACCAATGGCGGTGCTCATCGGCATACATTTTGAGATCACCGTTAATTGGTACAGACGCTTCTTTGCTTGGACCATGAAGCTGATCTATGCCCTGGCCGCCGCTATAGCCATCTTCGGAGCCGCTTTCTGGGGGCTGCTCTTCCTTGGTAACATAGAGCTGCAATCCGCTATACTCGATGAAATGCAACGGGACGCAGTCGCCCTGTTCCTGGCACTAGTCTGCGCCATACTTGCCATCTTAAGCATCAAGCAATACCGTCGCGCCAAAAAAACGCCACTCTGGCAAGCGCTGCCGCTAAGCTGCGCCGCGCTGCGCGTCAGCCTGCTGCTCAGTATCACTTGTGTGCAAAGCTGGAGCGTAGGGGATCGCAAGCGCGCCGGACTAAGCTTGGCCGGACGCAATCGAAATGAAACCCAAGCCTACACTGAATTGGCCGGACTAGACCCCGAAATCCCACTTTACCTGCATGGCAACTACGCCTATTTGACCGAATGCTATTATTTGCGTAGAAATATCATAAGACTGATGGATTTCCCTGCCGGACTGCCGGATAAGCAAAGGCAGGTGTATCTGCTTAGTCAACGCCAGCCAGCCGTGCCAAGCAGACAATGGGAAGCTCTCAGCCCAAACGTTGATATGAGCCAAAGAAGAAAATGGCAATGGCAATTACCAAACCAAGATAATCAATATAAACTGAGCATAGCCAGAGTGCCGGATGAGGAGAGGTCAATACAGCCTCCAAACTACCTGAGATTATATAAAGGCACCCTTAAAAATGAGTGACAAAATCATAGAGTTTTTCGAAAATCGCAACGTTGCCTGATACTGAAAACCTGCGTCCATCGGCGTTTATCGCCATTCATCTGCGCAATCTGCGGACAAAAATCTCCCCTTATTCCTCTCCCAGCATTCGCAGCAATTCCTCTTCATTGATCACACGAATGCCCAGCTCCTGCGCTCTGCTGCTTTTTTTAGCACCGGTATTTTCTCCGGCCACCAGATAGCTGGTCTTGCTGCTCACGGCGGAGCTCACCGTGCCGCCTTTGGCGCGAATACGGTCGGCGGCAGTATTTCTATCCATGCTGTTCAGGGTTCCGGTCAGCACAAATGTCTTTCCACTCAAGCCGGCATCATCTGTACCTTTATCACTCTGGTTTTCCCCCTGCGGGTCTATGCCCAGCTCCGCCATCCTCGTCAACCAGTTTTGACCGATTTCACTGTCAAAGAAATCAAGCAAAGACTGTGCAGCTTTAGGTCCTATGCCATCGCTGACATAAGCTTTGCTGCTACCCTGACTGGGCTTAAGCAGACCATCTGCAAGCAGCTGCGTAACCAACTCCGCCTGGAAAACATCATCGGCCTCAAGCTTTCGCCAGGCAAACAATTCTCCCAATTCGGGCTCTGCTGCCGCCTTGTTGCCAACGCCGGCTTTGACTCCCTCGTTGAGCTGCGCCAGATTCGCCAATAATTTAAGCTTGGGTGAGTTAGCCACCGCCGCCAAGTTTTGATGGGTGCGCCCCACATGGAAAGCGGTGGCGGCACCTACCTCGGGAATGCCCATGGCAAAGAGCCAGTTAGAAAGGGGGAGTTTTTTGGCGTCCTCTAGAGCCTGCAACAACTTAGCAGCGTTCTTTTCGCCGAAAGTACGCGGTTCCTCTACAGTGCCTAAATTCAAGCTGCCCAGTTCAGATAGCTCTAACTTGAAAAGATCCAAAGGCTCTTCAACCAGACCTTTTTCCAGCAGCGCCTCAGCCACTACCGAACCCAACGAAGTGATATCCAACGCGTTACGGGCAGCAAAATATTCAATGCGACGCATATTCTGAGCCGGACACTGCAAATTGGGACAACGCCAAGCCACAAATTGCGGATCGCGCACTATGGCGCTGCCACAAGATGGACACTTGCCCTCGAGATGCGCGACAAAATCAAAGGGACGACTGTCGACCGGGCGATGCTGCAATTGCACGCTGACTACTGCGGGAATGATTTCACCGGCTTTCTCGATCAATACGCTGTCGCCTATGCGTATATCCTTGCGCTTGATCTCCTCCTCATTATGCAGAGTAGCCCGGCTGATGGTTGAACCGGCCAAAAACACCGGCTCAAGCTCAGCCACCGGTGTTAAAACCCCGCTGCGCCCCACCTGCACACTGATAGCCGTCAATCGCGTGGCGGCGCGCTCCGGCTCATATTTATAAGCTCTGGCCCAGCTTGGCGCCTTGGCAGTCTGCCCCAGGCGTAGCCGCTGCGCAAAAAGATTTATCTTGATAACCGCGCCATCTATATCGTAAGGGAAGGAGTTTTTTGTCTCTTGCAGCTCTTCCAGAGCCGCCTGTATGCCAGCAAAATCATCAGCTTTGCGCAGCCAGTTCTGAGTCATCAGCCCAGCCTGCTTAAACAATGCCAGAAGCTCTTCCTGACTGTTAATGGATGCTCCCTGCATCTCGCCCTGGGCATAGAACAGTACTTGCAGCGGCCTTTGCGCAACCACACGAGCATCCAGCAGCTTCAGAGTGCCGGCGCTGGCATTGCGCGGATTGGCGAAAGCCTCCTCCCCGGCCTCCTGACGCCGCCGGTTCAGCTGTGCAAAACCTGCCCTGTTCATAAAAACCTCGCCGCGGGCCTCCAACACTGCCGGTGGGCTCTCCAGCTGTAGACGCAGCGGCACCGAAGCTATGGTACGCACATTGGCGCTGACGTCATCGCCTTCGCGTCCATTACCCCGGGTCAAAGCCTGCACAAATAAGCCGTTTTCATAACGCAGCGAAATACTCACGCCATCAATTTTTGGTTCGATTATGTACTCGAACTGCTCATCTGCCAAGGTTTTGCGCACCGATTCATGAAAGCGTTGAATATCGGCAGCATTGTAGCTATTGTCCAAACTGAGCATGGGCACAATATGTGGTTTGCTGACAAAACCGCTTAAGGGTTGACCGCTAACCCGCTGCGTAGGTGAATCTGCTGTAATAAATTGCGGATACTCCTCCTCCAACTGCTTCAACCTGGCATACAATGCATCGTATTCCCGGTCGCTTATTTGCGGTTTGGCTTCCTGATAATAGAGCCGGTCGTGCCACTGAATCTGCCGACGCAGCTCCGACATCTCTGACTGTATCTGATTTAAATCCATAATTTCAACCGGAATATGAAGAAGTAAGAATCATGATTAATATGATCGGCCGGATCAGTCGGATCGCTTTTTCCATCCGCCTTACATAGTGTGTTTCAAGCGGAAAGATATTCAGCTTGAGGGAACAAATCCCCCCAAACAGACAGTCCTTGCAAAGGCACTATTCACAGGTAACTGGTCTTCGGCTCCGTTATTGTAGCTCGACTATATCGACTCTGCCGCAGATATTGTCCACTTGCAGCCGAAAACGCTGTTTTTTTAGGATGAATTCCAAAGGAGGCCCGCTGCTTTGTCCATCAGGAAAGAAGCAGAAGATAATTTTGCCTTCGTTGTCATAGGCTGAATCTGCAATCTGCCACTCTATTTCCTGTGAAAGCTGGTAGCTGTCTTGCTTGCCCACCAGCATCTGCTCGCTTTTTTCGGCTGGTTTTTGTATGGGCGGGCGCCATTCTCGACTCAGATTGTCGTTGATCAACGACAGTTTTAAAATAGCGGTCTCCGGCTGCAATTCCAGCCGAAAAGCCTTGCCGGCGGCTCTAGCGCGAGTACTGGTTTCTGTAAAGGCTTGCCGTATGCCACTAAGAGCATTTTCTACTACGATTCTCCTGGGCGCAAGCGTGATACGCGGCAAAACAAGCGCTACGATCATGCCGACCAATAGCACGACCATCAACAACTCAAGCAGAGTAAAATGCCGCTTGCGCAAAGCTAACTCCCAAGACTATAAAACGTGCTTCCTAGTTCCAACAGGATATATCGGCATTTCTGCCTTGCCCACCGATCGCCTTGTCCGCTCCCAGACTAATGATATCAAAAGGCCAGTCATTACCAGGACAAGTATATTGGAACTCAGTATCCCAGTTATCTTTGGGGATAGTTTTCGACTCTATGTACGGCCCGTCCCATTTATCATTGCCCGGATTTGTGATAAGGTCTTCCAAACGACTGGGATAAGATGACATATCAAAATAATACTGCTGCACGGCACTTTTCAGGTTGACCAGCTGTGCCTTGGTGTTCCGCACCTTGGCCTTGTCAAGATTGCCGATGATGGAAGGCGCGACTATGGCCGCCAGCATGCCGATGATCACCACCACAATCATGATCTCAACAAGAGTAAAATGACGACGACGCAAACGACGCAAAGAAGTAGAACGATATTTCATAAGACAACTCCGACAGATAATGAGTGAAAACTGAAAAGATGGTCGCAGATGCATTGCTTTATGCCACAGTCTGCATATCCATCATGACCATGAACATGAGCAGTACGATAAAACCTACGCCCAGTCCCAAGAGGATGATAATCAGAGGTTCAAACAGGCTAAGCAAGCGCTTAATCGAACGGCGCAGCTCGGTTTCATAGCGCTCGGCCACACGCTCAAGCATGCTTTCTACCTCACCGGTTTCTTCGCCTACCGCAATCATGCGCAGCATCAGAGAGGGGATATATGGGCTTTTTGCCAGAGCGGCCGAAATGCGCTGCCCCTGGCGTAATTCACCGGAAAGCTCTTGCAATGAACGGCGTATCTCGCTGTTCCGCACCACCCTATTGGCGATGACCACCGTATTGAGCAGATGCACGCCACTGCGCATCAGTATGGCCATGGTGCGGCAAAGCCGTGCCAGACTGATATGGCGTACCAATTGACCGGCAATCGGCACATGCAGTATCCAACGATCGTAACTCTTGCGCACAATGCCGTCTTCGTTACGCAATTGCAGCAGCAAAAACCCAAAGAGCAACAGCAAGAGCAGCAGTAACCACCAATAACTCTGAAAAAACCCCGAGAGTGCCAGCAAAATTGTAGCGGCAGTGGACTCTACACCGGCACCGGTCAGAATGGTGGCAAAACGCGGCACTATCACACTCAGCACAAAAATCAGCATGACAATGCCGGAAATGGCAATGAAAAGAGGATAAACAGAGGCAGAGACAATAAAAGCCTTGAGTTCACGGGCCTCGCTAAGAAAATTGCGCAACTCCGCCATAACCTGGGGTAATGCGCCGGCTTCCTCGCCGGCTTCAACCACACCGGCATACAGAGAAGGAAAGATATGGCTGCGCTCACTAATCAGATCGGAAAGCTTGCGCCCCTCATGCAATCCCTGACGTAACTCCGCCGCAGTTTTGTTCAGCATTGGATTATCCTGATCCTCGCCGACAATGGTCAGAGCACGCTCAAGCTGTATGTTGGCCTCCAACAGCGGCACCAAGCGCTCGGTAAAGTCTACCACATCGAGCTTCTTAGCAAACAAACCGCCGCGCTTGTCAGCAACACTGCCCTGGCCGAGAAATTCGATCGGCATTAAACCGCGACGCTGTAAACGACGGGTTGCATCAGCTTGGGATTCACCCTCTATCAAAAGCTCGCTGAGCTTGCCGCTGTCGTCGCTAACCTTGAACCTGAATAATGCCATAAAAAAAGAAAATGGGTAGGAGATGTAAATCAGACGGACCAAGCAAATCGGCAGGGATCTGCTTCCCTTAGAACACTAGATTATGCAGATGCCGCAGATTTTTTAGGGCTCACTTTGAAAATGCGCTCCTAAGATAAGGAAACTGCGCTAATCTGAGTAAATCTGCGGATAAAGTAAAAATCTTTCCTAAAAAACAAGAAGTCGAGTGATAGTAACATATAAGAATCGGAGAAAATCTGACGTATTGCAGGATCAATCAGATCGATGGTGAAAAGGCAAGGTAACTTTTTTTTTGATAGGCTCTTGCTTTTTGGCAGACAGCATATACATTAACGCTGGTTGTTAAAAATGTAACATGTTACATTGTCTCCTGTGCGTGTGTGGGCATGTGGAAACAGAAGGATGGTTGAATAGCAATGAGACAACTGATTTTCGTTTTGTTTTTTATGTTGCTGATGCCGATGCATTCAGTGTTTGCGGAAAAATTAGACCTGAATAATTTGGATGAGGCAAGAAAATTTCTGATTTATGAACATGGTCGTGAGAACGGCATGCTTCTATCTCCCGGGAGCCTTACTCTTTCTCCCGGGAAGGATGCTGCTGCGCGTATCGGCATATCCGATGCTGTAGTTCCCAAGGAACCGTATGTTCTCAAGGCGCGATTGCGGTTCCCGGAAGGCGTACATGGCCATGCAGGATTTCAAGTTCGGCGGGCAGCCGGCAAGCAATGCTATGTGCATGTTGCACCCAGTGGCACCTATATCGGCCTTTTAGGTGCCGCCCCCAAGTTGTTGGAGAAATATTTTGAGAAAGCGTCATCTGACAGTATCTTGCTGGTAATCTGTGTCGGTGAGCATACGCTGGATGTCCAGATGAATGGAGTCCCATGTTTTTCTTTAGATAATCTGGGGGGAGGTATTGGCGGCATTGCCATTTCAGCTTATAGAACCGATGTGACCGTTTCGGAAATTTCAATTGCTCCATTGACAGCGAGCACATTCGTTCCAGTTAGCGGCGCTCTGTGGAGTAATGATTTTTCTCGTCCGGTCGAAGTCAAGCGATATATGCGCCATCACTATGGCGAACCGGAGAACTTCCAGATAACCGATGGAGCATTGAAGCTTGCCGGCAAAAGTCACAATTGCGTAATTCTTGGCGGTACCGAGGGGATGCGTGATTTTTCTGTTCAATCACGGTTATGCGTTGGGGAAAGCGGGACTGGTGGGTTTCTTGTACGGCGAGACTGTGGAAAGCAAATCTATGTTTACCTTACAGCGCATAATCGCATGGTTGGCATAGACAACACAAAGGCTCCTCTTCCTTCCGAATTGCACGACCAATTTGTTGATATGGCCATTGAATGCAGCAACGGCATTCTGCGTGTCAGCATCGATGGAAAATTATATCTTGAAGAAAGTGAGCTCAGGGCACCTGAAGGCGCTGTTGCTTTTGCTAATTATGGCGGAGAAGTAATGTACGCAACGATTACCGTCATTGACTCCACTTATTGCCCTCCTCATGAACCACTGTAAAAAGAGGACATTGCGATGAAAAAAAATCTATGGTCAATACTTGTTATCATTGCTGCCTTGCCTCTTGCGGCTGCGGCCACTACTACTCGCCGCGGCTTTATGGTCAGTGAATTGACGCCGGAAATTATCAATGCAGTAAAGAATGATTGGAATTGCAATATCGTTCGTCTGCAGTTGATACCTTTTTTCTGGGCTCAGCAGAAAGGCATTCCTCATTGTGAGGCATGGTCTTGGATGATGCAGGAATTGCCGGCAGGATTGGATCGTGCCAGAGATGCAGACATCGTTGTTGTCATTGACCTGCATAATTTGCCACGACCTTTCCCAAATTTTACGGACGGGCGGGAACAACTGGATTATTTCTGGAAGGATAAGCGAAATCTAGACCTCTTCATCAAATGTTGGCAGGAAATTGCCACAATTTGCAAAGATCGCCCAGAAGAGATCTGGTTTGATTTGATGAATGAGCCGTTGAACTGGGTAGATATGCCTTCTTATCCCAAAGCTTGGCCACAATGGGCTCAGGCAGCCATAGATTCAATCCGTCAAATCGATACTCGTCACCACATTGTCATTGAGCCAGGTCCTGGCGGCCTTTGCTGGGGGTTTAAAGGCTTTCCGCTGCTTGAAGACCCTGTCAATAAACTCATTTATTCTGCGCATCAGTATCAACCCCATAAGTATACGATGCAGGGAATCCGGGACATTACCGGCACCGATCTTTCCCAAGCCTATCTGGAACGCGGATTGCATTGGCCTGGCATATTCGATGATTCCGAAGGAGGCTGGTGGGATGCGAAACGTCTGGAAGAAAAAGAGATGGCTCCTGTCATCGAGTTCCAGAAAAAGAACAACGTACGGATTTTCATCGGTGAATTTTCTGTTGCACGCTGGGCGCCAGATGGTGCAAAGTATCTGGAGGACTGCATTGCACTCTTTGAAAAATACGGCTGGGATTGGACATACCATGCTTTCAGAGAAAGCCGTATATGGAGCTTAGAACACGAAAACACCTATACGAGCGAGCCTGCGAAGGCAAAAACTCTCACCGACAGAGCGCAAGTGGTCAAAAGATTTCTGGACAAAAATCAAAAATAGTTTTCCTTGTTCCCTGTTCTCTGAAAAATCAAACAAAAAAAACTCACAGGAGACCCTGCTGATGAAAAAAGGACATTTGTTCACGCTTATTGAACTGCTTGTCGTGATCGCCATCATCGCCATTTTGGCATCAATGCTGCTGCCTGCCTTAAGCAAGGCACGCGAGAAAGCACAAACCATATCCTGTTCCAATAACATGAAGCAGATGGGATTATGCTTGATGATCTATACCGATGATCATGATGATTACATTCTGCCCATGGAGTTTTGTAGCAGCTCTTTCCCTGCAAGTTTCTATACAAGGATGCGATGGTATTTCTGCATAGCAAGAATGTTAAATCCTTCCATTCAAGTTTCCGATGCAGATTCGGATGCCGGGCGCTGCGATCCCGGACGTAACAAGTTAACTCCGAAGTTCATGTTTTGCCCTACCTACACTTCGTTGAAAGCCTTTGTCACCTATGCTTATTCGCTATACGCCGGTCGGTATACGATCGGAGGCACCGACAAATTACGTAAATTATCCGCACAGTCATCTGCGAGTGCCCTTGACATTATGGTGGATGCCGCACACACAAGCGGGGATGGAGTTACGCCCAATCCCAATATGTATTATTATGGCGGATATATCAACAGCACTGACCACGCCAATATCCTTAACTTTGGAAACTGGATGCATGGAAATACCATCAATGCATTGTATCTTGACGGCCATGTCCTCAACCTGAAGAAAAACAACTGGCCAAGACAGATTGTCACCGGTCTCAGCAGCACGCCAGCCTCCTGGAAATAAACGGGCATGACAGCATCTGCACAGAGAATTTGGCAAACCGGCAACGGACTGAAGTACACTTTCCTGGGGTTGTTTGCGCTCAGCTGGTGGTTGTGCTGCGGAAATTTCTGCGTGAGCTTGGCGGTGAACGCCGTGCCTACGCTGATGCCGTTATTTTTAAGCAACCATGGTGCCAGCAACACCATGATTGGCATTGTTGTCGGAACCTTGCCCGCATTGCTCAATATTGTCCTTAACCCCATAGTCAGCACTGCCAGTGATCGTACAAGAACCCGCTTTGGCCGTCGTATTCCCTGGTTGATGGTTACGGTGCCGCTAGTGGCATTGTCGCTGGTTTTTACGGGATGGAGCACAAGGCTGGGCGGCTGGCTAGCGGCATTATTTCCGCAATGCAATCCTGCTTCCTCTGCATTAATAATGCTGGTGATAGCAGGATTGCTTTTCCAGTTGTTCAACTTGCTTTTTGAACCGGTGTTCTATTGTATTGCCAATGATGTTTTGCCGGCGGAGGTTCGGGGCAGGGTTACTGCTGCTATGGGTATAGCCGGAACTTTAGGGGGTTATGTTGTAAATCAAGTGCTTGTTCCACTGGCAGGAAAATATGCCGCGTGGGTTTTTACAGGGGTAGGCTTTGTATTTCTGCTTGGTTTGAGCGGAGTCTGTCTTTTTGTAAAGGAAGGCACATACCCGCCGGTGGATAAACTGGCATCAAAGAATCGTGGCTTGAATCTGATAAAGGTTTATGTCAAGGAGTGTTTTGGCCATTCAATTTATCGCTGGCTTTTTCTGACTATGGCCCTCAACGTGGCCAGCCAAGTATGCCGTACGATGTTCTATTTGCTTTTTGCGCAGAAGACACTTGGTCTATCCTTGGCACAATATGGAACCGTGATGGGAATGTGCAGTTTAATTGCAGCAATTCTATTTATCCCGGCAGGCGTTGTTGTAGATAAATATCATCCAGTGCCAGTTTATCTTGTGGGATGCCTGATTATTTCCGCTGGAAATGTCATTGGATATTTTTTCATCAAGGATTTCATTTCATTTTTTGCTATTTCCATTCTTGTTACGTTGACCTATGTCCTGCAAAGTGCCAGTAACCGCCCTCTGATGATGGCGCTTTTGCCGCCGATGAAGTTCGGACAGTTCTGTTCTGCCAATGCACTTTGTTTTTCATTGGCGTTAGTTATAGCAAATGCAGGCGGCGGGGTATTTATTGATTATTTTGGCTATCGTGCCATCTTTGTCTGGGATTTCTTGTTTACAATGGCTGGCGCATATGCTGCGTATCGGCTGATGCAGGATTGGCAAAAAGCTGGAGGGCGCAATTATACTGTCCCAGTTTAAATGACAGGCTGTAGAGGTTGTTCGAAAAAATGACTGGAAAACAGCTATAAGGTGCTTGGAGGCCTCGGATATGAATGATAAACATAAGTTTGCATGTTACAATAAAACGCCTGAATACCTTGGTACGATATTAAGTCATCCCACGCGTAATCTTTCGGCATTCCCTGCGACGGTTGAGCAAATTGCGGATAATAATCTGCGTATGTGGTATTCAGATATCACGAATGATGTTTTTACCATTGCCAGAGCGGAAGGCAATCTGAAACGCGGATTTAAGCCAATGCGCTTTCGCTTGAATGACAGGTTTGTAGCAAAGGCGAGCGTACCCACATTGGGCAATTTGCCGAAAGAGTGGATGCCAACACAGCCCGTTCATATCATGCTGCCATCCGGCGGATTCAGGCTGTATTTCTGGGCGCATTGCTATAAGCAGGGAATCGTGCGTTACTTGGCTGCCGACAGTGACGATGGCGTTGTGTATAATGTGGTGAATGCGCATAGCCCATGCCTATATCATTATTGTGATCGTGCCGGCAATCCAAGGCTGCCTGGCATCAGTGGCCTAGCCGGCCTGCGCAGTAAAGTCAAGCGCCCAGCCTGTGAACAGATGAGTCCTCCTGAACTTGTCTGCAATGATGCAACCACAGTTTATCGCCTGCCTGATCAATCATTTGAAGTGTACAGTGCTGCCATCATCAGTGTGCGCAAGGACTCTCCAGAGTATATCCCCTGGGATAATTGTCCGGGAAAACGTCGTCTGATCCGTCGTTGGACGAGTGTGGACGGTTTGCATTTTATTCCGTCGGGCACTGTTTTGGCTCCCGATGAGAATGATCATCCCTGGATTCAATTTTATTATCTTTCCGTACGGCATCGTCCAGACGGCACACGTGACGGAATCATTGGACTCTACGATGTTTTAGCTCAGCGAATGGATTTTGAGCGTTGTGTTTCCCAAGATGGTATCCACTGGCATCGCGAACGGAAAATCTGGCTTGACCGCAAGCCCGGTGAAGTGTGCGTCTATGCAGTAGGAACCCCTTTCATTTCAGATGGCGATCACGAGCTGCTTTTCTATACTGCTTTTAATTACACCCATAATGCCAAGTATCGCATAGGAAAAAAGCTGAAAGGTGACATACGGTGTGTCAGGTTTTTAACCTGAGTCGGATAAAATTTGCGCTCGATATTAACATGACAACCTCTTTTCATAACTACCATGACAACGCCCGATTTTACAGCACGCATTGAAGACATCCGGAAGAAATGGCTAAAGCTTCTAGGTGGCTTGCCTGACAATCGCCCAGCTTGCGATGCAAGAATCCTTTTGCAAGAACCCGGTGACGGTTATCAAAAAATCAAATTGTCTTTAGCGGCTGACTGCACTTATCCGGACGATCGTATTACCGCATGGCTGTTGCTGCCGGAAAATGCCCCAAAGCCATATCCAGTTGTCTTGGCTTTGCATGGAACTACATGTGGCATGGGCAAAGACCTGACCATCGGCGAGCCGGAACGCATGGCACCAATGCCAGCCGATTTTGCAGCGATGGGAACTGAAATGCTGCGTAATCGTGCATATGGTCTGGATTTCGTGCATGCCGGATTTGCTGTTTTCGCGCCGGATATTTATGCAGATGGCGAGCGAATTGAGAAAGGACATCGCGCTTATGAACCGATTACCTTTTATCAACGTTACCCATACTGGTCAGTTGTCGGAAAAGCAGTGTATGATAATCAGATTGCCATAGATTATCTTCTCAACCGCCCAGATATTGATTCAAGACGCATCGGCGTTGTCGGACATTCTCTCGGTGGGCATTCTGCGATTTTTCTTGCAGGGTTGGATACACGGATTGCAGCGTGTTGCTCCAATGGCGGATGTACGGTTTTCCGAAAATACTATGAACACTGGGCACGTACACCACTGCCTCCGGAATTGATAAAGGAAAATCCGCCGGTTTATTGCTATATCCCTGGATTTCAGATATATATGTGGCGGACTGACATACCGAATCCGGTGGAGTTCGGTGATATTATGGGACTGGTTGCGCCACGTCCAATGTTGTATGGGGGTGCGATTGCTAATCTTGGCACTCCAGGACACGTGGAAGTTCTCCAGGAAACATGGGATAAGGCCTATGATATCTATTGCCAGGCGCAAGCATCGGATGCCCTGGAATACAACATCTATCCTGGAACTCATGATTTCCCGCCGCGGGCACGTAAAGCAACCGTTGACTGGTTTAAGAATGTAATGTAATTTTGTCTCCTGTTTTGTTCCAATACCTGCTTTTCAAGAGAAACACAAATGCCTGCTTTTCAAGAGAAACACAAGCGAATAGTTGATTTTATCACCCACACCATTGTTTCCAACGGTCTGGAAAGTCCTTTAGGATGTATGAGATATCCTTATCTTTCTCCAGGGTGCACCGCATATTCCCATGATTTATGGGATTGGGATTCATATTGGATTATCTACGCCATGACTGGCATTTATGAACAAACTCATAATGACCGTAAAATGGAGGAGTTTAAGCCACATGCAGTTGGTTCTTTTTTGAACTTTTTAGATCATCAGGGAAAAGATGGCTCTCTGCCAATTCTGATTACACCAGATGACGATGACCGTTTTGACTGTAAGTTGTCTGCAGACAATAATATGGCCAAGCCTTTTATTGCCCAGATGGGGAAGAAACTCTGGGATTGCGGAATGCTGTCTGAAGAAGAGCTTGCGGCCAGTATAGATGCCATTTATGCTTATCATAAATGCTATTTGCGGAGATATCAACATCAGAACACAGGCCTGATATTTTGGGCGAAAGATTGGGGGATTGGAATAGATGATGATCCGACAGTCTGGGGGCGTCCTCCAAAATCCTGCGCATCTGTCTTTCTGAATGTCTTCCTGAGTCAGGATTTTGCAGCGGCTGCGGAATTGAATCGTGCATTAGGCAACAATGAACGTGCCAATGAATATTGCCGCATGCGGAAAAAGCTGCAGGAAAGTATTCAAAAATACTGTTGGGATGTTCGTTCCAGCGCCTATTATTCGGTAGATATCCAATGCCAGCCAAATTTGATCCAACATCGTTTCTGGGGAACATTGAATTGTAATTTGGAGACTTTCTGGCACTGTCTGAAATTCAATGTCTTGACTTGGAGCAGTGTATTGCCTTTTTGGAGTGGCATGGGGGATTCTAAGCAATTCCGAGACTATTGGAATGCGAATATTACGAGTGAGCGTCTTCTTGGGCAGTTTGGTTTCCGTTCGCTATCGGCCGACGAACCCATGTATACCCCAGAAATCAAACGTGGCAATCCAAGTAATTGGCTTGGTCCCGTGTGGATCCTCGCAAATTTCATCATGTGGGAAACTCTCAAACAGCGCGGATGGATAAATGAGGCAAATGACATTGCCAGGACGATAATAGATATGCTCTTTAATGACTTGGAGAACAATGGTTGCTTTCATGAATATTATTCACCAGAGACAGGTAAGGGAGTGGAAAATCCTCATTTTCTAAGTTGGAATGCCCTGGCCGGATTAATGACCATTCTGTGAACAGATTTTGAAATTCATAGCTGTCCTGCCTAGAAATCCATCGGCAGTGCAAGTTCTCAATTTTTAGAAAGAAATGAATTTGGTAGGATTTTCTATCTGGTGAAGTCATTTGCAAACAGTTAAGTCTGACACAGATTGAGTGTCTTTCCAGGCTGAATCTACGATTGTGACGCCTATTGGTTCCTTTCACACGCTTCAAGTCCACCGTGCGTTGATATTTCCTCTTGTCCAAGATGATGCCTGGCATCTTCTCCTGACGGCAGGGACTGATTTTCACAAGGACATTTTCCTATGAGAGGCGTATTGCAGCGTTAAACAGCAATTCTTTCCAAGTGCCTTGCTCTATTGGACTCTCGTCTCTGAGCGTCCGGCGACCGATTGCTGGACTCTTTTTGAGGAGCAAAACAATGGATATCGGAAAATCAAAGTCTCACAGGCAGATGATTTGACCTGTTTCGATGATCGAACTACGAGAGGGATTTTTGCTGCCAGACCGGACAACAGAGCCTCTTCCTGCGGTTCCACCCCTTCTCCGAAGGCTGCGGCAAATATCTTACCATTAATGAACCTGTACACACCTTCAGACAACTGAACCTCGGGTTCAAAAAAACGAGCATTATTTTTTCTTCATCTGATTGTTGACCAATAATTTAAGTATGGCAAAAAATTATATTGTTGAAATTTGACTTGTGAAAACACAGTGGCACCTTATTGGTTGTTCCAACCACGAAGCAAGCCAAAAAAAGGAGCCACTGTGCAACAGCAAATATTAATCCTTCATCCCGCAAATGCAAGCCCGATCAACGAAAATGCAGCGATGCGGAATCAAATTTTCATTTTCGTGATCCGGCTCCGCTCCATCCTGCCATTCAAAAATCAGGGCACAGATTCCCCATCGGCTCTGCCCTGGCAATTTTCCGCTGGTTTTCATTCAGCCTTCATTGCCGGCAGTCCATCCTCTTTTTTT
>JAAZKR010000028.1 GCA_012799725.1 Oligosphaeraceae bacterium | reverse complement strand
CTCTTGATCATCTGCAGAAAAAGTCGTCAATCGGGCTTGAAAACCGGGATTATGCATAGTCAAGGCCTTACAGGCAATCGCTTAAATAGAGCCGCCACTCGAAGCCTTGTCCTGAAAATCTGCGTGCATCCCTGTAATCTGCGGATAAAATGCTGCCTGAATACTTTGGGACGGGGCTGGTTATTTTTGGGAACCACGCTCTGAAATCTATGGGACGGCTGTGATAAATTTCCTATGTTTTTTCGTGGTAAAAAATGGGTTTTGGGCAGTCGGCATGCGCCAAGTTCAACTTGCTTTTTCGGCAAAGATCATCAGTCCAGCAAACGGTGGCAATTTTCCTGTAATTGAGATAACATTGCCATCTGCTGTAATGGTGACAGTAGTTTTTTCTTCTCCCTCGGGCGTAACCTGAACAGCTCGTCCAGCTTTCATATCCTCTGCGGACCATCCCAAGCTGGCGAAGTGTTTCTGATCCAGTTTCAGATTGACAGCATATGGCTTGCTTTCATCATTCCATAGCATCAGCCGGAGTGCTTTTGCGTCGCACCAAGCCGCAACAGCATGGTTTTCATCCGTATCGGCACCTGTTGGAAGCCGCAAGGCAAAGGACTTGTTTACCAGAACAAGCCCGGCGGCATCATGACAGAACTGAAGCATTGCAGGCGGCACAGGCTTTGCTTCGTCCATATATCCGGCGCAGGCACCGTGCCCCACATCATAAAGACTGGCTCTCAACTGGCACAGCTGGCCAATTTTCGCCCGATTGGCTTTCGTCTTTTCCTTCAGTTCGGGACGAATGCTTAACAGATAATCAATGTAACGGGCATTGACTGCCAAGCCGGCAGGCGAAAGCCAGGTTCTGGCATTGTCAAAGTAATTTGCAACTGCGTCATGAAAAAGGTTAAAACGCTCTTCACAGCTGATGGTCGTGGTATAAGCGCGAAGCATTTCAAAGTCCATGGCAAGTTTACCGCTAAGGAAACCATTTTCAATGATCACCTGATCATTATACGCCTGATCCAAAGGACCCCCTTCGTTGATTGCACACTTGATAGGGATTTTATTTTTCTGAATGTAGTCATAGACCGTTGCAGTCATCAGAAGGAGGTCTAAACGGCCGACCATGCAGTCCCATCCAATTGCCATCGGCTTGTAGAACTCTAACGCCTGCAAAATCTCATCCATGAAGAATTCTCGATATTCTTCGTTGTTCAAGTCAAAAGAAGCCCATTTATGGGTGTTGTAACCCACTTCTTTTGCTACATGTTCCGGTAGTGGCAGCTCATATCCCCCGCCATAAAGTGACACCCCAGGTGCCTTATAATACCATTCTTCCGGGTATTTGCTGCCACAGAGCCGTGCATTGGCCAGCGAACGCAGATAAAGGGCGCATTTATGCCCCATTTTCTGCAAATGGGCAATATGCCCTCGCACTTCTTCGGCGCTAACCTTGGCGAATGGCTTATTGTTGATGGCTTTTCCTTCGCAATACCATTCTCCCTCGATGGGATACCGTTCATTCAACAGGTCATGCCACGAATAAAACCATATGTTGCTGTTGGGGAAGAGCCTTTCTTCCCGTTCTTTTACAAAATAGGTATGTGTGCCAAAATTGCCAGGGTAATAGGCTCTGGGCTGAGTATAGCGCGGAGGGATAAAAGGTTTTAACGCCTCAATGTTGGTACGGGTGTGATCACTGTAAAAACGCCAGACATCACGAGGCAGATTTTCCGTTTTCGAGAAACGCTTGTAATTGATCTCGAATCGGAAAGTATCCCCCTTTTTCACAGAAAGAGGATTGCGCTGCACGGATGGGAAAGTATTCATTGGAATATTGGGCGAACAGGTGACACTGTCATCGAGCAATAAAGAACCTGCCATCAGATAGGAGCTGTCACTTTCCAAAAATGCCATGGGAAAGCAGACATACTGAAAACTCTCCAAACGCGAAAGATTCTGATCATTTGGAGCTTTCTGATAACTGTAGATGGTATTTTGCTTGGCATCAATGACCCGAACAGGATGCAAAGAATTTATAATTCGCCTATACTTGCTGGAATCAAAGCCATGCCGAAGCCCCAGCTTAAACGGACCGTTGGCATCCTCGGTGGCAGTAAAAACCACCGTTTCCCGCAGCATGTCATCGACCATTTCATAATTGGCTATTGCCTGAAATGGAACGTCCTTGCTCATATTGCCCTTGCCATCGAGAAGATATTCTCGACGCTCAGCCACGACATAGATGACACCGGAGTTTTTTGCCAGAGGCTGAAAAACTTCGCCATCAATGGCCAGCGAGGTCATGACCCCCGTATTTTTGTCCAAGGTATATGTATATTCGTTGTAGTTGATGGTATCTACATCGCCCTGGGCTTTTTGTGCGGGATCGAAGGCCTCTGAAAAAGAGCGAGCCTCCATCAGGGAGACTTCATCGATGAAGACCTCGTCTTCAAGATCCAGATTGGAAGCGGTGATGAAGGCATCATAACGGCCGGCTCGGTGATCCGGCATGAAGCAAAGTTCGTAATGTGTCCAGGTGGGGCGGCTCAAGTCAACATAGGGTCCTGTATAGACGATGCTGCCGCCGTTTGGGAACATCTGGCAAATCGAAACTTTGACGTATTTCTTCGAGGAGATGTTTTTAACATTGGCTCTGCCGCGAAAGCTAATGATATATTCCGTTTTCTGCTTCAGAACGGGGACAGTCTGGTTCATCCAGAGATTGCTGTTATATTTGGAGGCAGGATCACCGCTGATTTTCAGGCAGTATCGCCCATAGTCGGTATCTCTATTGATAAACTGAAGTTCCTGCCCTCGACTGCCCCTTAGTGGCCAATTCCAACCCTGAAAACTTCCTGTTTCAAAATTGCCATTCTGAATGAATTCCCCCTCTGGCATCTTCAGGGCAGGCACCTCCCGCAATGAAAGATCATCTACAAAAACAGCATCATCTGCATCGAGATTACTGGCGGTGACAAAGAAAATGTATTTTCTGGCATCCGTATGAGGCGAAAAACTGAAGGTGTATTCGGCCCACTCATGGTTTTCCAAGCTGATTTTCGGCCCGGTATAAACAATCGACTGATTATTCTCCAACATCTGGCAAACAGAAACCTGGAAATATTTATCTACCGTCTTTTTTACATTGCTCCGGGCTTTGAAACTGATAAGATACTCCCGCTTTTGAGTCAAAGGAGGCAGAGGCTGATTCAGCCAAAGATTTTTATTATATTTTCCCGCAGGATCACCGGTAACCCTCAAACAAAAACTTCCGCTCGTTGAATCTTTATATGTGGTCTGAAGTTTTTGCCCCTCGCTGCCCCGTAATGGAGCATACCAGCTTTCAAGAGTGCCCTGCTCGAAATCACCATTTTTCAATATTTCCCCTGCTCCCAAGCCAAATGAGAAGAATAACAGGCATGTGGCCAATAAACATTTCATTATTTCCATTTGTTCATCTCCTCATTGATTTGGGAAAGGCACCCGGCTATGCCCTGAATTAGTTGCGTAACTACATCGCAATTCCATACTTCGCTGGACGCTTCTCAAGCTGTAGCATCTCTGCCTTTAACTATAGGGAAAACAAACAGGCGATTAATCGTTTTATCATAATTATAATTCACGTTTCCAAGCTTTTCAAGTTGCCTGTTGCAAAAAAATAAATCCCAAAAATAGTGTAAATGTGCGAAATCTTGTGATAGTAATAAACCTAAAAAAAGCAGTTGATTTTTCCTCATGCCCGGCACTCAGAACCTTCTTCTATTTTCATGGCGCGCCGGAAGGCGTCCAAATCCGATCAGTCCAACACTCGTTGCTTAAGATTTTTCAACCCAAAAGGCACGAGAATTTTCCATGGGGTTGCTGCTTTGACGCCAAGGTCGGCTTTACACAGTTGAGCCGTCTGTGTGGTTACAAAGCGTTAGGTTAAGAGTATTGGGCGGATCAGTCCGATCAGTCGGAGACTGAGCCCCTGGGGCTGCACCATGCATAGCCTCGGGTGACCGAACCCGGAGGCCGAAAGGCGCCTGAGCCCCGACAAGGGCTGCACCATGCATAACCCGGGTGACCGAACCCGAGGCAGCGCCTGGAAGGCGCCACT
>JAAZKR010000188.1 GCA_012799725.1 Oligosphaeraceae bacterium | reverse complement strand
GGGGTGATCCTGCCTCGGGTTCCCTCACCCTTATATGTTATTTGCATTCCCGCAATTTCCCCCACAGCGAGAATGGGACATCAACTCGTCGGAGCTGAGGGGGAAGAAATTGCGGAATGCAAATTGGAAAGGGGGTCTGGGGGTGAGGGCAGTCACAGTCGCCTTTCGGCTTCAGTACGCATCGGAAGAAGCTCTGATTATCGGTCAAGAGGAAAAGTCAACTGCTTTTTTTAGGTTTATTGGTCATTGGGGCATTGGCGGTCATTGATCTGTCGATGTTTCCTATTCCGAGATTATTGCCCGGATCTGGCATATAGATGCTTTTCAGGGTTCTGACTCCAACAGTTCAAGCTTTCTGATCCATTCTGTTCACCCTGTCCACAATGATCTAACTTTGCACTTTGAACCTTAAACTTCAGATCAGCCAACTTGGTTTTACGCAGTAATTGGGGAAGTCTATCTGCGGTTTTTCGGCATGAGTAAAGAGTTTTCCACCTTGTCCGCAAACCTTATCACCGTCAAAAATCAGCTGTCCTGCGGCATAAGTGCTGAGTACTTCTTTGCTGTTGGGCTCGACTATGGCGATATCAGCTATCTTGCCAGGTTGCAAGCTGCCACGATCGTCCAGCCCCAAAAGCTCGGCTGGTCTGCTCGCGGTTTTGTGTGTAAGCTCGCCCAGCGTCATGGCACCAAATTCAACTAAACAAAGAGCCAGTTTGAAAGTCAGATTACGCGGATGAGCACCGCCATCAGTGGCAAGCGCATCTACCACAAATTCACCGTCTCGATTCTTGGCTATAGCTAGTGGTATGGCGGAACTAGGCTGATTGACCTCGAAGCTAAGTCCCACATTGGTATCCATTTCACGGTAACGACGCAGTCCTTCATCCGCAGTCATGAGATAAACCTGCTTGCGTTCATCATCGTTGGCTCTGACACGGGCATGGCCATCTTGAATAGCCTTCTCAACACCGGCTCTAGTGCACTCATAACCGAAACGCTGCAAGCAGCGACGGGTTACCATACTCGATGGCACATCGTTGGCACAGCGTCCGCTAGTGCCATTAATCAAGGCCAAATATGATTCGCTACGGCAATTGGGATACGCCTTAAGCAGCTCTATGGCTCTGTGTGCTTCCTCAATTGGGCTCAGACCGCTGTCACCACGACAATAGGAATTGATATGAGCGATATGCAGTGGATTGCCATCGGCAAGCCGGCACGACTCTTCGAATCCGTAGAAATTGCCCGGGGTTTCGACGCTACCGCTATGATGCGCGATCCAGCACTGGCGTTGTGCGCAAAGCTCTATGCAGGTTTTTATAGCTTCGGCATTCATAGGCCTGTGCCCGCCAATTATTTTGATACCCAAGGCACCTTGACTCAACGCCCAGTCTATGCATTTTTCCAATTCGCTGCGGCTTGGATTCGGCCCGGAGACGGTTTCACCTGGCACCAAGACATGCAAGAAGCCCAAGTTCAACCCTGCGCCATAGTTGGCAAGGCTTTGCTGCATGGCCTCCGGGTGGCTGCCCAAATCCAGGGCGCTGGTCACACCGGCTCGTGCCAACATGGCATGACTGTAAGGCGCTGCCGTGATATGCACGTGCATATCCACTAGGCCAGGGAAAAGCAATTTGCCGCTGCAATCAATCTGCTGCACTGCAGCATCGGCAACGCTGAAATCACCAACTTTAATAATGCGTTCGCCTTCAATGAGCAAATCGCCATGTTGCGCCGTAGCAAACCCCGGGTTCACGATAGAACCGCCCTGTAAAAGTATTTTACTCATTAAAGACCTCTCAGCACTTAGCTTTCCTTTCCTCGATTACTTTCTCAGCTATGCTAGCGGGCACCGGCTCGCAGAATTCGAACTGCATATTGAATGCAGCCCTGCCCTGACTCATATTACGCAGGTCGCTGGTGTAGCCAAACAGATTGGCTAAGGGTGCCAATGCGTGTATGACTTGACCGTTACCGATGCCATCCATGCCCAGTATACGGCCGCGCCGTCCGCAGAGGTTGCCTGTGATAGCACCGGCATATTCTTCAGGAGTAGTGATGGTCAGCTTCATAATCGGTTCGAGTAGCTGTGGAGCTGCCTTCAAAAAGGCGGCTTTTAAGGCAATTGAAGCACAGGTACGGAAAGCCATCTCGGAACTGTCCACCTCATGGAAAGAGCCATCAGTAAGCGTCACCTTGATATCAACACAAGGGCAACCGGCCTTCGGACCACGCTGCATGGCCTCGACTAAGCCCTTTTCTATGGCAGGAATATATTCCCTGGGAATGTTGCCGCCTTTAACTTCGTTGACAAACTCGAAACCTTCACCGGCCGGCAGCGGCTCCAGTGTGAATAAGACATGAGCATATTGTCCATGACCGCCACTCTGTTTGCGGTAACGTTCTTCATGTTCGACGCTTTTGCTAATGGTCTCGCGATATGCAACTTCGGGCATACCGCTATCAACACCAACATTGAACTCACGACGCAGACGATCCAAGATGATTTCCAGATGAAGCTCGCCCATGCCGGAAATCACCGTATCCTCAGTCTCGGCATCGGTCTTCACTGTAAAAGTAGGATCCTCTTCAGAGAGTTTAGACAGCGAAAGCATGAGCTTTTCGCGGTCGGAATTTTTGCGTGGTTGCACCGCCACACTGATGACCGGATCCGGGAACTCGATCTGCTCCAGAATTATGGGGGCTTCCGGAGCGCAAAGTGTGTCGCCAGTAACCGTATCATTCAAGCCCACCAGGGCGCCAATCTCGCCACATTCCAGGCGTTCGACCATCTCTTGATGGTTAGCATGCATACGGAAGATGCGACCTATGCGCTGTTGCATACCCTTGTTAGAATTGAGCACATAACTGCCCGAGATGATAGCTCCCGAATAGACTCGCACATAGACCAGCTTGCCCACATGTTTGTCGCTGACCAATTTAAAGGAAAGCGCGGCCATAGGCGCCTCGTCTGTAGTCAGGCGCTGCACGGGTTCGCCCTGCAAGTCCTTACCTTCAACGCTGCTAACCTCTGCCGGTGAAGGCAGAAAATCGATAACTGCATTCAACAGTCGGCGCACACCTTTATTCCTAAAAGCACTGCCGCAGAGCACCGGACAGAGATGCTCGGCCACGGTGGCAGCGCGCAATGCTGCAATTACTTCTTCCTGAGTGAAATCCTCGCCTGCGCAATATTTTTCAAAAAGGTTCTCGTCCAGTTCAGCCACATTTTCGAGCATATTGTGCCGCCACTTCTCTGCATATTCCAGGTATTCTGGGCTGATTGCTTCCTCCACCGGATAGGTTCCTTTGGGGTCCTCGATATAGCGCACTTGGCAGAATTTGACCAGGTCGATAATGCCTTTAAAATCCGGCCCTTGCTCTATGGGAATAGCGATGGGCACAGCATTGGCACCCAGAACCGAGCGTATCGCACTAAGCACTCGGAAGAAGTCAGCGCCATTACGATCCATTTTATTGACAAAACAGATGCGCGGCACTTTATACTTGTCGGCCTGACGCCACACTGTTTCGGACTGTGGTTCTACGCCGCCCACTGCACAAAAGAGACCTATTGCGCCATCTAAAATACGCAAGCTGCGTTCCACCTCAACTGTGAAGTCGACGTGTCCGGGGGTATCAATGACATTGATCTGATGTTCGCGCCAGATGCAGGTAGTAGCGGCACTGCTAATGGTAATGCCGCGTTCCTGCTCCTGCACCATGAAGTCCATGGTGGCTTGTCCATCATGGGTTTCACCCAGTTTATGGGTGCGTCCAGTATAGTACAGTATGCGTTCAGTGCAGGTGGTTTTGCCTGCATCAATATGCGCCATAATGCCTATATTTCTAACTTTTTCCAAAGGGTATTTGCGTTGCATTGTAATATCTCTTTATTAAAAATCGCCCATTTTCGGCTTTGTAGCGCTAGTCTGTCTGCCGGTACGCCATGGTCGATTACTTGGTTTTACCTTGTCTATGTAACATTGCCGTGCCATGGTCTTTATGTTTGTGGGTCTGAAAGCGCAGTCGGCTGATCCTATGTCTCTTGAGCTCCAGCGCCGTGACTATAAAATTTCCGAAGCTGAAAGTCTCGCCCACTTTAGGGATGCGTCCAGCCAGTTTTAGCAACAGTCCGGCAGCGGTTTCGAAACCATCATTTTCGATGCGCAGACCCAAATATTTTTCCAGTTCTCTGATCTCCATTCTGCCGTCACACTCGAAGCATCCGGCATCCATGCGCCTGAAATGCTCGTCCTTCTCCTCGCGTTCACCGCGTATGCTGCCCACCACTTGTTCAGCCAAGTCGCTGATGGTGAGCAGGCCTATCATGCCGCCATACTCATCAACCACAATCGCCATGGGACACTCATGCTCTCTGAGTTCAAAGAGTAATTCACTTGCCGCCTTAGACTCGGGCACGAAGAGCAGATTGTGTTCCACGTATGGAGCAACGGGCATCTTTTGCAGTTCCTGCTCGGTCAGGTTCAACTTTTTCACTGCTGCCAACACTTCTCTTAGCGATAGCATTCCAATAATATCGTCAATGCGTTTGTCATAGACCGGCAATCTGGTGAAGCCACTTTCGGCAGTCATGCGTTCGAGTTCGGCAAAGCTGGCCGTATAGGGCAGCGAACGTATCTCCACCAAGGGCACCATGATGCTGTCTATGGTCTTCTCGTGCATCTCCAAAGTCATTTGCAGCATCTCAGCAACCCCACCGGCTACCAAACCTTGTTCAGCCACCAAAGCAGTGATGGTCTTCAGGTCTTCTCTGGTGATCGTGGTTTCAGGGAGCGGCAGCCGCTCTCTATAAAAAAGCGAGGTCAAGCGCATGGAAGCCGCAGTGAGGCTGTTTGTGATGGGCTGTAAGAGCTTGCTTACAAACTGCATAGGCGCAGCCATACGTAATGCGAAACCATCGGCATGGTTACGCGTAACCGCCTTAGGTAATATTTCGCCGAAGATCAGCACTAGAGGAGTAAGCAATATAGTAGTGAGCAATTCCACGCCCAGTCCCAGACCCTCAGGCTCCAGAATCAGCTTAGTCAAGACTGGTTGACTAAGCAGAAATTGCAACAAAAAGACCTGTGCAATCGTCGCCAGGCTAACATTGGTTAAATTGGTGCCCACCAAAACCGTGCCCAGGAAGCGCTCGCCTTGCTCAAAAAACCGGCAAACACGGCGGGCTGCGCTGTTGCCTTTAGCAGCCAGCTCGCGCATATAGATGCGGCTGGCAGAGGTGAATGCCATCTCACTGGCGCTGAAAAACGCCATGATTGCCAAGCCCAGCACGATAAGTAGAATTTGTAAGAACAGAGTTAACATTAATCCGCTGCCTCCTCTTGCTCATCGTCCAATGGCGCAGTCAAGACTTCTATCCTGACTTTGCCCACCCGGTTGCCGGCCATTTGCAGCACTTGCAACTGCAAGTCACCATAATTAAGTTGCTCGCCCTTTCGAGGCACCCTGCCCAAAATCTCCATGATAAGCCCGCCCAGGCTGTCCGCTTCGCAGTCGAAATCCATATCCAATTCTGCGCCTATGACCCGTAGCCGGGCGCGTCCATCAGCCACATAGCAGTCTTTTTCCGGCAATTCGATAAGCATGTCGCGTTGTCCACCGCCGCTGCCATGTCGTCCTATGATTTCTTCCAGGATGGCGCTGATGGTTATTATGCCCAGTGTGTCGCCATATTCTCCGACTACTACAAGAAAACGCTTGCTTTGCCGGCGCATATCCGGCAGCAGCTGTTCTATGCGAGCGCTGGGTGGCACATATGAGACCGGATATACCGGCAGGCCGGCATGGTCTTTCTCTTCACTCTGTAACTGCTCTCTATATTCGCTGAGTTTGCGATGATTTTCCGCGCTATTTAGCCAAAGCGGGTAGTCAGCAAAGGCGATCACTGCCCAGATATCGTCCAAGCTTTCATGGTAGACCGGCAGGAATTCATAGGGGCTAAAACGCGCCTTTTGAAATGCTTCCTGCAAGCTGATATCATCGCTTACGCCCATTATTTCAGTTCTAGGCACCATGATATCGCTGGCCTCAATGCTGCCGAATCTCATGATGCGTTCCAAAAGGTCTCTCTCATGTACGCTGCTTACACCGCCGGCTTCGCTGGCTGCAAAAGTAGCGGCCACCTCGTCAGGCGTGAGCATAGACCAAGTCTTTCCACTGCTTTCAAAGCCAAAGAATCTTTGCAGCAAATTACTGAAGCGCAAGAGTATCCAAAGTATTGGCGAGAGCAGCTTGCTGAGATATAGCAGAGGGAAGGAAGATATTTTGGAAAATTGCGTCTTGCCTCGCAAAGCTATAGTCTTGGGCGAAAGCTCACCAAAAATAACCAGTACGGGCGTCAGTAAAACAATATTAAGCAACACACCGAATACATTTGCAAAGCATTGCCAGCCGGAAGGTGACAAGGTTAGCCCCATACGCTCCAGAGCCGGCTGTAAACCTCGATAGAACCAGCCTTGTCCATCAGCCAGAAATATGCTATTGAGATAGTTGGCGCAAAGTGAGGCAAGCAATACATTAACAAACATATTGCCAACCAAAACCGTAGCCAACAAACGCTGAGGATGCTGCAAAAGTTCAAAGGCTGCCTGCTCACTTGCGCTGCCCTTGGACAAACGCTTTACCTGCGCACGACTCAAAGATAGCAAAGCAGTCTCTGAAGCAGAAAAAAATGCCGAAAGCAACAGCAGGATAAGTATCGCTAACGCGGATGGAGTAAGCAAGGGCATAAGGCCAACTGGAAATAAAGTCGCAAGCAAATAAGAGAAGATTTTAATATAATGTAGATAATTGAAGATTCAATGACAAAAAACGACAATTTACTGACAGGCACGCACAGCCATCACAGAAACTGTAAGTGAGTGCAGACAAAGTGGACGGAGTAAATCAGTCTAGTCAGTCGGATACTCTTTACTCAACGCTTTGTAATCGCACCGAGGAGCTTACTTCGTAAAGCCGTCCTTGGCGTCCTTCGCGTTCTTGGCGGTTCAATGAAGAAGAATGACCGCCAAGGCGCCAAGAACGCCAAGCAGTCGGAGAAAACAATTTGAATGATAGTGCGAAATTTTATAAAGTGTTGCTCAGACGAGTAAAATAGCATACGGATTCGCTTTTTGTCCTATTGCTTTCCGGATTGGTGGGTCCTGGTTGGAAAAAAAGCTAGGAATTGACGGTGCCTTTATGAGTACGGGGGGGGGCTATTCCAGTCTTTTTTTTGCTGGTCGCACTTCGTATAAGGGACTGTTTTCCTTGATCATGGCAGGCGTTTCGGCAAGTTGTTTTTCAAACCGCAGTTCCGCTGCTGTGAAAAAGTCTCCAGCCTCGGCTTTCAGATAGCTTGCCGCCATGCGACAATAATCGGGGTCTATTTCGACCCCGACACTGTTGCGTTCACCGCGCAGAGCGGCCACCATGGTAGTTCCTGAGCCACAAAAGGGATCAAGAACCGTATCCCCGGTAAATGAAAACATGCGCACAAGCCGCGTCGCCAGCTCTAAAGGATAAGGTGCCGGGTGATTTTTAGTTGACGCACCGGGGATATTCCATATCTGTCGAAACCATCGGTCAAAAGCATCCTTATCAATTCTACTCGAATTCCTCTGCGCCAGAGTAGGTTTCCGGTATCCTCCAGGCTTGCGCTGCATAAGAATGAATTCCATGTCATTCTTGATGATAGCATTGGGTTCGTAGGGCTTTCCCAAAAACTTTGATTTGCTTTCAACCTCATAGGAAGCATTGGCGATCTTGTGCCAGATGATCGGGTTGAGATTGTCAAAACCAATACGGCGGCAGATCACGCAAATATCCGCGTGCAAAGGGAAAACAAGGTGCCGCCCAAAATCCCGCCGGGCAACGCAAACATCTCCGACAACACATACAAGCCGTCCACCTGGGACGAGTATGCGGTACACATGGCGCCACACCTTTTCCAACTCGGACAGAAACGCTTCATAGTCCTGGATATGTCCCAATTGGTCTGGATGCTCGTTGTATCGTTTAAGATTCCAGTAGGGTGGAGATGTCACCACAAGATGAACGGACGCATCATCGAGAAAGTCCAATTCCCTCGCATCACCGTTGACAAGCCTGTGGACAGTTGGATTCATCTGATTATACAAAAGCTGAAACGTGGGCTGAAAGGTTTTTGGCGAAACGTTCTACGGAAAGGTCTTTAGACGGAGTTTTGAACAGCCCCCGAATGCCGCCCGTCTGTGTAGAGGTAATAAATGCGGCAGACGTGTAATGACGTTCGAGGACAAGCTTACGGCAGAAAATCTTGTACCGTTGCGTGTATGACGCACCAGCAAACTCAGGAAAAACTTTAAAATGAGGTTCCAGAACCTTTACCGGTTTATTGGATGTAGGGCAATCTTCGAGCATAAAGAAGTACCCAAGAAACGGCTGCGGGCTGAGAAGGTATGCTTGTTCCCGATAAGCTGTCCAAAAGTCAAGAGCACTTCCCATTGCCTCCTCCGTCCGGTTGTTGAAATTATTTCCGAAAGACGGCCCTACTTGAGATTTCACCTCGATGGCGACAAGCAACGTGTCATCCCGAACAACAAGCAAGTCCCATTCCTTGGTTGGACGGAAAAAACCAGGTAATTCGAGCGACTTCTTCCTGAAAATATATTTTTCAGGAACTCCGGACGCAACAATAATCGCCGAAAACAGGTCAACGAAAGCATCCATTTGCGCTCCGCCAGTCACGGCACTTCGCAAGCCATAATCAACTTTTCCTGAACCGAGTTGCTTGTTCTGTTGTCCTGTGCGTGTCTTCCAATAAAAAGCTACGGCCTTGCTGATGCGAGCAGTCAAATCACGGCTATCAAGCATTTTATTTGTCTGATTCTTTACCATATCTATTAAGCCGATGAATACTTACCGATTCTGTATAAACGCCAGATCACAAAGCATTTGGCCGTTCGTTTGCAAAGTCCGTTCCCGCAACAGTCCCACGTTATCAGAAATTTCTGCGGTGAGAGTACCGAATTTTTCTAAAAGGACATGGCAATAAGCTACTGGCACTTTCATTTTTTGCAAATGCGTCCTAAAAGGATTCATCTTTTCCGCGTTTTACAACAGTAACCCTAAAAAGGCAATTAAAGCTGGGATTTTGTCTTATAACTCTATTTTCAAGCGAGTGTGAAATTTATACTGTTCATCATGCTGGTGAACAGGCGTTTTTCGTACTGCTATTTTTTGAACCGCATCTGGAGCAGCTCAGATCAGTCAGATCAGTCCAATACTCTTTACTCAACGCTTTGTAACCACATAGACGACTCAAATCCATAAAGCCGTCCTTGGCGTCCTTCGCGTTCTTGGCGGTTCAATGAAGAAGAATGACCGCCAAGGCGCCAAGAACGCCAAGCCATCCCATCCGTCAAAGCAACAACCCCTATAAAAATTTCGTGCCTTTTCGTGGTTAAAAAATCTTAAGTAACGAGTATTGGTCAGACCAGTCGGATCATCCGCTGTTCGTCCCGCCCCAAAATAGTATCAAAGAATCGTAAATAAGGCTCCCTGCACTCCACCTACTTCACGGTTTCCATAATGCTAAATCAGACAAAACATATCGTTTTTCAACCAGTAGTATAAGATGGCCGCGCTGCATTTTATAGATTTCAAGCCTGTTTTGAAGCATTTTCATGACAACCGGAAAACTTTATTTTGTGCGCCAGAAGATGAAGGTGCTTTTTTACTTCGCATTCCCAGATCACAATCACCTTCCAGCCTGCCGCTTTAAGTGCCGCCTGATTTCTGGCATCACGTGCCACATTCCTCTGGAACTTTGCCGCCCAGAACTCCACATTGGATTTGGGCATAGTGGCAATTTTACACCCCTCGTGCCGATGCCAAAAGCAACCGTTGACAAAAACGACTGTGCGCCACTTAGGCAGAACAATATCCGGATGCCCCGGTAATTTTGAATCGTGTAGACGATAGCGGAAACCCAGAGCATGCAAATGCCGCCGCACCACCATCTCCGGCTTCGTATTCTTTGACCGAATCCGGCTCATAGTCGCGCTGCGCTGCTCGGGAGTGAGAGTGTCCATGAAATTTATTTTCTGCTAAAAGCCCATCTAAATAGTTTGTTGACATAAACTTTGCTTTCGTCGTCAAGTCTTAAATGAAAGTGGTCTGTTGCTAAAATTTGAGGAATAACTTTGAATAAATCCTCCATTGCGGTTTCAGCCCCTGTCACTAAAGAATAAAATCTCTTCCCGTCTATTTCCATTATGTTTTCATCTTCTGGTGGCTTTTTCCCGCTCTTACTGTCCGAAGGAGCAAAAGGACGGCATATACCTTCCGGTTTCTGAGGGATAATAGTGACATAGTACGCCTTGTATCCTTTGTATCTGCTCACTTTGCCGTAAATGCAATCATGCAAGGAATTATATATGTTTATCCGGTCAGCCCCCTTCACCGTATTGAACTTGTTTTTTATTTCAGCAATGATTTCTCTTTCAGCGTTAACAATATCGACATTAGCTTTTGTCCCAAGATTTTGCCAACCATCCACACTTCCAAGAATCTGCTGATGAAAATTTCCAATTGCATTTGTAAGAGATTTTTCTGCTTGGCGAAATACTTCCATTTCCAACCAATGTAGATGATTCATCTCAAAAAATGACAAGGTGAAAATAGCGGAAAAAGGGTCGATTATATTTCGTCCTCTGTCATTTTCCGCTTTGTCTTTACCACGTTTGATTGAATCTGCAAGTGTTACGAAAGCATCTAAAAGCTTTTCGTCAGATATCCAAGACAGAAAAGACATTTTTTCGCCCCCATCAATCCAGATTGTTAAGCATTCTTACAAGGGCACGTCCCATTGCATATGCTAAATTTACAGGTACCGCATTTCCTATTTGTTTGTATATACTACTCATTCTCCCCTGGAACTCCCAATCATCCGGGAAAGTTTGTATCCGGGCATATTCACGGGTTGTCAAGGGGCGTGTTTCTTCCGGATGACAGCGTTCTGTCTGCTTTTGAGCCGGTGAACAAGTTAACGTTAGGCTTGGCTCATCCCAGGAAAGCCTTCTGGCCATTCCTGTTTTTCCACCACCCAGATAAAACGAACCTTTCATGTATTCTTTTTGAATTTTCAGCGGCAAATCCCTCCAATATCCCCCTTGGGGAACCAAGGACAATATTTCCTGCTTCCTTTTAGGGTATTTTTGTCCGGGAGAGTCAGGAACATCGGTGGGATATAGGTCTCCAGCTTTCAAGGCATCTCTTACTGTTAGAATACGCTTGTATGGAGCAGGCCATCTAAACTGAAGTTTATCAGTTAGATCATTTCTAATCCCAACAAGAAACAAACGCTCCCTTTTTTGTGGAACCATATAGAATATAGCCCTTAAGAATTGTGGCTTAACAAGAGTATATCCAAGTTCGCTGATGACATCTTGGATTGTAGCCAAGGTCCTTCCTGCATCATGCTTAAGCAAGCCTCTGACATTTTCACCGAGAAAAATTTTGGGTTGCACCTCTTTGACCACTCTGGCAAACTCAAAAAACAATGTGCCGCGTGTATCCTCAAAACCCAGTTTTTTCCCGGCGTATGAAAAAGCTTGGCATGGGAAGCCCCCTGAAACCATATCCACTTTGCCTTTATACTTTTCAAAGGGAATTTGCGCCACGTCACCCTCCAGGACATTCCACTGGGGACGATTTTTTCGCAGGGTATTACAAGCATCAAGCATAAGTTCATTCAAGGCAACGTGTTCAAATCCTGCTTTCTCCAAGCCCAGTGCCAAGCCACCTGCTCCGGCAAACAATTCTATGCTTGTATACTTTTTTTTGGGCTTTGTTTTCATTTCATCATCCCACAGTGTATTAAACATCTGTCTTGCCTCATCAAAGACAAGCAGCTGATCTCTGTGGTAAACCCTATAATTGTCAATAGGATGATGAACAGGAACAAGTTTCCCATTAGCATTCCACCGCTTCAAGGTTTCTTTTGAGACAGAGAGTATATCCGCCACCTCAGCAGCACTGAAATACTCGCTGTAATTGGATTTTTTCATTTTATCTTTAGCTTATGAATTTATGCTATGCTGTGCAGTATTGCTCATGGTTAATATATTCCATGAATAAAGCAATTGTATAGCTTCAGTCGAAACAGGATCAAAAGCTGGTTTCATTAAAGGAGACTTTCCAAAATCGCGGTCATGTTAAGAAGCAGAACCGAAGGAAGTCAAGTGAACAAACGTCGCAGATTCAGTATCGAGGAGAAGTACGGCATCATTGAGGAAGCCCGTCAACCTGGAGCCAGCATCTGCGGTTGATATAACTTTATACACGCACTGTTACTCCTCAAGCCGGGCATTCGTGTTTGACACGTGAGGCGCTTTTTATACGAAGTTGATTTATTAAGCGCATAATGAATTATATTATACGTTCATCTCAAAGCTTGGAAAGTGCAACATGCTCGACGCAATGAGGCATTAGCTTGGCGGCGCTTGTTTGCGGCAGTCCGCAACTTTCCAACACCGTATTTCAGTAATGACTATCCCCTCATAATCGGGTTATTTTAAAGCAATGAATCAAAGAAAAGAAATTTTGGAAAAATGGACCGTTGACGACTCCGCCGAACTGTACGGTATAAGAAGCTGGGGTAACGGTTATTTTGACATCAATGACAAGGGCGAGCTGGTAATCCTTGCCAACCAGGGAGGGAAAACTGTCTCGGCCAGCCTTCTAGATGTGATCAACGGCATCATGGAACGGGGCATGAATATGCCGGTGCTGTTACGGATAAGCAATCTTCTGGATTCGCAGATACGTCTGTTGCATTCCAGTTTCCGCAAAGCCATAAAACAGTCCGGCTACAAAGGCGTATACAAAGGCGTATACCCCATAAAGGTAAACCAGCAACAGCAGGTCATTGAAGAAATCGTACGCTTCGGAAAAGAGTTTCACCACGGCTTGGAAGCCGGCAGCAAAGCCGAGCTTATCGCCGCCTTGGGAAGCATGCATGACCGCAAAGCCTGTATAGTGTGCAACGGTTATAAGGATGCTGAATTCGTTGACTTGGTGCTTTATGCCTGTAAATTGGGCTATCAATGCATCATCGTCGTGGAGATGATAGGCGAGCTGCCTCTGATCATAGAACGCAGCCGTGAACTTGGCATCAAACCCATCATCGGTCTACGCATGAAGCTTTCCACCAAGGCCAGCGGCCTATGGACCGAATCCGGCGGTGACCGCAGCGTATTCGGCCTCAATAGCGCCGAACTGATCGATATGGTGGACTTGCTGCGTAAAGAAAACATGCTCGATTGCTTGCGCCTGCTGCACTACCATATAGGTTCGCAGATATCCAATATTCGTGATATTCGTGCTGCCGCGCTCGAGGCCAGTCGAGTATATATAGGCCTGGTGCAAGAGGGAGCGGCCATGAGCTTCCTGGATTTGGGCGGCGGCTTGGCGGTAGACTACGACGGCTCGCACACTAACTATCACCAGAGCAGAAATTATTCCTTGGACGAATACTGCGTTGACATCATTGAAACCGTGGGCGAAACCCTCAGTAACAATAATGTGGAACACCCTACCATCATCACCGAATCCGGAAGGGCCACAGTAGCCTATAGCTCGGTGCTGCTTTTCAATATTTTGGACGTAACCAAGTTTGAACCCTCATGCATACCTGAAAACCTGCCCGATCAGACCCATGAATTGACCAAAGACCTGATGGGCATACTGCAATATATCAACCCGAAAAACCTGCAAGAATGCTTAAATGACGCAGTATACTATAGAGACGAGTTGCGCGTCCTGTTTAAAAATGGACGCATCTCGCTGCGTGAACGCGGCTTGGCCGAAAATCTCTTCTGGCATATCATGGTGATGATTAATAAAATGGTGAAAAAGCTCAAGTATGTGCCCGAAGAGCTTGAGGGGCTGGACGCCGCCTTGGCCGATATCTACTACGGCAATTTCAGCGTCTTTCAATCATTGCCGGACGCTTGGGCAATTAAACAACTCTTCCCTATCATGCCGGTACACAGACTCGATGAAAGACCGGAAAGAAACGCAATAATCTCGGATATCACCTGCGATTGCGACGGTAAAATCGAAAATTTTGTCGATTTACGCATAGACCGACATACACTGCCGCTGCACGAATTGCGCAACAGCGAAGAATACTACTTGGCGGTCTTCTTGGTAGGAGCATATCAGGAAACCCTGGGAGACCTGCACAACTTGCTTGGCGACACTAATGTAGTGAGTATTTCCATCTCACCGACTGATGGTCGCTTCGAGATCAACCGCGAACTAGAAGGCGATTCTGTAGGCGATGTGCTGTCATACGTCGAATACAATCCGCAGGCTCTGCTGGAAAGCTTCAAGCAAAATGCTGAAAGAGCGGTACGTGAAAAAACTATCACCGCAGCCGAACGCAAAACAATAATGAACGCTTTTGAGGACGGTTTGCGCGGATACACATACTTCGAACGTTGAGGCAAGCAACGTATTTTCCATCCATCTTCAACAAAAGGAATTACTTCTATGGCAAAAGTACTTATCATAGGTGCCGGGGGAGTAGGCCAGGTGGTCGCACACAAATGCGCTCAGGTACCCGAGGTCTTCACCGAAATTTGTCTCGCCAGCCGCACTGAAGAGAAGTGCCGCAAAATCGCAGCGCAGCTCCCACGTCCTATACAAACCGCTCAGGTTGACGCTGACAATGTACCCGAGCTGGTTGCCCTAATCAAGCGCTTCCAACCGGAACTGATTATCAATGTCGCCCTGCCCTATCAGGACTTGCATATTATGCAGGCCTGTCTGGAAACCGGTGTACACTACTTGGACACAGCCAACTATGAGCCGCTGGATGAGGCGCATTTTGAATATAAGTGGCAGTGGGACTACCACGAGCGCTTCAAGGAAAAAGGGATCATGGCGCTGCTGGGCAGCGGCTTTGATCCGGGCGTCACTAACGTCTTCACCGCATGGGCAAAAAAGAAACATTTCGATACCATAGAGGAACTAGATATCATTGACGCCAATGCCGGAGATCATGGTCAACCTTTCGCTACCAACTTTAATCCAGAGATCAATATCCGTGAAGTCACCGCCAAAGGTAAATATTATGAAGACGGCGAATTCCACGAAACCGAAGCGCTGCAAATAAGCAAGACCTTTGATTTTCCAGGCGGCATAGGCCCTAAGAAAATCTATCTGCTCTGGCATGAAGAACTCGAGTCACTGGTCAAATTCCTGCGCCCGCACGGCCTGCGCAGAGCACGCTTCTGGATGACTTTTTCGGATAACTACCTCAAGCATCTGGAAGTGCTGCAAAATGTAGGCATGACCAGGATTGATCCTGTACTTTACAATGGACAAGAGATCGTGCCGCTGCAATTTCTCAAGGCCTTGTTGCCTGATCCCTCCTCCCTAGGCCCCCTGACCAAGGGCAAAACCTGCATAGGCTGCCTGATTAAGGGTAAAAAGGACGGCAAAACCCGGCGTTACTATGTCTATAATATCTGCGATCATGAAGAAGCTTATAAAGAAGTGCAGTCTCAGGCCATCTCATACACCACTGGGGTACCGGCTATGATAGGTGCAATGCTGATGCTTACCGGAGTGTGGAAAGGTGCCGGCGTCTTCAATATGGAGCAATTTGATCCGGAACCTTTCATGCAGAAGCTTAATCTGCATGGCTTGCCCTGGCATGAAAAATTCCTCGATGAAGAATAAGAGGAATTGTTCAAAAAAGCGACGCAACAAGCGGTTTCCCTATGTGGCAAACCGCTCTGTCGCATTACACTTGATTCACTGTCCAAAGCCCTATTCATACCATCATGCAAAATCTAGACTTGGGCATAGTTCCCTCGCCATGTTTCGTCTTGGACCTTCAAAAATTGCGGGACAATTTGCATATCTTGGGCCAGGTCAAAGCAGCCTGTGGCGCCAAGATACTCTTGGCGCAGAAAGCATTCGCCATGTTTTCCGTATATCCGCTGCTGGCTACGGTATTGGACGGGGTTTGCTCCAGCTCGCCATACGAGGCGCGCTTAGGCCGTGAGGAATTCGGTGGCGAGGTACATAGTTTTGCGGCTGCCTACTCCGAAAGCGATTTACGAAGCTTGCTGGAATATTCCGACCACATTGTCTTCAACTCATTTTCGCAATGGCAACGCTTTCGCGAACTCTGTCTACAGCGTAGCGATGATATCTCTTTCGGCCTGCGTGTGAATCCGGAACATTCTGAAGCTGCCACCGAGCTCTACTCCCCCTGTGCCCGCGGCTCGCGTCTGGGCATACGCCGCGAAGCCTTTGTCGGTCAGGATCTTGATGGCATCAGCGGGCTGCACTTTCACACCCTGTGCCAGCAGAATGCCGATGCTTTGGAGCGCAGTCTAACAGCCTTTGAACAGCGTTTTGCTGAATGGATTCCCGGCATGCGCTGGTTGAATTTCGGCGGAGGGCATCATATCACCAGGGCAGACTACGACCTGGACAAATTGATCGGCCTCGTCAATACTTGGAAAGCCAAGTATGATGTTGATGACATATACCTGGAACCCGGCGAGGCGGTGGCGTTAAATGCCGGCTCATTGATAGCAACTGTGCTGGACCTGGTCGAAAACGAGGGTAACATAGCCATACTGAACGTCTCGGCTGCCGCACACATGCCCGATGTGCTCGAGATGCCTTACCGTCCGGAAGTGCGCGGAGCAGGCCAGCCCGGCGAGCTGGGCTGGGATTGCCGCTTGGCTGGACATTCCTGTTTGGCCGGCGACGTCATAGGCAGCTACTCTTTTGAACGCCCCTTACAAGTAGGCGACCGCATTGAATTGCTCGATATGGCGATTTATTCCATGGTCAAAACCAATACCTTTAACGGCCTGGCCCTGCCTTCCATCGCTATTTGGGACAGCGCCACCGAACACTTTCACCTGCAACGCAGTTTTACCTACGAAGACTTCAAAAACCGCCTGTCCTGAGAGACTTTTAACAGAAGCTTGCTGGCTGAGCCGACATTCAACCGTTGCACAGCCCTTAACGGAGCTTGAAACATGAATACCACAATCAGACTTGCTCTTTTGCAAAGCCGTGGCTATGACTTGCCCTCAGAGGCAATTTCTGCCACCGAGGAACAGATCGCCGAAGCCGCCGGCCAGGGTGCTCAAATAATCTGTACCCAAGAACTCTTCCTAAGCAAATACTTCTGTCGGACACAGGACACAGATAACTTTGATCTGGCCGAACCGATCCCGGGACCAACGAGCCTGCATTTTCAAAAAACAGCCAAAAAGCACGGCGTTGTTTTGATCCTTTCGCTCTTCGAGCGACGCGCTCCTGGCCTCTTTCATAATAGCGCTGTGATTATTGACGCTGATGGCGAAATACTGGGTAAATATCGGAAAATGCATATACCGCAGGATCCCGGCTTCGAGGAAAAATTCTATTTTACACCCGGCGATCTGGGCTTTGGCGCTTTTGACTGTGCCTTTGGGCGCATAGGAGTGACAATCTGCTGGGATCAATGGTACCCGGAGGCAGCCAGGCTCTGCGCCTTGTCCGGTGCAAACATCATTTTCTGTCCCACCGCCATAGGTCGGCTGGAAATTGAAAGCGAAGCACTCGGAGAGCAACAACGACAAGCTTGGCTCAATGTGCAAAAAGGGCATGCCGTAGCTAACGCCTGCTACTATGCAGCAGTTAATCGGGTGGGAGCCGAAGAACAAATAAATTTCTGGGGCAGCTCCTTCGTATCAGACTTCTACGGATGCGAAATCGCGATGGCCGGCAAGCATGAGACGGAAATCCTCTATGCTGACTGTGACTTACAAGCACTGGAACAGCATCGCCGCATATGGCCGTTTTTCAGAGACCGGCGCATTGATGCATACACCGGCATCACTAAGCGTTTTGACGATTGAATTGCCTGCTTGCAGCAGATACAGCAGAAAAGGATGCGCCCATGGCTTTGCATGATTATGTTTTTCCGGCTGAGTGGGAAGAGCAAGCTTCAGTGATTTTATCCTGTCCGGTGAATCCACTAACTTGGCCACATAATCGGCCTCTTATGGAAAAAGCCTACGCTGAATTTGTCGCTGCTATCTCGCGCTTTCAGCATGTACGTCTGATATGCCTTCAACAAGCGCAAGCGCACTATACCGAGCTTTTGGCACAGGCCGACGCAAAGCAGGAACATATCTTATTCTATGACCTATCCACCAATGACGCCTGGTGTCGGGATCATGGACCGATCTTCCTGCGTCATAGACAAAGCGGCAAACGTGTCATATTGGACTTCAACTACAATGCCTGGGGCGGAAAATTCAGTCCTTGGGATGATGACCAAGCCGTTCCACGGCGCATGGCTGCAAAACTCGGCCTGGATTGTTTTTCTGTACCGCTCACTTGCGAAGGAGGAGCACTTGAAGTCAACGGCGCCGGCACCCTGTTGACCACCGCATCGGTACTGCTAAATGAAAATCGCAATCCCGGCCTGGACAAAAAAGAAGTAGAGCGTATTCTGATTGAGTTTATGGGCTTGGAACAGGTACTCTGGCTAGAACAAGGTCTGACCGGCGATGATACTGACGGGCATATCGACACACTCACAAGATTTTTTCGCAAAGATGCCGTTCTAACCGTATTTGATGAAGACCCGGCCTCGCCAAACCACAAGACTACTGTAGAAAATGAAAAAGCCTTGCGTGCTATGCGACTGCCCGACGGCAGCCGCTTGGAAGTAGTGCGCCTACCTTGCCCAAAACCCATACGTCCCGATGACTGGCGCGAAGAAATATTGCCGGCCAGCTATGCTAACTTCTTGATCATCAATGATGCTGTCCTGGTACCAACCTGGCAGCAAAACAAGACGGATGAATTGGCGCTGCATATTATTGCCGAAGCCTTCCCTGAACGACAAATCATACCCATAGATTGCTGCGAAATAATCTGGGAAGGAGGGGCATTGCACTGCCTTAGCCAACAAGAACCAAAGTGAGAATTCAAGATGGCAATTAGTCTGACCTGCCTGAATCGTCCGACTGCGTAATCTGCGTAATCTGCGGATAAAAATATCTGCGTAATCTGCGGATAAAAATGGGTCACACCACCCGCCCTAAGCTTTTCTGTGTGTTCTGTGGTTAAAAACACGCCTGCCGACTCCTGGCCGTACCAATTCCTCCAGCAAATTATTCATATTAGCCAGCTTTTGGTTTGTTCTTTGCCAAAAAAAGGTTACACTATAAACAGTGTTTTTTCTGCATGTCAACAGCATGTTAATTTAATGCGAAAGGTTGGAAGATGGAAAAATTACGCCTTGCTGTAGTTGGCGTCGGCTCAGTAGTACGCGAAATCTACCAATATTTATATTTTCAAAGCGACTACAGTCATATTTTTGACGTAGTTGCAGTGGCTGACCCCAACCGGGAATTCCTCAATTGGTTCTGTGACACCTATAATATCCCACAAGAACGCCGCTTCAGTGACTATGCTGAAATGTTCGCCAATGTGGAATGCGACGTGGCGCAAATCAACACTCCGGATCACATACACGCCGCACCGGCCATCGCAGCCATGCAAGCCGGTATGGACGTGGTTGTACCCAAGCCCACCGCCTCCACTATCAAAGACGCACACGCTATGATACAATGCGCTAAAGAAAATGACAGGCTCATGGGCATAGACTTCCACAAACGCGAAGACCCGCGCATCAAAGAGGCCGAAGCACGCTACCAGAAAGGGCTTTACGGACGCTTTCAAAGCGGCACTTGGTTCATGCTGGACCGCTTACTGGTCGCTGACCCCAATCACGAGCCGCGCTTTTTTGCCAGCGCAGACTTCGCCGAAAGAAACTCGCCAATCTCCTTCTTAACCGTACATATGTGCGACGCTCTGATTAAAATCGTCAATCTAAAGCCCATAGAGGTACGCGCTACCGGATACTCACATAAGATGCCCTCACTGAAACCCATAGCGGTTAAAGGCTATGACCTCTGCGACACTGAAATTCTGTTTGACAATGGCGCCTGTGCACATATACTCAGTGGTTGGCATCTGCCTAATCCCGCCTATGCCTTAACGGTGCAGTCAAGCAAAATGGTATGCAGCGAAGGTATGTTTGAATTGCAGATCGACAAACCGGGACTCTGTGAAACCCTGCATAACGGTATCTTTGAGGTCAACCCGCTGTTTAGAAACTTTGAGAAAGACGGCAGCGTCACCGGCTATGGCATCAGCAGCCCGGGACGTATCTATCAGAAAATCCTGGCAGCACACAATGGAACGCTAAGTGAAGAGATGCGCAGGGATATGATGAGCCCCACTGCCCTGGGCTTCTATACCAGCCTAGTGCTCGAGGGGGCTGAGCAAAGCCTTAAACAAGGCACTGAGATCAGCGATGGAGTAACCCGTGGCGTCAGCGTGGACCTTAAAGCGCTGCTGCGCCGCGAACTGGGCAATGAAGCCCTGAGTGAGTACGGCTATTAAAAAACCGGCCAACAGCCTGAACCAGCCATGTCTAAAATAAGCAGTAAATTTTTTTATTTTTTGGCCTTTCTGCTTCTGCTTGCCCTGTTTCTCTTCATACCTGAAGGCAGACAGCAACGCTTGCGTGAATTACTGGCACTGGGCAGCGCCCCGGCTAAAACCCTGGCGGAAATCACTGCCAGAGTCAGCCGAGAAGCCTTGGGCGGACTGCCGGAGAACATGAGCCTGCAAGAACGTGACGAATTGCTGCAAGAATTGGCTCAAGCACGCATTGAATTGCATGCCGCACACAATGACTCTGAACGACTGCGCCAAGACAACATTACCCTACAGACGCTGCTGCGCATGCAACGCAGCCCCAAATCACATACGCTCGTTATCTGCCGCGTGTTAAGGCGCCTGCCGCTTAGCGATTATTACGGCAGCATCTTGATTGATCGCGGACACAGCGACGGACTCAAGCCGGGGCATGCCGTGATAAGCACGGAGGGTTTGGTAGGCATCGTCAGTCATGCAGCCGCCAAAGAGTCACAAGTGATGCTTTTAGGCAGCCCTCGGCTCTCACTGTCTTGCAAGCTGGCAAGAAAAAACATGGTGGGGCTGATACATGGTCCGGCCAGAAAAACTGACAAAGGTGCCGATCTCTTTTTTCCACCGCCAAAAATGCAGTTAGATTCCATTAGCGGTGCTGATTTTGAGGATGTTGAAGAAGGCGATGAGGTGCTGACCTGCTCACTGGGTGACGAAAACCTGCTGGACGATATACCCATAGGGCGCATCAGCGGCAGTGAGATCGACAGCGCCGGCTCCAGACGCTACCAAGTGCATCCTATCGCCAGCTTCGAAAATCTGCGCTATGTCTTGGTCGCAATACCATAAACTTGGCGCAAGCCGATACGCACAACCCATGTTGCAGAACATAAACGGCAAGATCAGTCGGACTGCTTTTTCACAGGCCGAGTACTCTGCCTGTGCTACAACTCAGCCTTAGCCAGCAGACCCCCCCTTTTTCCATCATCTTTTCAGCTGTATTTTCCAGGATGCATATTTCCGTCAAAGACAAAAGTCAGCGCAGCCTGCTCGAGATTCACATCATTTACAATCCCGAGCTTATCCGTGCATTTTTCTTTTCCCGTCACGGTCTTCGGCATTATATACTTCTACTCTGCGCCATAGTTTTTCTCTTGCCATTTACTGCCGCCTTGCAGGCAGTCATGCCGCGTTATTATGCCACTTTGCCGTTCTATCCCGCCCTACTCTTCTTCGCCTATTTGAGTTTACGTATGAGCCTACCCTGGGTTTTGCTCTTAACATTGCCAGCTGGACTGATACTTGATGTTTTACAATTTCAGGCTTTAGGCACAAATGTATTTCTCTTAGGCTCTTGTGCCTTCATCTTGTCTTTAGCCGAACCATTCTTTTCCGGATTTGCGCAAGCTCACATTGCAGCAGTTTTCGCCTGTGCCACAGCCACGCTGAGTGCGGTGTTATTGCAGCTGCTTTTATTTGCCGGTGGTCTAAGTATTATGCAGCGTCTGGCTCTACTGCCACGTTATTTGCTTTTGGCTTTGGCACTCAATGCCCTGGCTGCCGGCCCTTTGCTTTTTGGACTGCTAGACCTGCTGCAAAAGCCACAAAAAGGCAATTCCGCAAGTCCTGCGGCCTAAACGCACACCACTGCCATGCCGGAACAAAATCAGCCAATACAAGCAAACGATAACATTTGCGCAGAGGCGCAACGGCGCAAGCGCAACAGTTATGCGTTATTGGCTTTTTTCACCGCTTTGTCCCTGCTCCTGCTAGTCTGTCTGGCCGCCCTGCAAATATTTCAAAACCATAGTTTTGTTTTGCAGAGTCAACGTCAGCAGACTCGTAAGCTCTATGTGCCGGCTAAGCGTGGTATGCTTCGCGATCGCCACGGCAATCGTCTGAATTACACCGTGCCCATGTATAGCCTGGTGATCAGACCTGACTTAATCCGCGATCCACGTGATACAAGACGAGTCACTTTGGAAAAGATCAGCGCAGTTATTTCTGAACTCGCCTTGTATTTGGGGCCGGACTACTATCGCTTCATGCCCGACCGCGAGCAACTGGCCACACATTTGAACAAGCGCACTCCCATGCCTATCCCCTTATGGCAGGATCTGGACGCGCACACCATGGCGCGATGGAATTCGCGCCGGTTGGACTTCCCAGGCACTGAGCTGATGCTCTCTTGGAAAAGGCAGTATGCTCATCCCACAGTGGCTTCGCAACTGCGCGGCTATACGCGCCCGGGCGAGCCGGAAACGCCAGACCTGAAAGACTATTGGAACGCCAACTTCAAGGAACCGGTAGGCAAAAGCGGACTAGAATATCTCTTAAATCCGGAGTTGCGCGGCAGCGGCGGCAGCGAACTGTTGCAAACCGATGTGCTCTCTTTCCGAAATACTGTGCTTGAGTCCAAACCGGCTGTTAACGGCAATGATATCACATTGACTATAGACTTGGAACTACAAAGCTTGGCTGAAGAGCTCTACGCTGAACGCGAATACAAAGGTGCGTTAGTGTTGCTGGACGCCGGAACCGGGGAACTGCTCGTACTTGCCAGCTGTCCGGGTTTTAACCTGAATGCAAGCAAGCCGGACAGCGGTCAAGGCGCACAGTTCAATCGTGCTGTATCCGGACTCTATCCGCCGGGCTCCACCATTAAGCCATTCATGGCCATCTACGCCCTGGAAAAAGGTCTGTTGCAAAGTGAGCGGCTATATCATTGCCCGGGCTTTCTGGAGTTGCGTGGCGGTCGCCGCATAAGCTGTCACAAACGTCAAGGGCATGGCAGCATAGCGTTGCTCGAAGCCCTGTCTAAGTCCTGCAATGTTTTCTTTTGCCGCCTCGGACAGGAAATGGGGCCGCAAGGTTGGGACGAGCTCGCTGACCTTTTTGTCTTTGGCAGAAGGCTCAACACTATTTTATACCGTCAGGAGGCCGAAGGCATAGCCTACTCACCACAATGGCAAAAAAAACAGCAGAAGTCTGTGCATTGGACCGAAGCTGATTCGGCCTATGCCGGCATAGGCCAGGGAAAATGGTTGGTGACACCACTACAAATGGCGCTCTCATACGCCATGCTATTGACCGGAAAGCAAATGCAACCGAAATTGCTGTTGGACGAACCAGAACAACAGCTGAGTTCCTGCAACTGGCAGCCTGAGGCGCAGAACCATGTCATTGCCGGCATGCAGGCCTGTGTCTATGCCCCGGAAGGAACCGGACGAGCGCTGCAAATTCCCGGCCACAACATATTGGGAAAAACCGGCACCGCAGAAGTAGGCGGCGGGCTTTTACCGCATGCATGGTGCGTGGCAGCTGCTCCGGACGAAAAGCCGTTCTTGATCGGCGTTGCCCTAGTAGAAAATGCCGGCGGTGGCGGCAAAGTAGCTGCACCTTTGCTTAAAAAGGTTATGCAGACAGCCATACAGAAGCAATAATCATTGCTTACCGCATCATGCTTATGCTTGCCTCAGAGCATATTTCATTACTTGGTCATATATTTTGCGGCGTTCTTGTACAAAGGCTACTTCTTTACACTCGCGCCTAGGATAGACTGCATTGCTAAGCAATATGATAGCAAGCTGGCGCTGTGTATCGAACCACAAAGACGTGCCGGTAAAGCCGGCATGTCCAAAACTCTGCTCTGAGAATAGACTGCCAGAGCTGGAGTTTATTGTCGGGCTATCCCAGCCCAAACAACGGCTACTGCCAGGCACCAGGCCGGCTTTGTGCGTGAAAGCAGTATAGGTCTCGTTGTCAAAAAGTCCCCGTTTTTCCAGCAAAGCCCTGGCAAAAGCAGTAGAGTAACTCCGGGGGTTACCCGGAGTCCTCGTCGAACCGTGCGTACAGATTTCCAGTACACGGCTCTCCCCGCGTCCTCGGTGCAGGGCATTACGCGAGAGCACCCGGCGATGCCTGTTGC
>JAAZKR010000187.1 GCA_012799725.1 Oligosphaeraceae bacterium | reverse complement strand
ATTTCTTCACGGTTGGCGGCGATAGCATCGCGATAGTTTCTAGCAGGAACAGGCACGGAAAATGTCCGGAAGCGGTCAGATGCCCTTATTTGGTATAATGGGGTGGTCTGCAACCTTTGAAGTGTGTGAAGCCTGCTTTTTGCAGTCCTTTTCTGAAAAAGGCGGCTAAGTCGCAAATATCTTGCAAGGGGGCGATGGTGCCGAGAAAAGACAGCGTTGCTGATAATGACCTTGCCCTTGGTTTTAAGGAAAAGGCCTGCCGCGTCATTCAAGGATTTCGCCGCGACTATCAAAGGCTTCTTCTTCGTGGGATTCTGCAGTTTCCAATTTTTCCCAGTTCCAGCGTTCAAATTCGTAGTTCATGACATATCTGAAGCCCACATCCGAGAGCCAGGAGGGAGCGTTATCGCTTTCATCTTGTGAGAGAATGCCGCCACTTGTCATGGCACTTGCGCCTTTGATCTGAAACTGTTGGCTGCCGTCGTCGCTCGGGCTTGCGGTCCATTCACGCACATTGCCTGCCATATCATAGACGCCGTAGATGGATTGGTCTTGCGGAAATTGTTTTGCCGGTGCGAAACGTGGGTAGCTTTGGACAGCGCTCAGGTTTTCCTTAGTGAAGGCCAGGCTTGGGTCAAAGTGGTCACCCCAGGGATAGAGCCTGCCATCCACGCCACGAGCGGCTTTTTCCCATTCATCAGAGTTGGGCAGACGGAACTCGCCATTATTTTTTGCACTTAGCCAGCTACAATAAGCCATGGCGCTTTTTGCGCTGATACCTACTACCGGACTATTTGGATCGATCCCCGCAATGAGCTTTCCATCGTCAGACCAGGCCGGAGTGAACGCAGCATTGTCATTGCTTAGACTGATCATGCTGCGATGCCTGGCTTTTTCGGTTTCGCCCTTCAAGCTATTCCAGAATTCCAAATACTCTGCGAATGTGACTTCTCTATCGAGGATGAAGAACCCGGGCAGGGTGATATCACGATACTGCGTGCCTTGTGGGCTGTGTTTGCCCAGCCGAGATTTGCCGCCGGGTACAAAGACCATGCCCTCCAATGGGATATTTTTGGGCATAGGCACAATGAGTTCCAAGTTTTCACCGCGTTGTAGGAACAGTGGGTAGAGTACCGGAGGCCGATCCGGCAGAAAGAATGTCAGCAGGTAATTTCCTCTTGGCAGCGGATATGAGCTTGCTCTGCAAGATGCCATGGGCATCTTCAAGGGGCGGTTTTCCGGTTTAAGGCAGTTGTTCAGTGGGTCTCGTAGTATGCGGAAGAATTGGATTTTTGCGCCGAAAGGCTGGCTGGCGATATGTAGCCGGCAGTTGTCGCAACGATGTACCTCCATATCTTTGAGGAAATTCTGCATTTCCGGCGAGCTTAATTCAAATTTGCTGCCAAACTCATGTTTTGCCACCAGCATCCAGCGACTGATTTCAGAGATGCGGCTATATTTCCTGGCAAATTGCAGCCTCTCGCGGATGATCTGCTGCTTGATCGCCATGATACCGCTTTTTTTGTGCGATATGCTGGAGATTCTATTGAGCAAGAGGTAGGCTTGGTCATATATACTTACCAGTTCAGCTTCTTTCGCTTCAATGTCAGCATTTGTCACACTCCTATATTCGATACTGGTGTTGGCTGCAATTTGCGGCGGCTCGGCCTGCTCGTCGAGCATGGTTCCCAATTCTTGCAGGCAGAGCTGGCCTTCTTCTCGAAGTGATTGTACTTTGCGGATATTTTTAGAGTAGTTGAGCCGGTCTAACGCCAGAATTAAAAACAAGCTGGCGAGGACAGCAATGCCGGTGCTGAGCATAAACGTGGTTTTGATCTGATTACGCCTTGCCCACTTACGCAGGTTGGCATGCCACGGTGCCTTATAGGCGGTGACTTCACGCTCACTCTGATAGTTATAGATATCATGAATGAGGTCGGTGATGGTCTGATAACGATCCTCAAGATTTAGAGCCATGGCCTTTAGGCAGATGGCCTCCAGTTCTACGGAGATATTCTTGCCGTTGGGCTTGGTCTGTCTGGGGTTGGGATATCTGCCTGCGGTAACAGCATTTAGTACCTCGGATTCCACTTTATAGTGATCGAAGGGGTTCTGGAAAGTCAGTATTTCATAGAGAATGACGCCCATGGCGTACACGTCACATCTGTGATCCAGCTTTGCAGTCCAACCCACTGCCTGTTCTGGTGCCATGTATCTGGGCGTGCCGTTGATGAAAGCGTCCGGAGTGAGATTGCTCTGCAAACCCTTGGCGGCGAATTCAATTCCGTTGTTGACATCGCTGTTTTCGATAGTGAACATGCCTTCGTGGCTGACGTCTACCGAGGTCTTTACCGGTTTCATTTTCCGTACCAAGCCCCAGTCAATGACGGTGACTTCGCCATATCTTCCCACCAGTATATTTTCCGGCTTTAAGTCACGGTGTATAACGCCTTTGCTGTGTGCGTATGAGACTCCTTGGCAGGTCTTGAGATAAATGGCCAGCATCTTGGTCCAAGGATATTCCAGAACATACTCCGGGTTCCCATCGCGTAATTGTCTGATAACATTGCGCAAGGTGTCACCCTGCTGTTGTTTCATAGTGAAATAGACGCCATATTTTTTGTCCACTCCCAAGGAGTGTATGGGAACTATATTTGGGTGTTCAAGCTGGGCAGTTGCTCTGGCTTCGCGCACTATGCGCTCGATATGGGCCCGGCTGAAACGATACTCGGGGCGTAGCAGTTTCACGGCCACCAAGCGTCCCAAGGCGGCATCGGTTGCGCCCATGACTAGAGCGGTGCCACCACGGCCTATCTCCCCCATGCTGCTGAAATCCGGCGCGTTGCTGCCCAAGTCTATGCCCAGTTCTTCAAGGGTACGCTCAGGCACCGCAAGCATCTCGCTGCCATTGTATTCAGCTTTGATGATTTCGGTGGTATTACGGATCGTGTCGGCATTAAGCTGTTCCGTCTCCTCGATCGAGGAGACGGTATCGTCCGCTTTGGCAGGGGTTGCCTTTTTGATGTCCGACGTTTCTGGCATGGGAATTACAGGCTGAAAATTTAAAGCTGAGAGAGGCAAACCCCGGATGCCGCCGCCGGGTGCCGCATCCGGATTAAGTAGTTGTTTTAGATGGTCAGCAGCCTATTTTTTTCAGTGCCGCTATGCATTTTTCCACGGCTTCCAGGGCTGGAATTTCCGGACATTCGTATTCCACGATAGCCCATTGTGTATTATCTTCATTTTTGCAGAAATCCAGGATTTTGGCCCAGGGTGTATCATCTTCACCAATCAGTGCCTTAAAAGCAATTTCCGGATTTTTGCTATATGGTTTCAGGTGTATGGTTTCCGCTCTGCCCGGATATTGTTGCAGTGTTTGCAGGGGGTCGGCACCGCCGGCGAATGCGTTTCCGGTATCCAGTTGCAGGATAACATTTTTCTGGGTATTTCCCGCAAAACTATCCCATGGTCTTCGGCCATCAAGCAGCTCAAAGTCAGCGGCATGGTTATGGTATCCACAGCGCATGTCATAGGGCGCGAGCTTGTCGGCTAGCCTGTTCATCTTTGCGGCCAATTCTACCCATTCCTGATGTGATTTTGCGTCCAGCCAAGGGATGATGATACGGCGGTTTCCCACATAACGATTGAGCTCAATGGTCTTTTGCAGCTTGTCCTCTTGCACCAGCTCCCAAGGGGTGTGCCAGCCGCAGCAGGTCAGTCCGGTCTGTCGGAGCAAGCCAGCGTAGAATTCTTGGCAATACTGGGGTGCTCCGGCAAATTCGACGCCTTCATAACCCATGTCCTTGACTGCCTGCATGGTTGCCAAGGGCGCTTTGGTAAAATCATGGCGCAGCGAATACATCTGTAAAGCGATGGGAATACGAGGCATGTAAAACTCCTTGATGATTTGTTGAACACCGAAACAGGCGAACTCACAAAGAGAAATGGGCGACTGTTAACATTCTATCGCCAATGCGGGAAGAATGTGCCAGCCGCGCATTACTTTTTGCGGCGATTTTTCTTCTTCGAGGCTTTAGCCATTTTTTTGCGCGCGTCTCTTCTGGCTTTTTCCAAGGCTTTTCTTCTGGCTTCAGCGGGGCTGTCGCCTCCCGCATAGCCACCGCCAGCGTAGGGCGTGGCAGACCCCATGCCCTGCCCTGTATGAGCGGTGGGATTAAGCATCTGGTTCAGTACGGCGGGATTCACTTTGCCCCCGGCAATCTGAGACATGACCTTGCGCATTTCCATAAATTGCTTGATGGTCTGATTGACTTCTTCAATGCTGTGACCGCTGCCTTGAGCGATGCGGCGTTTGCGTGAGTTATTGATGATTTCGGGCAGTTTGCGCTCCGCCACGGTCATGCTGTGAATCATGCCTTCGGTGCGCTTCATGCTTTTCTCGTCTAAAGCTTCTTTGGGCAACTGATTCATGCCAGGAATGAATTTGAGCAGCGACATAAGCCCGCCCATGCGCCGCACGCGGTTGAGTTGATCGAGAAAATCGTCAAAGCTAAAGGTGCTATCAAGGATTTTCTGTTGCAGGGCTTGGGCTTCTTCTTCCTTGATCTGCTCGGCGGCTTTTTCTACCAAGCTGACCACGTCACCCATGCCCAGGATCCTGGAGGCCATGCGGTCAGGGTGGAAGGTTTCCAGGTCTATGATTCTTTCGCCGACAGTGACGAATTTAATGGGCTTGCCGGTGCTTTGGCGCATAGACAGGGCCGCACCGCCACGAGCATCGCCGTCTAACTTGGTAAGTATGATGCCGCTTAGGTCCAAAGCCTGATCGAAGTGCTTTGCTACCGATACAGCTTCCTGTCCCAAGGCAGAATCGGCTACAAGCAGAATTTCATGTGGCCTTACGATATCTTTGAGTTCAACCAGCTCTTGCACAAGTATTTCGTCAACTTGCAAGCGACCGGCAGTATCGATTATAAGCAGGTCTCGCCCACGATCTTTGGCCTCTTGCAGGGCTCTTTGGGCGAGTAGGGGGACATCTTGGCATTGTCGGTCGGAATAGACCGGCAAGCTCAGTTCCCTGCCCAGCACTTCGAGCTGGTCTATGGCGGCGGGTCTATAGACGTCGCATGCCGCCAGCATAACGCGTTTACGATGTTTTTTTTGCAGAAAATGTGCTAGTTTAGCACTGGTTGTAGTCTTGCCGCTGCCATGCAGTCCACATAGCATAATGACGGCAGGTTCCCCGCCCAGGTTTAATTCAGCGGTGCTGCTGCCCATAAGCTCGATGAGCTTATCATGCACGATCTTAACAGTTTGCTGCCCGGGGGTGACGCTTTTAAGCACCTCCTGCCCTATGCAGGCCTGCTTGACATCATCCATGAACTGGTTGACAACCTCGAGGTTGACATCCGCCTCAAGCAAGGCATTGCGTATATCAGCAAAAGCCTCGCTCATATTTTTTTCGCTGAGCTCTTTTTTCCCGGTCAGCTTGCGAAAAGCTTCTTGGAATCTTCCGGTCAGATTATCAAACATATTGCTTCCTGCGGTCTTTGAATTCAAGCAATCAAGGTTGCACCATCATCACTTTGGCAGAGCATCACATCTGGCTTAATGCCGAATTTGCTCTGATATTTGTCAGTCAGGCGGTTTATATATTGTTGCGCGTAGTCTTTTTCTACCAGATGCAGGCAGATGCCGCCAAAGCCACCGCCACTGAGTCTTGCTCCCAGGTATCCCGGAAGTTCTGCTCCGATTTCGATCAGTGCATCAATTTCAGTGCAGCTGTTTTCGAAGTATTTTTGTGAGCTTTTCTGGGATTCTTGCATGAGTTTGCCAAATTCATGCAGGTTGTTTTCATGCAGAGCTCTGCAAGCCAGTTCTACTCTTTCCATTTCACCAATCACGTGTTTAGCGCGCAGGTAGGCCGTATCCGGCATCTTATGCCTGAACATTTCCAGTTCTTTCATCGAGACGTCTCTGAGCGCCTTTGGGGCGTCTTTGCCCTCGCCGAAGGCCTGCAATGCCGTTTCACAGGCTTGGCGGCGTTCGTTGTATTCTTTGCTCAGGTCGTGTTTGACCATTGAGTTTGCCACTACGAATATTGTTCCCGCCGGTATAGGCACGTGTTTTACCTGCATGGAACGGAAGTCTGAATGTATAAGATTGTTTTTCTTTCCCTTGAGTGAGCTGAATTGATCCAGCAATCCGGTGTTTGCGCCGACGTAGTTATTTTCGCATGACTGTCCGATTTTGGCCATTTCCAGCCAATCCAATTCAGTTCCGGCCATTTTCAGCAATGCCAGGAGCATGCCCATTTCCAAGGCGGCTGAGCTGCTCATGCCGGCTGACAGTGGCACTGTGCCAAGCATGGTGGCTTCAAAGGGCGGTACTTGTATGCCTCTGTTTTGCAGTTCTACGATCAGCCCTTTGATGTAGTTGCACCAGTCACCTGGTTGTGGGTCTTGCAGTTCGAGCAGATCGAATTGTCTGCGACTGCCATTAGCCAAGTCCACTATATGGCAAACTGTTGTACTGCCGGTTATCGGTGCGGCGGCGACATGCATGGCACGGTTTACGGCCATGCTCAACACGCAGCCCTGATTGTAATCAGTGTGATTGCCCAAGATTTCCAAGCGTCCTGGCGCACGGCTGAGCACTTCCGGCGCTTTGGCAAAGCAATGCTCGAAGCCCTGTTGTAGTTTCTGTAACAGGTCGGCATCGCGTTCAGGTGATAAATGAGGCATGGTCATGGCGTTTAGATTTGTACGAAGGATGGAAAGTGCGGCTGGCGCTGGTGGTTTGTTCTTTCAGCTTGTTTGGCGAGCCGGTGGCTTTTGTCCCTCATTGGTTTTTTAGCTTTGAGGCCGAGTTTCTATCCAGGAAAGTATGGCAATCCGGATGTTCGCGCAGTATGGAAGCAGGGCACATATTTGTGATCGGCCCTTCAAGTGCCTTTTGCACGGCGTCAGCCTTACGCAGGTCCGGGACGGTATTGATAATGGCGGCACTCTTCATAATTTGTTTGACGCTCATGGTCAAAGCTGTTTTAGGCACGTCTTCCAAGGTTGGGAACCAACCTTCGCCGAGTTGCTGGCGGCGGCAGGCCTCATCCAGCCTGATTTTTAGGAATGGCAATTCGGTGTCGAAGTCCGCTGGTGGGTCATTAAAAGCGATATGTCCGTTTTCGCCTATGCCTATAAAAGCGACGTCAATGGGGTATTTTTCCAATTCCTCGCCCAATTTAGCGACGACTTGATCCAAGTCTTCGGCATTGCCGTCAATGGGGAAGAAGGCTGCCGGCGGGGCAGGTAATTTTGCTATCAGGCGCTCGCGCAAATTTTTCCTGAAGCTGGCTGGGTGATCCTCGGGCAATGCGATATATTCGTCGAGATGGAAGATGCGTACTTTTGACCAATCTATGCCTGGTTCAGCGATCAAGGCTTCTTGTAGCTCGAACTGGCTGGCTGCCGTAGCCACGATGATGTTGGCGGCACCACGCGCAGCAATGGCCTTGCGAATGTATTCTGCACCGCAGGCCGCAGCGGCCCTACCCAAGCTGACTTTGTCATCAAAAATATTCGTAATCATCTTCATTCCTTCTTTTTGCGGGAAAAAACCGGCAGCTGATAAAGCGATAACGGCGAAAGCATAATATAACCGTTTTCAAGGTGCTTGTCAGCGCCAGAGCAGTTGCAGGCTTGTGTTGGCCGCTGCCGTGAATTTCAGGCAGTAGTTATGCTCTTGTTTCTTGCAGGTGAAATCGGCAGCCTTGCCGTTGCAGACAAGTTTTTTCAGTTCCGAGCTCAAGATGAATTCGGCCTTCCCGCCCCAGGGCAGGTACAGGTCTTGTCCGTTGCCGGCTTCGATCTTCAAGTTGGCATCCAGTATTTGTTTTTCTTTGTTTTTGCTGATTGTCAGCAGTCTGCTGCCGTGCGCTTCCAGCTTCATGCTGCATTCACCTTGCAAGAGAACGGTGTTACCGCTCCAAACATCTGTAAGTAAGTATTCGTCTTTTTCCAAGCCCAGGTCTTGAGCGTTGAATTTGACTATGGCTTCTTCGTCTTCCAGGTTGAAGAGTGCCAATGTGCGCAACGGCAAGCTGGGCACAGCTTCCTGACAGCTGAAATGCGGGGTTTTCAAGAAGATGATCTGCGGCACTTTTTGTTGCTTGTCGCGATAGTCATAGCGTGCAAAAAAGACCTCTTGGCCATTATTCGGGCAGCAGGTAGCTTTGCGCAGATTTTTCAGGCGAGGATGTTCGGGGTCCGTTTCACTTAGCTTGCCGGCGATTTCCACCATGCTGCGTGTAATCAAGCAATAGTTCAGGCAGAACATAGCGTCGCAGTCATCCAAGCCGGGGAAAAGTCCCACCGAATCACTGTTAGGCACAAAAAGATCGCCGGTATGAGTGGCAAAGCAAGCCACGCCCCAGAGGAAATTCGTCTTTACATAGTCCCAGTTGCCGCTGCCTATGTCGATGCCGTAGCGATAATTGGTGAAATACTCCGCCAGGAACGGATTTCCCATGACGATATCGCAGCCGGTTTGCAGGTAGCCGTTATCTGGCAAGCGTTTGCGGATTTCCTGCAACCACCATCTGCGCCATTCATAACCGGAAGCGGTTTTGAATTTAAGCAGGTCATGGCTATCTTCGAAGGCATAACTCCAGAAGTCATGTTTCATGCCATCAAAAGCGCATTCCTTGAAAAAGTAATCCAGTGCTTTTTCTATATATTGCTGCACTTCAGGCTGGCTGACATCCAGTGGGGCTGAAGCCGGGACGCGGTAATCGTAGTTTATGAACCATTCCGGGTGGTCTTTGTAGATAGGTGTGTGCTTGGGGCAGAAGCCGCCGATCCAGATGGCCGGGCGCAGGCCCAGTTCCTTGATTCGGTCGGCATAGTTACGCAATCCTGCGGGGAATTTTTTCTGATCCAGGCCGGCTTCACCTTCATATGGCATTCCCAGGCCATGCGCGGGCGGAGTGTGCACCGCATAGCCGTCATCAAGCTGTATCCAAGTTACCATGGGGAAGTTTTCCTTCAAGTAGGCGGCCTCTTTAAGGATCATTTCGTCGGAGATGTTACGTAAGATGCCATCGTTCCAGGAACCCCAGACCATCGAGTGTCTATTGATATTACTGGCACCATACAAGGGGGGCAGATGTTTACGCAACACGGCAGCGTATGGCTCGAAGATTTTTTCCAAGTCATCGGCTTGTTCGCATTGTCCCAGATACCATTCATCTACGAGGATTTTGCCCGATTGGCATTGCAGCGCGTCTATGGCTTTGAAGCCGGAATATGCGGTAAATATCAATTTTTCACTCTGATGCGCAACCAGATAACTATGGTAGAAAACCTTTTGGCTGAGCGTGCCGTGCACCAGTCCCAGCCTGGAATCATAATTACTCAATAGTATGGCCGGAAAGGGCTGGTAGGGTGAACGTCCTATGCGTTCATGCACCACGCCGGGGTCTGCCCAGCGATTGCCGGCTACTGCGTCAAAACCGCTGTCTTTGGAGGCCTCTGGGTTGCAGCGGTCATAGTCAACAGGAATGCACATTTTTTCATAAATGCGCGGATTTTCGGCATGATAAAAATAGTCTTTGGTCGCATCCGCACCAAATGAGATGTCTTTGATTTCCAGTCCCAATTCGTTTAATTTTATCTCATTTTCGCCATTTTTGAAGTAGCGCTTGCAACAGTAGTGTTGTTCGTATTTGATCAGATAAAAGTCTTCTTGACAGTCATTGGGATATTTACAGCTAACGTGAATATTGTTTTCTTTTTGGTTAATCACGCAATTTGTCGTTTGTAAACGCTGTCCGTCACAGACGATGAAGGGTGTCAAAATCAGCTTGGGAAAACGCGGCAAGTTCAAGATTAGACGATTGTTGGACATACTTATTCCTTTGTTGGCTGCATTTTGCGCCATGTTAAAAGCCGATTTGAGTCGGTTGGGTTAGCTTATATGGTCATGGCCAAATTCAAGGCCTGTTCCAGATTGGTTTCCGGTGAGACATGTATGGGCTTGAGGATGCTTTCCCGGGTGATTGCAGCTGGTTTCTCTTGAACTTTTTCCTTTTTTGCGCTGAAGCTTTGTCTGGGAGCCAGGCACCAGCGCACATCCATGCCGGCATGCAGCAGGGCGTCCAAGGCCAGGCGCAGAGCTGGGCTGTCACTCAAGCTGAGACAGAAAACCACCGTGTTTTTGCTCAGCATGGGCAGCAAGGCGTTGAGTGCCGGGAGCAGGGCGACATTGCCCGGCTTGATGGCGGCCAGGTTGTATAGGATATTCTGTCTGGCCGAGGCAGCTGCTTTGGGTGGACTGAGCCTAAGTTTACTGCCGCCGGCCGCGAAGCTCAGTGAGCAGTAAAGACCGGCGCAGTGAGCGGCGATGCTGGCGGCGGCCTGTATCTGATATTCCAGATTGGAGAGCAGGGCCTTGCTGACGAATTGCTCTTGGGCATCAACTAAAATGGCCGCTGCCGCAACAGCATTGCGTTCAAATTCTTTTACCATCAGCTTGCCATGGCGGGCGCTGCTGCGCCAATGTATATAGCGCATGGCGTCATTGATATTGTATTCGCGCACGCCATAGAAGTCCTGACTGGTGCCGGCAGTGCTGATGGGCTGGCCGGTGCTGGCTGGCGAGGCCTCATATTTGTGCAAAAACAAGTCTGAGATCGGCAGTTGTGGCGGGTAAATAACCAGCGGCGCCGGCAGTGAAAATCGGCGTTCGCGGAAGAAGAGACCGGCCGGATCGCCGCTGCGCAATACAACTTCATTGAGCTTAAATTCGCCGCGGTGCACGGCTAAGACCCTGCGGTCCAATATGGTTTTGCCCTTGCGTGGCAGTGGCGGCAGTACATGAAGGCTAAGTTTTTCCGGTGTACAGAAAAGCTCTTCCTGGACGATCAGGTCCTGACGTCTTCGCCTATGCAAATTGATGATCTCTAAGGGCAGAGAAATAATCTGGCCAACATTGGCGTCACCTGAAGGCGCACGGCGTACCTTTATGCCGCGTAGCGAAAACAAAGCACTGGCAAAGCTGACCAAACAGAGGGCAGCAGAGAAAGATGCAAGCAGAAAGGCGAACAGAGTCTGGTTTACCAATGAGATGAAAAACCAGATTATGGCGCTGGCAAGGATAATCCATCCGCGCCAAGTAGGCCATATGTATTTTGCCAGCTTCATTGCTTGGTAATGTGTGAAACGTTATGTATGAGGTTGGGAGGGTGAAGCAGGAGTATAGAACTCAAGGAAAGCTCAGGATGAGCCGACACTTACACCCCATATTTTCCCACGGAAAAATTGGAGTGGACTGGTGTCCATAAGCATTAAATTGTTTTATTGGTCAAATTTTGAGGGAAACAGGTGTTTTATTTTAGGGTAAGATGTTATTATGCAATGATTTGAGTTTGTGGAAAAAACAACCTCGCAGAGGTGGTGCCATGAGTAAACAGGTGAAGCGAAACGGAGCCCGGGCATGGCATCTTTCCCAGCATCAAAGCCTCGGCGCGGTGACACATGAATCGGTGCTAACAATATAGGCTTGAAGCAAAGGAAGGGCATTGGATTTGTGTGGCTTCACTTGTCGCCGTGTTATATCCCAAGTTAGACACTAATGCCGCCTCTCCGAGGCTGGGGAGTTTTAACCATGAACTACACAAAAAAGTTTGGGGCGAATTTGACGATGACAGCTAACACGGACGCGATAAGAACGCTTGAAACTCGGAAAACTCATAAAATTTACAGGGGGCAGCCCTGTTGGACAAGTCAGACAGATTAGTTGGATCAGTCTGATTGACCAATGACTAATGAGCAATGACAAAAATGCTTTGGTCTAAAGTTATTCGTATTTACCACAAATCTTCACACGCTAACCATTTCTTGCACACTAGCCTGACTATTGCAAATTCGGGGCTTATGGAATCAGGCTTTTTCCCATCTTTCCATGGGCAGGGATGTAATAATGCTTTGTACGACTTGGTTTGACGAGGCCCATTCTGCTCTAGCTTGCAGTTTCAGCGGCAGCCTATGGGCCAATACGTTCACGGCCAAGTCTCTGACGTCCCTGGGTATGACGTGGTCTCTGTCTCTGATGGCGGCTAGGCTTTGGCTGGCACGCAGTAGGGCCAGCGAGGCTCTGGGACTGCAACCATAGTTGAAAGCCGGATGCTTGCGGGTTTCAGCGATGATGGTGAGCACGTAGTCCTTGACTGGCTCGGAGACATGTATGTTGCGTATGTGCGCCTGGCAATGCAGGATGTCATTGCCATCGGCAACTTGCTCAATAGCGTTCAGGGGGTCTGAAAGCATCTGCGTATTGAGTATTTCCTTTTCGGATTTGAAATCCGGATACCCCATGCTTAGGCGCATCAGAAAACGGTCAAGCTGTGCTTCTGGCAACGGGTAAGTGCCGTGAAAATCAATGGGGTTCTGAGTGGCGATAACGAAAAAGGGCTTGCGCAGGATATGCGAGGTGCCGTCAACGGTCACGGCAGATTCCGCCATGCACTCCAGCAGGCTGGATTGCACCCTGGGCGTACCACGGTTAATTTCATCTGCCAATACTATATTTGCGAAGATAGGGCCGGGTATGAAGCTGAAGCCTTTGATGGCCTCGTTATAGACGCTTACTCCGGAGACATCATTGGGCAGCATGTCAGGAGTGAACTGTATGCGTCTGAAGTCGGTGCGCAATGAACGCGCCAATGCTCTGGCCAACTTGGTTTTACCCACGCCGGGCACGTCTTCAAGCAATACGTGCCCATCACTGAGCAAGGCGACCAACACCCGTTCAATCTCCTGGTCTTTACCTTGGACAACGCGGGCAATATTGGTTTTGAGCTTGTTCACGACCAGGCTGACAAAGCCGAGCTCGTCGGAGCTCTTTTTCTCACCGGCGAAAAGACCGGTCATCTCGTCGGCATTTTGCGCTGACACTGAAAAGATTAATAGGATATTGCCTATTTGTATGGTGTCTTGATGTTTCAGGTCTATGGGCACACGCACCGGCATGGAATTGACAAAGGTGCCATTGCGACTATTAAGGTCTTCCAGGGTGACCAGATTGCCGTTTCTGGTAATGCGGCAATGCTGCCTGGAGATGCCTTCATCGCGGTCAAGGTACAGTGCGTTATCGGGATGTCTGCCGATGACGGACTCGCCTTCAGGGATGCTGAATTCACCTACGCTGCGGTAGCCTTCCTGAATGAGTAGTTTTGCCATGACTAATTCCGATGCTATTGCCGTGAGAAACTGCGCAAATAGGTTCTCGCAGTTAAAATTGAACCGAGCACAAGTTATTGCTTTACGGGCTTATTTTTTCCTGTCTGTCTCGGGGTGCCGAAAGCTCGACAGCTTTATGAACTCCGGTTGGTCTTCACTTTAGCGGACGCATTTGTGGGAAGAGTATGACATCTCGTATTGACTCCTCGCCAGTGAGCAGCATAATGAGTCGGTCTATGCCCAGTCCCAGGCCGCCGGCCGGCGGCATGGCATACTCCAGTGAGCAGAGGAAATCCTCGTCTATGCGGTCCACTTCACCTTCCTGATCACTGCAGCCTATAGCCTGAGCATCAAATCTGCTGCGTTGCTCGTTGGGGTCGTTAAGCTCCGAGTATCCCGGGGACATTTCCTGGCCGTTAATGATAAGCTCATAAACATCGACCAGCTCCGGCGCGTCCGCACAGCGTTTAGCCAGCGGCACCAGGAAAGCCGGCAGCCTGGTGACGAAAGTGGGCTGGATGAGATTGCCTTCTATACGGCGGTCATAGACCTCGTGAGTGACGGTGACGCTGTCCATATCAGCGCTGATTTGCAGACCCATGGCGCGGGCTTTTTCCTGCTGTATGGCCAAATCGAGCTCATACCAATCCGCTCCCATTTTCTCTTTGATGAGGTCTTGGTAAGGCACACGACGCCAAGGACGGCGCAAACTGATGCACTTGTCATCAGCATGCCTGAGTTCCAGGCCGCCCACAGTTTTTTCAGCAACATGGCATATCATATCCTCAAGCAGCTCCATCATGCCGCGGCAATCCGAGTATGCCTCGTAGAGCTCCAGGCTGGTGAACTCCGGGTTATGGCGCCGGTCCATGCCTTCGTTACGGAAGTTTCTGCCGATTTCAAAAATCTTTTCAAAGCCGCCGGTGAGCAGTCTTTTTAGGAAGAGCTCCGGTGCAATGCGCAGATACATGGTGCAGTCCAATGCATTATAATGGGTTTTAAAGGGTTGTGCGGCGGCGCCGCCGGCTAGAGTTTGCATCATGGGGGTTTCTACTTCCATGAAGCCTTTGTCCTCAAGATAGCGGCGGATTTCACTGATGATTTTGGAGCGCATTTCAAAACAGCGCCGAACCGGGTCGTTCATGATCAGGTCTAGGTAGCGCTGACGATAGCGCTGTTCCATATCTCGCAGCCCGTGATACTTTTCCGGCAACGGACGCAGGATTTTTGAGAGCAGCTCGTAGCTTTCCACATGCAGGCTAAGCTCGCCGCTGCGGGTGCGAAAAGCATAGCCTGAAGCGCTGATTATGTCGCCTATATCAAGCTCTTTGAAAAATTTGTAGTTCTCTTCGCCCAGCGTATTTTGCTGCGCATAGAGCTGCAAATTGCCATTTTGATCTTTCAGGTTGGCAAAAAGAGACTTGCCCATGACGCGCCGGGCCATGAGCCGTCCGGCGATCTTAAAGTGAAGTTTTTCCTCGCCACCTTCCGGCAGAGCAAGAAAGGCCTGGCGTACGTCTTCGATTTTGCTTAAGCCTTCGACGCGTCCACCGTAAATATTGATGCCTGCCTCTTGCATACGAGCGCTTTTTTGCAGGCGCTGAGCGCGTATGTCTTCGGCGGATTGTTGGGCTTCTAAATTGGCTTCAGAGTGGTCTGACATTGATTGTTCCCTGGTCTATGATAAACTTGGTGGCCTGGCAAGCTTTGGATGCTTAGGCCGGAATGCTGCTTATTGCTTGCTTGCGTGACAGGCGGCCCCAGCTTGGAATGCGGCCAAGTTGCTCTGCAGCACTTTGTCACCCTTGCTTGCAAAGAATTGTGCCATGCTGCTGCTGAGCAGGTCTTTGTCCAGATCCAGGCAGTTGGCCAGCGCGCCCAGCAAAACCATATTGGCGGCGCGGGAACTGCCGGCTTCCTTGGCCATGGAATCAGCGTCTATGAGCAAGTGCTCGGGAGCGCGGCGCAATTCTGCTAATAGCTCCTCTTGTTCCGGATATTGCTCGATATTGCAAATGCTGACGGTGTTAGAGACAAGCACGCCCTTCGCCCCTAAATAGGGCATCTGACGCAGTGCTTCCATGGGCTCCATGCTTAACACAAT